>NZ_BAABRI010000030.1:0-52787 GCF_040362925.1 Haloferula sargassicola
CTCACCCGTGCGCCACTAGGAACTTCTCTAGCAAGCTATCAAAGTCCCCCGTACGACTTGCATGTCTTAAACACGCCGCCAGCGTTCGTTCTGAGCCAGAATCAAACTCTCCGTAAAAAACGTAGCTCCATGTTTCCATGAAGTTTAAAAATTAATCGGACCTAGAAATGACCCGGAACAGGATTTCTCCCACTCCGCCCATTCCAACCGCGCGAATCAAAAAGCACTTTTCAGAGCCCTTTGCGCGCGGCGCACGATTCAACCTTTTCCATTCCACCCGGACTCTTGCCGTTTTTCGGAAACCCACCGAAACTTCGTCGCAAGCGACTCGTTCCCAGTGCTTTCCGAACCTCAGGCGTCCGGGCCAGTGCTTTGAAAGATCTTTTTCGAGGGGACTAAAAAGCCGATCGAACCGTCCCAGGCGACCCTCAGGCCCGACCCAGAAGCTCCGATCGACTTTCGTCTCTCGTGTCGCGCACCGTGGCGCGGCGGGCAGGAACCTACACGGGCCGACCCCCCGGTCAACACCTTTCGACACCTTTTTTCAGAAAAGTTTTTAGAGGGCTTCTGGCAGCGATTCCGAAGTTCCGCGCGGCCGGACCTTAGATACTATATTCCTAGTAAGAAGGAGGTCCGCGTTTGGCAAACGAACTGGAGGTGGCTCCATGGAAAGGGCAGGACGCCTCCTACTTCCGCCTGCCCGATGGGAGGAACGACCGATTCCCGCAGCGGCCGGCATTCCGCTTTGCGACGTGGAAGCGGCTATGCCAGCCTCTGCCCGGAGATGGCGATGGACCTTGAGTTTCGATTCCTCGGCACGGGCACCTCGGTAGGAGTGCCGGTGATCGGATGCCGGTGTGAGGTGTGCACCTCGGCCGATCGCCGCAACCGCCGGACACGGTCCTCGGCCCTGATCCGGACCCGAAGTCATGCGCTCCTGATCGATTCCGGGCCCGATCTTCGGGAACAGTCTCTGCGGGAACAACTTACGGAGATCGATGCGGTCCTCTACACGCATTCCCATGTGGACCATGTGGTTGGATTCGACGAGCTCCGTGCGTTCTGCTGGCGCCGCAGCGAGCCTCTTCCTCTTCATGCCTGTCCGGAAACGCTTGGGGTCCTGAAGCGGATGTTTTCCTGGGCCTTCCTGCCGGACAACACCTACCCGGGCTACGTCAAGCCACTGGCCGTGCCGTTCTCCGGGCCGTTCAGTTACGGCGACCTTGCGATCACGCCCCTGCCGGTCACTCATGGGTCGGTCGATACCCACGGTTTCCTGTTTGAGCATCCCATGGCTCCCTCGATCGCCTACATTCCCGACGTGAAAGCCCTGCCGCCGACCACTCGAGAGCGTCTTCAGGGTATCGACGTTCTGATCCTCGATTCGCTGCGGCCGCGCAGCCACCCGACCCACCTTTCCAACGACGAGGCGATCGCCTTGATTGAAGATCTCGAAGCCGGCCGGGCATGGCTGACCCACCTCGGCCACGAAAACGACCACGCCGCCTTCGAGGCCATCCTTCCCGACCATATCCGCATCGCCCACGACGGCCTGACCCTTCCCCTTTGAACCATGTTCCGTTTGCTCGCCCTGCTCGCTTTCCTCGCCACGCTCGTCTCGGCGGACGAGATCGACGTCAACCGCGTGGTGGTGCTTTTCAACAGCCGCCTTCCCGAATCCCGCGAACTCGCGAAATACTACGCCGCGCAGCGAGACATCCCGGCCGAGCAGCTGCTGGGGCTGGAGCTGCCCGACAAGGAGCAGATCTCACGAGACGAGTTCAATTCCCTGCTGCGCGACCCGCTCATCAAGGAGTTCGACCGCCACGCCTGGTGGACACGGCGGCGGCTTCCCAGCGGGGAAAAGCAATTCGTCGCCACACGGGTCCGGATCATCGCGTGCATGCGCGGCGTGCCGAGCCGGATTTTCCAACCGGAACCCAAGGAACCCGAGCGGAAGGCGGGTGAAAAGCCCGATCCCCAAGCCAACCAGCGGCGGATGATGATGACTTCCAGCGCGGCGGTGGACTCGGAACTGACCCTGCTCGGCATCCCCGAGGCGCGCCTCGAAGGCCCGCTCGACAATCCCTACTTCAAGAGCATGTCCCCTATCGGCGTCGCGCAGGTGCCGATCCTCCTCGTGGGCCGCATCGACGGGCCCAGCTTCGACCTCTGCCGCCGCATGATCGACGACGCCGTGGCCGTCGAAAAGACCGGCCTCTGGGGATTCGGCGTGGTCGACATCGCCAACAAGTCCGATCCGCGCGATCCCAGCGGCGACCCGTGGTTCCGCACCGCGGCGGAGGATCTGGAGAGCAAGGGCATCCCGGTGCTTGTCGATCGTTTCAACCAAACCCTTCCGGACCGCTTTCCCCTCCCGCCCACCGCCATCTACTACGGCTGGTATGCCTGGAACGTGGACGGCCCCTTCGCCAGCAAGGATTTCCGCTTCAAGCGCGGCGCCGTGGCCGTCCATCTCCACTCCTTCAGCGCCGCCCAGCTCCGCAAGGGAAACGCCAACTGGTGCGCCCCGCTGCTCGCCCGCGGAGCCGCGGCCACGCTCGGCAACGTGTTCGAGCCCTTCCTTCACCTCACCCACCACCTCGACATCTTCAACGACCGGCTGCTCGCTGGAAACACCCTCATCGAGTCCGCCTACATGGCCATGCCCGCGCTTTCATGGCAGGGCGTGGTGCTGGGCGATCCGCTCTACCGGCCGTTCGCCCACCTTGACGGATCCGGGGAAAAGCAGGACGCCGACCGGGTTTTCCGCGCCCTGCGGATTGCCAAGATGCGCTGGAAGGACGACGCCGAACGCCGGCTGGAGCTGAAAAAGGCCGCCGTCCGCATGAAGAGCGGCGAGATGACCGAGGCACTGGCCCTCGAGTGCGCCGAAAGCTCATCCGAGAACCTCGCCGCGACCCTGTTTCGCGATGCGGGCAATCTCTACAAGGATCGCTCCGACCAACTGAGGATGGAGCTGATGGTGGTGAAGCTGGATCGGGAACGGAAGCTCGACGACGCCGCCAAACAGGGCCTGCGCATCGCCATCGAGCGCTACCCCGACCTGCCCGGCAGAGCTGCCGCCCAAGCTTGGCTGAACGTCCTCGATCCGCCGCCGAAGCCGGCCGGGAAAAAGTAGCCGCCCCGGTTTCCCGCACCGCAAGCCGCACTCCGGCATTGCTCATGCGAACAGTTTGAGATCACCATCGCGCCGCCATGGGCGACTATCTCCAACTGCTCCGGGAAATCCGCGGTGGCATCGCCGAAACTCCCCCGCTGCCCCTGCCCGCCGAGCTCGAACTCCAGGCCATCTGGTTCGCTGGCGGCTTCGGGCGCGATTTCACCACCACCGAAGGGAAGCGCGCGCGCATCGTCCAGTTCGGCGAGTGGAACCGCTCGGCGGGCCCGGATTTCCTCCATGCCGTGGTCGAACTCGAGGGCATCGCCCACGTCGGAGCCATCGAGCTCGACCCCGATCCGACCGACTGGGAAACGCACGGCCACGGTGCCGACCCTGCCTTCACCGGCGTGGTCCTGCACGTCGCCTTCCATTCGCCGCGGCTCGATGTCTTCACGCGGGATGCCGAACACCGGCGCATCCCGCAGGTCATCATCGGCCCCACCGACCTCGCCGAGGCGCTGCAACGGCCGTTGCGAGCCACCGCCATCGCCCGGCCCGGGCGCTGCGTGCACCCGCTGGCCCACCTGCCGGAAGCCGCCACCCGCGCACTTCTCGAACAAGCCGCCCGCCACCGTGCCGCCCTCAAAGCCGCCCGTTTCCTCCGCACGGCGGATGCCCACGGTCGCGATGCCGCCCTGTTCCAGGCCACCGCCGAAACCCTCGGCTACCGCGCCAACGCGCTGCCCATGCGCCTGCTCTCCCAGCGCGCCGCCATCACCCCCCTGCGCGAGTCCGGTGCCGGAGATGCCATCCTTTTCGGCATCGCCGGCTTCCTCGCCCCCGGCCTCCACCACACGGCCCCACCCGACACCCGCGACCACCTCCGCCAGCTGTGGGACCTGTGGTGGAAACACCGCGCCACCTGGGAAACACGGCATCTCATCCCGTGGAAGATGCACGGCCAGCGCCCTGCCAACCACCCCCACCGCCGGGTCGCCGCCCTCGCCGCGCTGGTGAAACAATGGCCCACCTTCCGCCGGCGCGCCCTCGCCCGGCCCTTCCACCCGCGGCCGCTGGTCGAGTTCCTCGACCAGCTCGACGATCCCTTCTGGTCCCACCGGCATACCCTTTCCTCGATCCGCTCAGCCAAACCCATTGCCCTCTTCGGCAAGGCCCGCGCCACCGAGCTGCTGGCCAACCACCTGATCCCGCTCGCCCTCCACGAGGATGACCGGTTCGGCTTCGACGCCTACCTGCAGCTTCCCGCCGGCGCCAAAAACGAGAAAGTCCGGCGTTGTGCCATCCGCCTCTTCGGCAGTGAGGAAAAGGCCCGCCCATGGCTGAAAAAAGCCGCCCATCACCAAGCCCTGCTGCAGATTTACCATGACTTCTGCCTCGAGGATCTGACCGACTGCCACGACTGCCCCTTCCCCGAGCAGCTCTCGCAATGGCAGTAATGCTTCCCTTGTCCGACCGCCCGATGATCGAACCCCTCCTCTCCCTCAACGCCCTCCCGAAGATCGGTCCCGTCCGCATCCGGCGGCTCCTCGACCACTTCGGCTCCGCCGAAAAAACACTCGCCGCCTCCAAGGACTCGCTGCTGCGGGTCGATGGCATCGGACCCGAGCTCGCCGAGATCATCCGCCAGCACGCCTCCCTCACCGACCCCGCCGCCGAGCTGCGCGAACTGGCCGACCGCGGGCTTTCCGTTCTCACGCCGGTCGATTCCGTCTTTCCCGCCGCCCTCCGGGATTCCTACGACTGTCCCATCCTCCTCTACGTCTGGGGCGAGATTCGCGAAAGCGACCGCCATGCCATCGGCATCGTCGGCACCCGCCGCGCCTCCATGTACGGAAAGAATAGTACCAAGAAGATCGCCTTCCAGCTCGCCCGCTCCGGCTTCACCATCCTTTCCGGGCTCGCCCGCGGGATCGATACCGTCGCCCACGAGGCCGCCATCGCCGCCGGCGGGCGCACCGTGGCGGTGATCGGCTCCGGCCTTGCCCGCGTCTACCCGGCGGAAAACCTCGGCCTCGCCGAAAAGATTGCCGACGGCAACGGGGCCGTCGTTTCCGAGTTCCCGCTCCACACCAAGCCGGACAAGCAGACCTTTCCCCAGCGCAACCGCATCGTCGCCGCCTGGTCGCGCGCCCTCGTCGTCACCGAGAGCCCCGCCTGGTCCGGCTCGCTCATCACTGCCAACCTGGCCGCCGAATACGGTCGACCCGTGTATGCCGTGCCCGGCCCGATCGACAAGCCCACTTCCGGCGGCTGCAACAAGCTGATCCGCGAAGGAGCCACGCTGCTCACCGAGGCCGGCGAACTGCTCGACGACCTCGGCGGCCTCGGCCTGCCAAAATCGGAGCGCCGGCCGCAGCCGGCATGCGCGACAGAAAAGCCCGACCTCCCCGATCTTCCTCCCGATGAACAGCAGATCTTCGACGCCCTCGGTGACGGTGAGTCCGGCATCGACCGCCTGGTCGATCTCACCGGCCTCAGCGCCCCCGTTGTTTCCACCACGCTGCTCAAGCTGGAGATGAAGCGGCTCGTCCAAGCCCTTCCCGGTTTCCGCTACATCCGGAGATCATAGCGGGAAACGCTGAAAAGTTCATGCGAGCCATCCTCTCCCTGTTCCTTTCGCTCCATGGAGTTCTCCTTGCCGGACCCGCTCTCCTCGCGCAGGTTTTGATCGTCTCCGTCGGGGTCGCCACCCCGTGGCATCAAGCACCCGGTGTGCTGCATGCTCTTTACCTGCTCGTCGGATACCCGCTGGCAATTCTGCTCCAGGCCTTCGGGCACCTGATGATCCGATTTGCGAACCCAATGGCCCAAGAGGGCGCTCGTGCTTTTCCATGCGAAAAGCCTGTCCTCTGGTTCATTGTCTCCAATCTCAAGGTCTCCATCCTTGCGTTCACAGCAGGAGCCTTCTTGAGGTTGATGATCTCATTGACTCTCCCTGGAGAGGGGATTCCATGGTTGCTGGCTTTGCTCTGTCTGATCCTTATCGTCGTTTCGGCGAGAGCGGCCTTTCTCATCGATAGAATCATCGATTCCCTCGAAAATTCCGCTGCCTGGGGACTCACGGATTGGACGTGACTTGCACCTTCGAGATCGCCACCTCTCCGGTGACACCGGTGAATTCCAGCACTTGTCTGGCGGACCCGGCGACGAAAGCCCAATCCAGCGTCTTTCCATCGGACCTCGCCCCCTTGCCGGCCACCGCCGAACCATCGCATCCTCCGGCCTTGAAACCATTGCCATCGCCCAGCCCCTGAAACGTCCGACTATCGCCGTTGTCGAATGCCTGGCAGTGGTCGAAGGTGACGGCGCTGGCCGCGCTGATGCAGTCGAAGCCGTCATCGCTGTTGAACCAGGCCCGGCAGCCGCGGAAAACGTTGCCGGGACCGATCGCGTAGTGGCAACCGAAGCCATCGACATTCCTCCCGGTCCCGTCCTCGGAAGTGAAGTCCCAGTTCCGGAAGGCGTCGCAGTTCAAAACCAGATTGTCGCGCCCGCCGGCGATCCGCATGCCGATCGCCTGATTGTCGCGCATCACCAGACGTTCGAAGACATTGTGACTGCCCAGGTTCTCGAAGCAGATCGACTGCGTGTGCGTCGTGATATTCACCGGCACCCCGTCACGGTGAGGCCGCGGAAATGGAGCCAATCGCCGGTGATGTGGAACGCGTAGACCCGGTAGCCCGCCGGGTTGACGGCCGAGAAGTCGAACACCGGTTGCTCGCCCGGATACGCCCAGTAGCGGATCGGGCTCAGCTCGGTGCCGCTTTTTCCGAGCCCGAAGACCCGGGCGACGACTCCGGAAAGCTCGGTGATCTCCGTTTCCTGGATCGAATAAACGCCGCCGCGAAAAAAGACGGTGTCGCCCGCCGAGGCCTTCTCCCGGGCCCGCCCGAAGGTGCCGAACGGTTCGCGGACGGAGCCCGCACCCGCATCGCTGCCGGCGGGCGAAACATAATAGATCTCCGCACGGACGACCTCGAAACAGAAGACACCGACCACCAGGAAAAACAGAGCGGGAATCGGGCGCACCATCCCCGCCACCATGAAGAAGCGCGGGCGTTTCCTGAGATAACCCGTACGGGGAAAATGAAGCGGGATTCCGAGGCCTGAATCGCCCTGCATCCCGGGGGTCGATCATTTTCATCCCCTACGGGGATTGGTCCTGTTCATCCTGAAAGCCCTTGCCAAGCGGGCCTCGGCACGTCTAGTGCGTCGCCACCTCGACATGGGCAAGACTCTCATCATCGCCGAAAAACCGTCCGTCATGACCGACCTCTCGAAGGCCCTCGCGAAGGTCTTCGGCAAGTTCGACAAGAAAGGCCAGGGGCGTGACACATGGTTCGAAAACGATGACGCCGTGATCACCTCGGCCGTCGGCCACCTCGTCGAGCTGCGCATGCCCACCGGGCCCAGCGGGAAAAAGTTGCCCTGGAAGTTCGACGTGCTGCCGGCCATTCCGGACAAGTTCGAGCTGGATCCCATCGAGCAATCCGCCAGCCGCCTCAAACAGGTCGTCAAGCTCGCCAAGCGCAAGGACGTCGACCTCATCGTCAACGCCTGCGACGCCGGCCGCGAGGGCGAGCTGATTTTCCGCTACATCATGGACATCGGTGGCATCGACAAACCGTCCAAGCGGCTGTGGATGCAATCGATGACCCAGGGCGCGATCCTCCAGGCCTGGGAGAGGCTGCGCTCCGACGACGAAATGCAGCCGCTGGCCGATGCCGCGCGCTGCCGCTCCGAGTCCGACTGGCTGGTCGGCCTCAATGCGACCCGTGCGCTCACCTGTTTCCGCTCCCGCCACGGCGGCTTCAACATCACCTCCGCCGGCCGCGTGCAGACGCCCACGCTGGCCATCCTCGCCAAACGCGAGGCCGAGATCCAGGCCTTCAAGCCGGACGACTACCATGAGGTCCACGCCACTTTCGGCGTCGCCGCCGGCGACTACCTCGGCAAGTGGATCGACGAAGCTTTCAAGCGCGATCCCGCCAACCCGCACGCCCGCGCCGAGCGCATCTGGGATCGCTCGCTGGCCGAGCAGATCAAGGCCCGCTGCGAGGGCATGCCCGGGATCATCGAGGAAACCAAGAAACCCTCCACCCAGATCGCGCCGCAGCTCTACGACCTCACCACGCTGCAACGCGAAGCCCCTTTTTCCGCCAAGGGCACCCTGGCCCTCGCCCAGGCGCTCTATGAGAAGCACAAAATGATCACCTACCCGCGGACCGACTCCCGCTACCTGCCGGAGGACTACACCGGCACGGTCCGCAGCACCATGGGCGACATCGCCTCCTCCGACCTGCTGGTGGCCGACTACGCCCGCAAGGTGCTCGATGAGAAGGACGGGGCGAAGCTGGTGAAATCGAAACGCGTGTTCGACTCCTCCAAGGTTTCCGATCACTTCGCGATCATCCCGACCGGCCGCGTGGTGAAGCTCAGCGATGCCGAGGAAAAGCTCTACGACATGATCGTGAAGCGCTTCATCGCCGTCTTTTTCCCGAACGCCGAGTTCGAGCAGACGACGCGCCTGACGAAGATCCTCAGCTCGGGAAACACCGACGTTTTCAAAACCGAAGGCCGCGTGCTGGTCAAACCCGGCTGGCTCGCCGTCTACGGCCGCAAGCCCGGCGTTTCCTCCGGCAAGGACGATCTCACCGCCGTCGCCGAGGGCGAAAAGGCCGACACCAGGGAAATCGAGATCCTCGACGAGCAGACCAAGCCGCCCGCCCGCTACAACGAATCGACCCTGCTCTCCGCCATGGAGGGCGCCGGCAAGCTGGTCGACGACGAAGCGCTCGCCGAAGCCATGTCCGAGCGCGGCCTCGGCACACCGGCCACCCGCGCGGCGATCATTGAGGCGCTGATCCGGCAGAAATACATCGCCCGCGATGGCGATGGCGGCCGCTCGCCGCTCCACGTCACGCCCAACGGCATGCGGCTCATCCAGCTCGTCACCGAGATGGACATCGCCGGTCTCGCCTCGCCGCAGATGACCGGCGATTGGGAATACAAGCTGCGCCAGATGGAACACGGGCTCCTCGATCGGGACACCTTCATGACGGAGATCAAGAAGTACACCGGCGAGATCGTTCACAAGGCCAAGGGTCTGGCCTCCGAGATGAAAAGCCGCACCTTCCCGGATCTCGACGTCGCCTGCCCCGCCTGCGGGGCCTCGCCGCTCAAACAGACGGACGCCACCTTCGAGTGCCGCGAAAGTGGCTGCAAATTCCAGATCAAGAAGCACATCGCCGGCCGCACCCTGACCGGCGACGAGGCCAGGCAGCTCATCACGACCAAGTTCGTCGGCCCGCTGCAGGGCTTCAAATCCCGCTTCAACCAGCCCTTCGAGGCCGGCCTGGAGCTGACCGACAAGTTCAAGGTCAACTTCGTCTTCGACGAGTCCGACAAGGAAACCGCCGACGACCTCACCGACGATCAGATCATCGGCACCTTCCCGCTGGCCGATGGCCGCAAGGTCACCGTCTACGAAACCGAAAAGGCCTGGTTCATTCCCGAGCTGAAGACCAAGAAGGACGCGGATGGCATCCGTGTCGGCCGCACCATCCTGCAAAAGGAGATCCACCAGGACGAATTCGTGAAACTCCTCGGCGAGGGAAAAACCGGGCTGATCAAGGGCTTCATCTCGAACCGCACCAAGCGCCCCTTCGACGCCTTTCTCACCTTCGATCCCGCCACGGGAAAAGTGGGCTTCGAATTCCCTCCGCGCCCCGCCAAGAAAGCGGCGAAGAAGGACTGATCGCCAAGCCCTGGCATCCACAATCTATTGATTTCCATATACTAAAGAAATCCTAACTAACGACATTTTTGCGTGGGCGGTGGCCGATTTTGCTTGGAGCAACCCCCATGTTTGCGTAGGTTCCCCCCGTCCCCCCGCAAGGGAGCTTCCCCCGAGAAGGTCACCCCCAAAACGACCGACTCCCCAAGAAGTGCAGGACACCGTTTTCCCCCTAACGTGTGTGTGTGTGAGCCGCCCGGCAGGTCGTCCCCCGATCCGCCGGGCGGCTTCTTTTCAAGGCCTCCGAAAACCGGCTGGCGTGCCGCGGGCCCGACCGCCGCTGTTCCCACAAGAGCGCGGTTTCCTCAGGAAAACCATCGGGAGACCGCCTCGGCTGCCCGACGATGGGCGCCGGGGCCCCCAAGCGACTCGATGACCTCCGCCAGCCGCACCTGAAGGGCGGCCACCTCGGCGGGGTCCGTCAGCAACCGCTCCAGCTCGCGGGAAAGGTTGCACGAGTCGGCATCCGATTGGATGAACTCCTGCACCACCGTTTCTCGGGCGAGGATGTTGATCAGGCCGATGTGCTCGATCTTCACCACCATGCGGGCGATCAGGTAGGTCGGCCAGGCGAGCTTGTAGACGAGGCAGTAGGGCAGGCCGAAAAACGCCGCCTCGACCGTGGCGGTGCCGCTGGCCACCACGCCGCAGGCCGCCTCCTGCATCAACCGGTGGGCTCCGCCGTCGCGGATCTCGAGAGCCCCGCCGAGCCGGGTGGCATCCGCCATTTCCCGGATGCGGAGGGCCAGCCTCGTATTGGCGGCCGGCACGGCGAAACGCAGGTCCTTGCGCTGATAGAGCATGCGCTCGGCCGTTTCGAGCATGACCGGAAACAGCTTTTCAATCTCGGGCAGCCGGCTGCCGGGCAGCAGCGCGATGAGGCCGGGATCGCGCTCGATGTCCTGCTTCTCATCGATGAGTTCATCCACGATGGGATTGCCGGTGAAGGTGGCCTGGAGCCCCGAGCCGGCGAATACCTCCGGCTCGAAGGGCAGCAGGCAGAGCACCTCGTCGAGCACCGCCGCCATCTTCGGGATGCGACCTTTTTTCCAGGCCCAGACCTGCGGACAGACGAACTGCACGATGCGGATCTCCGGCATTTCCCGGCGCACCGCGGCGGCAAAGCGGAGGTTGAACCCAGGGTAATCAACCAGCAACAGCACCTGCGGGCGCCACTCGCGGACCTCGGCCAGCATCTCATCGAAGCTCCGCTTGAAAAACGAGTAGTGCTTCAGCACCTCCACCACGCCCATCACCGCCGCCTGATCCAGCCAGTCGCGAAGGGAACCACCTGCCACGGCGCGCATTTTCGGCCCGCCGGCCCCCCGGACCTCAAGGCCCGGACGAAGCGCCAGCAGTTCGCGCAGCAGCCCCGCCGCATGGGCGTCGCCACTCATTTCCCCCGCGACGACATACAGGCGGTCGTTCATCGGCGGCAGGCTACGAGGATTCCGCGCCCCGGATCAACCGCCGAGCCGTGCCCATTTGTCATTGATTTCCCACTAGTGGGCTCCTTAATCGCCGCCCAACCTCAGCCCCGCGCTCATGGACGAATCCCACGCCGATCCCAAACCCATCGCCGAAATCTCGCACGGTCCGTCCGCGTTCGAACAGTTCCTCGACAAGAACCAGAAGCTGCTGATCGCCATCGGAATCGTGCTCGCGATCGCCGCCGGCGCCTGGGTGGTGAAGGATGGAATCGACCGCGGGGCCCGCGAGGACGGTGGCCGGGCACTGGTCGATGCGGAAACCACCGACCAGCTCAAGGCCGTGATGGAGGAACATGCCGCCACCCCGGCGGCCGCCTCCGCCGCGGTGCTGCTTTCCGACCGCCAGTGGGAAGAGGGCCAGCAATCTTCCTCGCTCGAAACCCTGCGCGCCGAGATCGCCGGTCATCCCGATCATCCCGCGACCATTCCGGCCAAGGCCCGCCTCGCCGCCCGTCTGCACGAGATGGGGGAAACCGACGAAGCCAAGTCCACTTACGAGAGCCTCGTTTCCGACCCCCAGGCCGACTGGATCGCGCCTTACGCGCTGGTCTCGCTGGCGGAAATTGCCCGCGAGGGGGGCGACATCGATGCCGCCAAGAGCTACCTCGACGACGCCCGCGAGAAATACCCGCTGAGCGCGTTTTCCTCGACCATCCAGAGCGCGACGCGCTTCGTGGACTTCACGATGCCCAAGGAAATCGATCCGCCGGCCCCCGCGGCCACCGAGGACGCCGCGCTGCCGGACACCTCCTCGCTCCAGACGCCACCAAATCCGATGCTCGAGAACCTGACCTCTCCGTCATCCATCGAAATGCCTGCTCCGGAGGTGGAGGAATCCGCGCCCGCTGCCGAAGGCACCCCCGCGGATGAAAACGCCGCCGAGCCCGCTCCAGCCGGGGAATGACATTGACATCGCGCACCCCGAAAGGTCCTTGTTGAGCCGTGAGCGATAACATGTTCAAGAAAGTGATCGGCCGCCGCCCCGACGAGGTGCCGGAAGCCCCTGCCGCCGCGCCCGCTTCCACCCCGCCGAGCGTGTCCGCTCCCGCCGCGGGTTCACCTCCTTCCCCGGTCTCCGCGCCCGCTTCCAAGCCGGCCGCACCGGCCGGCCCGTCGCGCAACGTGCTCAGCACCGACGTCGACATCAAGGGCACCGTCAAGTTCACCAACGACCTCGTCGTCGACGGCAAGATCGAGGGTGAAATCGCCTCCTCCGGCAACCTCACCGTTGGCGAAAACGCCCGCCTGAAGGCGGAAATCAAGTGTGGCACGGTGGTCGTCTACGGCAAGGTTCACGGCAACATCGCCGCCTCCGACCGGGTCGACCTCAAGTCGAGCGCCGAAGTCGTGGGCGACATCAAGGCCAAGACGCTCGCCATCGAGGCGGGGGCGATCTTCGTCGGCAAGTCAACCGTCGGCACCCCGTCCACCCCGGCCGCCAGCGAGCCGAAGAAGGACGACAAGCCCGCCAACGCTCCGGCCAAGGCCTGATCCTACATCTTCTTTCCTCAAAACGGCGGCACCCCCCACGGGGCCGCCGTTTTTCGTTTTTGGCAAGTTCCTTGAAACTTGCAGCCCGAACCTCGAAGTTCCCGCCATGCCCGCCGCCGCCCTCGACCTCAAGGAGGCCATCCTGCAGCTCAAAAAGGAGCGCAATGCCGTCATCCTCGCCCACAATTATCAGACCGGCGACATCCAGGACCTCGCCGACTACGTGGGCGACTCACTCGGCCTCGCCTACAAGGCCAAAGAGACCGACGCCGACGTCATTGTCTTCTGCGGCGTCCATTTCATGGCGGAAACGGCCAAGATCGTGAACCCGACCAAGACCGTGGTCCTGCCCGACAAGGACGCCGGATGCTCGCTCGAGCAATCTTGCCCGGGTCCCGAGCTTGAGGCCTTCCTCAAGGACAACGCGGGCAAGAACTACTACGTCATCGCCTACATCAACTGCTCGGCCCACGTGAAGTCGCTCTGCGACGTCATCTGCACCTCCGGCAACGCCGTCCGCATCGTTGAGCAGGCGCCCGCCGAGCGGCCGATCCTTTTCGTCCCCGATGCCAACCTTGGGGCCTGGGTCATGGAGCAGACCGGCCGCAAAATGGATCTCTGGCAGGGCTCGTGTTACGTCCACGTCGAGTTCACCCGCGACTCCATCCAGCGCATCAAGGACGAGTATCCCGACGCCCTCGTCGTCGCCCACCCCGAGTGCACCCAGGCCGTCCGCCTGCTCGCCGACGAGGTCTGTTCCACCGAGAAAATGATCGCCTTCTGCAAGGAAGCGCCGGCCGACAACATCATCGTCGTCACCGAAAGCGGCATGCTCCACCGCCTGCAAAAGGAAGTCCCGGAAAAGAACCTCATCCCCGGCCCCACCGATCGGTGCGCCTGCGCCGACTGCAAATACATGAAGCTCAACACCCTGGAGAAGCTTCACGACTGCCTGGCCAAGCTCGAGCCCGAGGTCGTCCTCCCCGAGGACATCCGCGCCCGCGCCGAAGTGCCCCTGCTGCGGATGCTCGAGCAGTCGCAGTGACGCCCTCCCCGCATGGCACGCCGCATCCTGTTTCTCTGCTCTCAGAATAAACTTCGCAGCCCCACCGCGGAGGCGATCTATGCCGAACGGGCGGGCATCGAAGTGGATTCCGCCGGGCTGAACCACGATGCCGAGGTCCCGATCTCACCCGAGCAGCTCGCCTGGGCCGACCTGATCGTAGTGATGGAAAAAGAGCACCGCAGCCGCCTCACCCGACGCTTTTCCAAGCACCTCGCCGGCAAACGCATCGCAGTTCTCAACATCCCGGATGACTATGATTTCATGGATCCGGTCCTCATTGGTCTGCTCGAGAAACGCTGCCAGCCCTATCTGCCCTGAGCGGCAGGCCTTGCTCCTGCAGATCGGCTGATTTCCGCAACTTGCCACTTTGATCTTGGATGAGCGACCGCCTACGCTCCGCCCATGCCGACCGCCGATCCCCGGTTCCACGATTTCGTTCTGCTCCAAGCCCAGAATGCCGGGCTTTTCCTCGGCCAGCTGCCGAATCCGGCCACCGGCGAAAAATCGGTCAACCTGCGCGCCGCGAAGTCAGTGATCGACTCGCTCGAGATGCTCGAATCCAAAACCGCCGGCAACCTGACCGAGACCGAGGCCAAGCTGCTCCGGACCGCGCTGGACAACCTCCGCCCCCTGTACGAGAAAGTGACCGACACGCAGCACGAAGCGTGATTTCACTCAAGTCTGTCGTCTTCCCAACTGTCGTTTCCATGCACTTCGAACCTTTCCAGATCGGCTCTGTCCCCGTCGGCGGCTCGCTGCCTGTTTTCATCCTCGGCCCCTGCGCGCTGGAAAGCGAGGAGTTCGCCTGGGACATGGCGCGCTCGCTCAAGGAGATCGCCGGGAAAACCGGCATTCCGTTCATTTTCAAGGCCTCCTATGACAAGGCCAACCGCACCTCGGTGACCTCCTTCCGTGGTCCGGGCGTTGAAGAGGGGTGCCGGATCCTCGGCGAAATCGGCAAGGCGCTGCAGGTGCCCGTGACGACCGACGTCCACACCGCCGAGCAGGCGGAGATCGCCTCCGAGCACATCGACCTGCTCCAGATCCCCGCCTTCCTCTGCCGCCAGACCGACCTGCTCGAAGCCGCCGCCAAGACCGGCCGTGCGGTGAACGTCAAGAAGGGCCAGTTCCTCGCCCCGTGGGACACGGTGAACATCGCGGAAAAGCTGCGCGCGTTCGACTGCCACAGCTTTTTCATCACCGAGCGAGGCACCACCTTCGGCTACAACAATCTGGTCGCCGACATGCGCTCGCTCTACTGGATCCGCAAGGAGGGCATCCCGGTCATCTTCGATGCCACCCACTCCGTCCAGCGCCCCGGCGGCCTCGGCGGCACGACCGGCGGCGATGGCGAACTGGCCCCGGTTCTCGCCCGCGCCGCGGTCGCCACCGGCATCGACGGGCTTTTCATGGAAACCCACTCGGATCCCGCCAATGCCATGTCCGACGGGCCCAACCAGATTCCCCTTGAATTCATGGAGGATCTGCTCGTCCGATTGATCGCCGTGCACCACGCCGCGCACGGGGCCTGATCCGCCATGAACGCCCTTCCCCGGACTCCTCCCTTGCCCGCATCCCGGCTTGCCGGGCTGGCGGCGCTGGGTTTGGTCGCCGGCCTTTCCGCCCAAGGCCTCGGTTTCGCGACGCCCGAGGAAGAGGACGACTCCCCGGTTCAGCTTCCCGGCATGGAGATGCTGGTCGATGGCAGCATTTTGGAAAAGGTGCTCATTCCGCGCTACGACGACCAGGACCGGCTGATCTCCACCCTGCGCGCGGACAAGCTGGTGCTGATCGACAAGAACCACATCGACGCCACCACCGCGCGGATTCGATTTTACCACGAGGATGAAACGCCGCGTGGCAGCATCGACCTGGCATCAGCGGAGCTTGAAAACGCGGACATCCTTCGTTCGGGCGAGCCCGTCACCATCCGGTCGGACGACTTCGAAGCTCACGGCACGGGCCTGGTGTTCCAACTCCGCAAGAGCCGCGGCCTGCTTCTCGGGCCCGCCACGGCGACCTTCATGATGCCCGAGAAATCCAAGGAGACTTCCATGAACCGACGCACTCCCCTCCTTTCCGCCGCCGGCGCGCTGATGCTCGTCACGGCCCCGGTCCCGGCGCAAACCGAGGATGCCCGCCTCAGCCCCGAGGAGATCGAGGGCATGAACCGGCTGGCCGTTTCGGCGGAGCCGGAAATGGAGGCCAAGGAGGGTGCCGCCGCGGCCGGGATCGAGGAAGCGGAAGTCCAGCTCACCGGAGCCGACAAGTCGCTGAAGACCTTCCTGGCGAAAGCGTCCGTCGACCTGCCCGAGGGCTCGACGCCGGACCTGCAGAAGACCGTGCCCGCTCCGGACCCGCAACCCTTCGCAAAGCCGGCCAAGGTGACCGCCAAGGACGGCATCTTCGTCGATTCCCAAAAGGGGGTCATGGTCCTCCTGAAGGACGTCACCTTCGACCATCCGGACTTCAAGCTCCAGGGGGCGGACGAGGTGAAGGTGTTCTTCCCCGACAAGCCGCAGAACGGAAATGGCGGTGCGAAAAAGGACGACCTCAAGATCGACTTCGGAAAACCCTCGAAGGTGGTCGCGGTGGGCACCCTGGTGTTGGAGAAAAAGGCCACCGGGGAGGACAACCGGCAGGGCAAGGCCTCCGGCCGCCAGATGATCTACGACGTGGACAACGATACCTTCATCATCCGCGGCGGCCAGCCCTGGGCCATCACCCAAGGCTTCAGCGGCCGTGTGACCGATCCCGACGGCTACATCATCTTCAACATCAAGACGGGCGATGCCTCGGCCGTCGGCACCACCGAAACCCTGCTGGAAGGGGAGAATCTCAAGCGCAAACAATGACCAGCCCCATGGTTTCCCGCTCCCCGATCCTCAACGCGGACTCGCTGCGCAAGTGCTACGGCGGCCGGGCCGTCGTGGATGGCGTTTCGATCGCCGTCTGTCCTGGTGAAATCGTCGGCCTGCTCGGACCGAACGGAGCTGGCAAGACCACGTCCTTCTACATGATCGCCGGCATCGTCCCGCCCGACGACGGCGCGGTAACCTTCGCCGACAGCGACATCACCTCGCTGCCCATGCACCGCCGTGCCCGCCTCGGCCTCGGCTACCTGCCGCAGGAGGAGTCGATTTTCCGCAAGCTGTCGGTCATCGACAACCTGCTGGCCGTGCTGGAAACGCGCAAGGATCTCCACCGCAAACAACGCATCGAGCGGGCCGAGGAGTTGCTCGAGCGCTTCAAGATCACCAAGGTCCGCAAGTCGCAGGCGATCACGCTTTCCGGGGGTGAAAAACGCCGCCTCGCCATCGCCCGCACCCTCTGCACCGAGCCACGCCTGCTGATGCTCGACGAGCCCTTTGCCGGCATTGATCCGATCGCCGTCGAGGACATCCAGAGCATCGTCCGCGAGCTGCGCGAACGCGACGGCCTGGCCATTCTCATCACCGACCACTCGGTGCGCGAGACGCTGTCGATCGTCGACCGCGCCTTCCTCATCCACGATGGAAAGGTGATCCTCGAGGGTGCCTCGGAAGCGTTGGTGAACGACCCCGTCGCCCGCAAGCACTACCTCGGCGAGGACTTCCGGATGTAGCCAAGGAGCGGCGGCTTCGGCCGGGGCGGCAGGCATCGATCGGGGCGGCGGGCATCGACCGCCGGGCAGGTGGGTGGACGGGTCTTCACGGTCGAGTCCCTCCGAGGTCCCACGTGCCGTCTTCAGAAATCCCCGCTGCGAGGAACTCGACGTGGCACGCCCCGCGGGCCGACTGCAACCTCCCCGCCCGGCGGTCGATGCCCGCCGCCCCAATCGAGTCCCTCCGAGGTCCCGCGTGCCGTCTTCAGAAATCCCCGCTGCAAGGACCTCGACGCAGCACACCCCGCGGGCCGACTGCAACCTCCCCGCCCGGCGGTCGATGCCCGCCGCCCCAATCGAATCCCTCCGAGGTCCCACGTGCCGTCCTCAGAGGTCCCCGCTGCAAGGAACTCCACGCAGCACACCCCGCGGGCCGACTGCAACCTCCCAGCCCGGCGGTCGATGCCCGCCGCCCCAATCGAGTCCCTCCGAGGTCCCGCGTGCCGTCTTCAGAGGTCCCCGCTGCGAGGAACTCGACACAGCACGCCCCGCGGGCCGACTGCAACCTCCCCGCCCGGCGGTCGATGCCCGCCGCCCCCGATGCCCGCCGCCCCAGGTCGATGCCCGTCCTGTTTATCGCCCAACCCCCTATTTCGGAATCGCGACTACCCCAGCTTCAGCCGCTCGTCGCTCTCGAGCTTCGCTTCCAGCGTCGGCCAGCCGCCGGGTTTCTGGAGGTTGAAGAAGCGCAGGTAAACCGAGACCACCTGCGGGTCGAACTTGCCCACCAGCGAATCCACCGCGGCATCCAACTTCGTGGCCTCGAATTCGTCCGGCAGGTCGCCGCTGACCGAGCCCTTGCCGTCGTGCTCGATGTCCATCGCATCGCAAAAGGCCGCCAGCATGTCCTGGTTGCCCGCCATCAGCCAGGCCTGCATCAGATGCTCGCCGATGGTCTCCGAGGTCTTGAGCTGGAGCGTCTTGCGGATCCACGCATACTGCTCCGGCAACGGCTTTTTCTGAATGAAGACCGCCCTCAGCTTGCGCGACTGGGCCAGCGTCGAAACGGCGGTCTTGTAGACGTTGCGGTCGTTGTCGCGGAACCAGTCCAGCATGGAGTTCACGACGGACGGATCGACGGCGGAGTAGATTTCGTAGGATTTCACGGCGGACTTGGAGCGCGATTCCATCGGCCGGCCGGTCCGATGCCAAGCCCCAAACGAGCCCCGGCGATTTCACCGGAAAATCCCATCGCCCTCGATTTCATCCGGCATACAATGGCCCTGATGAGCACCGGAACGAAATCCCATCGCGACACTTGGATGCTCGCCGCCGCCCGCACCGCCCGCGGAGTGAACTTCGGCTGGTGGCTGCAGGTGCTCGCCGGCCCGCTGGTGATCGGCTCCGCAGCCGGTGCCGCTGCCCTGCTCCTGCTGCGCCATCGTTTTCCCGCGGGTCCGGCGTGGTCGTGGCCCGCCGGTGCGGGTGGGCTGCTGCTGGTGCTCGCCTTGGTCGCATGGCTCGTCGCCCGCCGCCGGTTTGAATCACCCGAGCGCTCGATGGTCCGCATCGAGGACTCGATGCGTCTGCGCAACGCCCTCTCCGCCGCCCATGCCGGCGTGGCGCCCTGGCCCGAGCCGCCGGCACAGATCGATGCCGGCCTCGGCTGGCGCTGGCAACGCGTGGCCGCCCCGCCGCTGGCCGCGCTCTGCCTGCTGCTGGCCGGCCTTTTCGTCCCGGTCGGGGCCCTTCCCGGTGCCAACGAGGCCCCGTCCGAGGAGCCGATCGCGTGGGAAAAAATCGACGCCGACCTGGAACGGCTCGACCAGGAGGATGTGGTCGACGAGTCCTACCTCGAGGAGATGCGCAAGAAGCTCGAGGAAATGCGGGCCAAAGACGAGGAGGAATGGTTCAGCCACTCCTCGCTCGAGGCCACCGATTCACTGAAAAAGCGGCATGAAAACGAGCTCCAGCGGCTCGAACGCGAGGCGGGCCGCGCCGACCGCGCGCTCGGCAACTTGCAGAAGAACGCCGGCAGTCTCTCCCAGGAACGCAAGGAGCAGCTGCTCCAGCAATTCGACGACGCCCTGCAGGGCATGCAAAACGGCGCGCTGCGACCCAACCAGGAACTCCTCCAGCAGCTCCAGCAGCTCAACCCCAACGACCTCGGGCAGCTCAATCCCGATCAACTCCAACAGCTTCGCGAAAACCTCCAGAAATGCGGGCAGGCCTGCCAAGACTGCCAAGGAGGCGGCGAGGGTGAGGACTGGATGGATGAACTGATGGCCGGCGAGGGCGACCAACCGGGCGAAGGTGAGGGCGACCGACCCGGCAAAGGCGGTATCGACCGCGGCCCCGGCGAAGCCGGCGGCGTGCTCGGCAAGGAGGGCGAGTCCCTGAAGACCGGCGACCTTGAAACGCTCGAAGCCAAGGACCTCTCCCGCGCCCTGCCCGGCGACCTGCTCCAAATCCAGGACGGCGAGCACCAGGTCGATGAAACCGCCACCACCGACCACGCCGGCGGCGCGGTCGGCACCACCGGCTCCGGCGGCGACCGCGTCTGGCGAGAATCTCTCGACCCCGACGAGCAACGGGCGCTGAAGAGGTTTTTCGAGTGATTCAAAACCGCTGTCTCTCGTGTGAAATCCAAACTTATTTCGGTCGGTATCGCCGGCATCATTTGCTTCTGCCTTGGATGGCTGTCATCACCGGGTAGATCACCCTCCGAGTCGATCGACCCGCCCGCTGCTGCAGAGCGCTTTGGCACCCTCGATGCCACACGCAATGGAGACGAACGCCCGGACGTGCAACGTCTACGAAGCATCTTGGCGTCGGGCGAAGAGAGCTATCCGGACGCGGTCAAAGCCGTTGATGAGCTGTCCCGTGAGGACATCCCGACCGCCTTGGATTCCATCTCGTCAACAGCGGGGATCCGAGGACTCCAGTGGCCTGAAAAGAACATCCTCAATAAGCTCGTGAATCGGTGGTACGAGGAGGACTCCGAAGCCGCTTTGGCTTGGATTCAGTCACTCGACCATCCGGGAAATCGGCAATTTTTCCTCGAGCAGATCGCTTCTTCCATGGCGATCGCCGATGTCAGCAAGGCGGTCGAGTTCATGGAAACCCATTTCGATGCGAGCAGCTCTCCCGTCGATTTCCCCAACAATCTTTTCGACCTTGCGGCCAAGGTGAACCCGGACCTCCTTGTGAGAGCCTGCGCTCTCTCGATCAGGAAGGGAAGCTCGGGTAGTGCCATGTTGGTCCAATTCCCCATCGACTTTGATTTCGCAGGCTGTCTCGGGGGCTTCGAGGACCTCGCGAAAAGGATGCAGCCAGGCGAGTCCATTTCCAACATGCCGTCCAACCTTCTTTCAAGTTGGGCAAAAGCTGATCCTCAGGCGGCCTATGAATGGACGACCTCAATAAGAAAGGAAGAGTGGGCTTCCAGATTGCCGTTTCACTTTGGCGTCAACGACTTCTTCGAAGGGTATGCGGAGGCATCGTCGCCGGAAACCTACGGCAACTTTGTTGCGGAGGTTTTGGAGATCCATCAGGCGGATCCCGAAACCCTGACCGATAGCTGGTATGCCCTCGCGGCGAAATCGGACACTGCAACCATCGATTCCTTCTTGAACGCGGCAAGCCGAGAGGTTCCAGAAGCTTCGGTCATCAAATCGATTCTCAGCAAGTCATTTGCTTGCTCGGGAGGGAGCTATGATTCACTCCGTTCGGAACTCTTCAGCCGGCTTTCCCCCGAAGTCCGGATGGAGTTCCTTCAAGAGTCCATCGCGCTTGGGAACGATAACCCGGGACCCTTCAATGACCTGGCCCGAAGCATGATAAGCCTCGGCTACAGTGAGGAAGAGCTCAAATCCCTGCTCAAGCAGCCTTGATAGGTCGAAAGGATCCCGTCCCTTCCTCGTGAAAGCACACGCTCTCAACACCCTGTTCTCCGTTTCGCTCGGGATCGTCATCGGCTGGCTCCTGATCGGTCGCGACTCCCACTCCGACAACGGTCGGGCAGCCGACGTCCTCGGGCGAAATCAGGGAGAGTCCGCGGCACGAATCGTCGAGAGCGGCGCGGCCAGGCATCTTCGCAGCCTTTTGGCGTCGGACGAAATCGACAACGAAGCCTTCAGCAAGGCCGAGGCCGAACTCGACCCTTCTGAGATCGGGGAAGTGGTGGAGTGGTTGTCCATGCAAGGCGGACTTCAAGGGCTGGACTTCAAGAAGAAGAGCTATCTTCGAAACCTCATCTTTCGGTGGCACCAACTCGACCCGGAAGCAGCTCTGGCTTGGATCGCATCCAGAGAACACCCCGGTGACCGGCAGTTCTACTACCGTCAGATCACCGCGGTGATGGGCTTGGACGATCTTCCGGCCGCCATCGATTTCCTCGAAAAACACGTCGATCCCAATGCGCCCACCGAAGATTTCCCTTACGATCTCTTCTCTTTGGCGGCGAAAGAAGATCCCGACCTGCTGGTGCGGCTGTGTGGCTTGTCCGTCAATTCAGGTTCATCCATGTTCAGTCTCCCGATCGATTTTCCCGAGGGCTTTGATTTCCGCCGCTGTGTGGAGGGCTTTGCATCCCTCGCCGCCGGGCTTTCCGACGGACAGCGGATCTCCAATATGCCGGTGAATCTGGTGACGGAATGGAGCAAGATCGATCCGCAAGCTGCTTTCGAATGGGCGATCACCACCGATGCAGCAGTTTGGGAGCGACGGGCCAGCGGGCCCGATCCGCTCACCCAATTCTTCTCAGGCTTCGCCAGCGCTTCCGATACCCGGACCTACGGATCGTTTGTCGCGGACTTCTATCGCAGCCGGTCCGACGCCGAAACGACAGCGTCGCAGACTCTCGACGCGCTGTCCGCCAAACCAGACAGCGCCACCATCGACGCATTTCTGGCGGAAGTTTCACCCGAGGGAAATTCGGATGTCGTGATCAGCCAAATCCTTCCCACGGCGTTCCATCAGTATGGCCAAGCTCCTGAGTCGCTACGCTCCGAACTATTTGCCCGCATGACCCCGGCGGGACGGCTGGCGTTTATCAAGGACCTGACTTCCCAGCCTGGAACGACACGAGCCTACATCGACTTGGTCCGCAGCCTCCCCCAGCTCGGTCACACGGAAGAGGAAATCCGTCAGGCGACGGCAAAGTGAGGATTCCACCCACCCCTCAAACCGCGGTGTCCTCGTAAAGATCTGCCAAGGCCAGCGAGGCCTCGATTTCCGGCAGCTCGATGACCTGCGAGCGATCCTGATAATCTTCCGACCGAAAACCCTCGTCGGGCTGGCGCCGGTGAACCACGACATGGCAACTCTCGGAATCGACGAGGAGAAGCACCTTGAGCGAGGGGAGATGAAAATAGCCTTGGCGCTTCTCCGTCTGATCGATCCGACGGATGGATTCGCTGAGCACCTCGATCACCACGACAGGATTCCGCGCGTAGCGGGGGTCATCGGATTCCGGCGAACCGATCACCGACACATCGGGATAGTAAAAGCGGACATATCCGGAAAATCGATCCGGACCTTCAAGTCGCTGGTGAAAGGTCGGCAGGGCTTTCCCCGAAGTAGCCCGAACAATGAGCCGATCGCATTCGCAGCAATCGCCGAGTGATCCCTCGTCCCACCCGCCATCGCATGCACCTCGCCGCCGATGTACTCGTGCTTCGTCTCGGCGATCTCTTCGCCATGGAGGTAGTCGTCCACGGAAATCGCTACGGCTTTCGGAAGCGCGATCATGATCGCCACCCTAGACAACCCCAACGTCGAAGCAAGTCGCCCGGAAGCCCCTCCAAAAACCGCTATCGACGCGCGCCCGGCTTTCCTCTAATCCCGCGCGGCGCAGCGGCGGTGTCTTCCCACTGATCACTGCTCACCGATCACTTTCCACTTCCCACCATGTCCGCTCCCAAGACCGCCATCACGCCCACCCGTGCCGAGGATTTTCCCGAATGGTACCAGCAGGTCATCAAGGCCGCCGACCTCGCGGAAAACTCGGAGACCCGCGGCTGCATGGTCATCAAGCCGTGGGGCTACGGCATCTGGGAACTCATCCAGCAGCAGCTCGACCGCCGCTTCAAGGAGACCGGCCACCAGAACGCCTACTTCCCGCTGCTGATCCCGCTTTCCTACCTCGAAAAGGAAGCCGAGCACGCGGAAGGCTTCGCGACCGAGTGCGCGGTGGTCACCCACCACCGGCTTGAGGCGGTGAAGGACGAGGAAACGGGGAAGACGAAGATGATTCCCACCGGCGAACTGGCCGAGCCCTACGTGATCCGGCCGACTTCCGAAACCATCATCGGGGCTGCGTTTTCCCGCTGGGTCCAGAGCTACCGCGACCTGCCGCTGCTGATCAACCAATGGGCTAACGTGATGCGCTGGGAGATGCGCCCGCGGCTGTTTCTGCGGACGGCCGAGTTCCTCTGGCAGGAAGGCCACACCGCGCACGAGACGGCCGAGGAGGCGATCGCCGAGACGCGGCTGATGCACCAGGTCTATGCCGAGTTCCTGCGCGACCACCTCGCGATCCCGGTGATTCCCGGGGAAAAAACCGAGAACGAGCGTTTCCCCGGCGCCGACATGACCCTCACCGTCGAGGCCATGGTGCAGGACCGGAAGGCCATCCAGGCCGGCACCTCGCACTTCCTTGGCCAGAATTTCTCGAAGGCCCAGGACATTTCCTTCACCGGCCGCGATGGCAAGGTGGAGCACGCCTTCACCACCTCGTGGGGCGTCTCGACCCGGATGATCGGCACGCTGATCATGGCGCACTCGGACGACGACGGCTTGGTGCTGCCGCCGCGGGTGGCGACGCAGCAGGTCGTCATCATCCCGGTCACACCGAAGGAGGACAGCAAACAGGCCGTGATCGACAGCTGCCACGCCCTCGCCGAAACCCTGCGCGGCCACCGTTTCCACGGCGATCCGCTGCGCGTGCTGGTCGATGACCGCGACCTGCAGGGCGGCGTAAAGAAGTGGGAGTGGGTGAAAAAAGGCACTCCGATCCGGATCGAGATCGGCCCGCGCGACGTCGAAAGCCGCAAGGTTTGCCTCAACCGCCGCGACCGCGCCGCCAACGAAAAGGCCTTCATCGACAAGGAGGAATTCATCCGCGACGCCGCCGATCTGCTTCAGGAAATCCACGATGCGCTGCTGGAGAAAGCGGTCGCCTTCCGCGACGCCAACATCACCGAGTGCGGCGAACTGGCGGCCTTCGATGCCCATTGGGCCCAGGACAATCCGGGCTGGCTGCTCACTCCGTGGGCCGGCACGCCGGAGGAGGAGGACGAGCTGAGCAAGAAGCACAAGATCACGATCCGCTGCCTGCCGCTCGACGGCCAGGATGGTGCCGAGGCACCCTGCCTGCTGACCGGAAAGCCGACGCAGCAGCGTGCGATCTGGGGTCGTAGCTACTGAACGGATCGGCCGAGACGCCCTTCCACCGTGGATGAGCGACTCGAAAAGTCGCTCTCCCTATTGCTCTTCGAGCTTCTTCACCCGCTTGAGCAGCTCCGGCGTCTTGCGCAGGGCGGCGCGCAGACGCTGTTCTTCGATGTAGCCGTGGGCCGGGTTGCCGCCGTAGGTCTTGTCGCCTTCGAGCGACTGCGTGACGCCGGTCCGGGCGGTGAGCACCGCGCGGTCGCCGACCTTGATGTGGCCGACCATGCCGACCTGGGCGGCCACGACCACGTGGCTGCCGGTCTTCGAGCTGCCGGCGATGCCGCTTTGGGAAACGATGATGTTGTGGGGCCCGACCTGCACGTTGTGGCCGAGCTGGACCAAGTTGTCGATCTTGCTGCCGGTGCCGATCACCGTGCGGCCGAAACGCGCGCGGTCGATGGTCGTGTTGGCGCCGATTTCGACGTCGTCCTGCAGCTCGACGATTCCGATCTGGTCGATCTTGATGTGGCGGCCCTTCACCGTTTCGTAGCCGAATCCATCCGAGCCGATGACCGCCCCGGGCTGCAGGATCACCCGGTCACCCAGGAGGCAGCGCTCGCGGATGGAGACGTTGGCATGGATGAGGCAGTCGCGGCCCATCACCACGCCCTCGCCGATGACCGCGTTGGGGCCGATTTCCGAGCCATCGCCGATGACCGCGCCGGCCATCACCACCGCGCCGGCATGGACGCGGACTTTCTCCGGATCGAGCTGCGCGGTCGGATCGACGCAGGCCTTTTCATGGACGCCCGGCACGAAGCGACGGGCCAGGCCCTCGGTGAAGGATTTCACCACGATGCCGAAGGCAAAGGACGGGTTCTCCGCCGCGACGAGGGCCACGCCCCCGGGCCCCTCGGTCAACCCGCGCGGCACGATCACCGCGCCGGCCTTGGTTTCCAGGAACTGCTGGCGGTATTTCTCGTTTCCCAGAAACGATATGTCGGACGGCCCCGCCTCATCGAGCGCGGCGATGCCCTCCAGAACGAGATCGAGCCCGCCCCGGACGACGTCTCCGTCGATCCTCTGGGCGAGCTCGGAAAGTGTGAGCCGGCTCACGTGCGTGAGGTTTACTCGGTGGCCTCGTCGCCCTCGGGAGCTTCTTCAGCAGGCTTGGCGCCGTCCTTCGGTGCGTCCTTGTTGAGGTCGACGAGCAGCGTCGGGGTGATGTCGGTGGCGTCCTTGGTGTAGAGGAGCACCGGCACCTGCGAGGTGCTCAGGCCGGACTTGTCGAAGACGAAATCGAAGTCCTCCTTCTTGGCCTGCTCCTCGACCAGCTTGCGGATTTCCTCGAGGATGCCCTTCATGCGCTGGACCATCTTTTCGTTGAGGGCCTGCGTGCGGCGCTGCTGGAATTCGCGGCGCTCGCGGTCGAGGGCGATGCCCTCCTGCTGCTTCATCTGCCAGTCGCGGTGGACTTCCTGCTTCTTGGAGTCGCTCACCGACGGATCATCGAGCATTTTGCGCAGCTTCTTCAGCTCTTCGTCGATCTCCTGGATGCGGGCGTAGCGCTCGTTGAGTTCCTTCTGGATGCGGGCCCGCTCGACGTTGACCTGCTGCTGCGCCTCTTCCGTGCGGTAGTATTCCTTGAACAGCTGCTGCATGTCGACCGTGGCGATTTTGAGCGCGTCCTGGGCAAGAGAAGTGCCACACAGGACAGCGGCCACGGCGAAGGGGATAAGGCGACGAATCATAAGAATGGATGGGATTTCCCGCTAGGGTTCGGGGGCACCCTGAACGGATTTCCGGGACTCGTCAACGCCCACTCCCCGCCCTTGCGGGCAAAAAGCCGGCCCTCCATGCTGGCCGTCATGCGCGTCGTCCACACCGTCCCCGAACTGCGACAGGCCCTGGCCCGCCCGCCGGTCCTCGTGCCCACCATGGGCGCCCTGCACGCGGGCCACCTCGCGCTGATCGATCGTGCCCGCGCCGCCGCCGGGCCGGAGGGCTGCGTGGCCGTCTCCATCTTCGTCAACCCGATCCAGTTCGACCGCGCCGCCGACCTCGAGGCCTACCCCCGCACGCTGGAGTCCGATCTGGAAAAATGCCGCGCCGCCGGGGTCGATGTGGTCTTCGCGCCAGCGGCCGACGCCATGTATTTCCCGGACCGCTCGGTCACTGTGCTGGAGCACTCGCTTTCCAAGACCCTCTGCGGCGCCACCCGGCCGGGGCATTTCGACGGCGTCTGCACCGTCGTCCTGAAGCTCTTCCACCAGTTCCGGCCCGCCGCTGCGGTGTTCGGGGAAAAAGACTTCCAGCAGCTCGCCATCATCCGCCGCATGGTGCGCGATCTCGACGTGCCGGTGGAAATCATCGCCGCTCCGACCGTGCGCGAGCCCGACGGCCTGGCCATGTCGTCGCGCAACGTCCGCCTGACGCCCGAGCAGCGCGCCGATGCCCCCCGCATCCGCCAGGCCCTCGTGGCGGCCGATTCCATCCGCCAAGCCCAGCCCGGCCCCACCGCCGTGCTCGAACGCACCCGCGCCGCCATCGCCTCCCCCCTCAACCGCATCGACTACCTTGAACTCGTCGATGCCGAGACCCTTCAACCCGCCCCCGGTTTCTCCCGTCCCACCGTCCTCGCCACCGCCGTCTTCTACGGGGATGTCCGGCTGATCGATAACATCCGCCTGTGACCGATGCCGACCGTGATCCGCCTCGTGATCCTCGGAAACAGCGGTTCCGGGAAGTCCACCTTGGCCCGCCATCTGTCGCAGCACCTCGGCATGGAGTCGACTCACCTGGATGAGCTTTACTGGATGCCGGGCGGATTTGAATGCAGGCGTCCTCAGGAAGAGATAGCGGAACGCCTCGACGTTTTGAGCCAGTCGGAGGGCTGGGTTGTCGAAGGTGTTTGGGGAGAAATGATCGCCCCTCTCCTGCCTGTCGCCACCCACTTCATGTTCCTGGATCTGCCATGGACCGTCTGCCTTCAGGGATTGAAAGAAAGGGGGCCGGATCCCTCCGTTCCCCACTCCCATCAGCGCTTTTATGAACTGCTGTCGTGGGCGGAGGCTTATTTCAGCCGGGGCGGATCGTGTTCAAGGACCTGCCACCTGACGCTCTTCAACTCCTTTGACGGAAGAAAACTGAGATGCGAAGCACGGCTTCCGGTGGAGCAGGTTCTCCGATGGCTGGTCTCGGGCCGCGCATAATTCCTTGGCCTTCCGCTTACGAAGTCAGTTCAATCCCCGCCCACCCCAGGCTTTCAGCCTTTCAGCTTTTCAGCTTTTCAGCATCCACCCCGTGACCTCCGACTTCCTCGTCCTCGGCTCCGGCATCGCCGGGCTGTCCTTCGCCATCCGCGCCGCGGCCCACGGGTCGGTCACGGTCATCGCCAAAGGCAGCGCGCTCGAATCGAACACCGCCTGGGCGCAGGGCGGCATCGCTTCGGTCCTACCGGAGGGTTTGCGGGACCCGAAGGACTCGGTCGAGTCCCACGTGGCCGATACCCTCGACGCCGGCGCCGGCCTGTGCGACGAAAACGCGGTCCGGACCATCATTTCCGAAGGCGCGGCCACCATCGAGGACCTCGTTTCCCTGGGCTCCGACTTCGACCGTGAGGGCGACCGCTACGCGCTCGGCAAGGAAGGCGGCCACAGCCACCGCCGCATCCTCCACTCCAAGGACACCACCGGCCTGGAGATCGCCACCTCGCTGGTCGAGACCGCCCGGAAGACGCCGAACCTGAAGCTGCTGGAAAACCATTTCGCGATCGACCTGATCACCACCGGCAAGCTCGGCAGCGTCACCGACGACCGCATCCTCGGCGCCTATGTGCTCGATCGCTCCACCGGCGACGTCCGCGTCTACCGCTCGGACCGGGTCATTCTGGCTACCGGGGGCTGCGGAAAAGTCTATCTCTACACGACCAATCCCGACTCCGCGACCGGGGACGGCGTGGCGATGGCGTGGCGCGCGGGCGCGGCGATCGAGAACATGGAGTTCATCCAGTTCCACCCCACCTGCTTCTATAATCCCGCTGCCAGCGGCCCCGAGGCCCGCTCGTTTCTCGTCTCCGAGGCGGTCCGCGGCGAGGGCGCGGTGCTGATCAACGGCAAGGGCGAGGATTTCGTCAAAAACGCCGACCCCCGGGGCTCCCTCGCCCCGCGCGACATCGTCGCCCGCGCCATCGACCGCGAGATCAAGCGCACCGGCGCACCCTGCGTTTACCTCGACATCACCCACAAGCCGCCCGGCTTTTTCCGCGACCGCTTTCCCTTCATCCACGACAAGCTGCTGTCCTTCGGGCTCGATGCCGAAAAGCAGCCGATCCCGGTCGTCCCCGCCGCCCACTACCAGTGCGGCGGCGTGAAGACCGACCTCGACGGCCGCACCACCATCCGCGGGCTGCACGCCATCGGCGAGGTCGCCTGCACCGGCCTCCACGGCGCCAACCGCCTGGCCTCGAACTCGTTGCTGGAGGCCAACGTGCTCGCCCGCCGGGCGCTCGACCGGATCCTGCGCCATCATCCGCCGGAAAAACCCAGCCCGGAAGCCCCTGCGATCCCGCCTTGGGAACACGGCGACACCACCCCGCCGGACGAACAGGTCGTCATTTACCACAACTGGGACGAGCTGCGCCGGCTGATGTGGGACTACGTTTCCATCGTCCGCACCAACAACCGCCTGCGGCGCGCCGGCACGCGTTTGCGCAACCTCAAGAAGGAGGTCCACGAGTTCTACTGGGGGCACCGTGTCAATGCGGACATCCTGGAATTGCGCAACCTCGTGGATGTTGCTTCACTCGTTGTCGACAGTGCGATCCGCCGCCGCGAATCGAGGGGCTTGCACCATACGCTAGACTATCCGCAGAGCGACGAGGCATTCGCCCGCAACACCATGCTTCGTCGCTTCTGATCTTCCCCGTCCCGAATGCCGAACGTTCACCCCACCCTTGCGCTTGCGATGACCCTCGTCGCGACGTCGCTTGGTGTACAGGCGCAGACGGCGGCCAGCAGCTCGGCCATGCCGCGGGTCATCATCCCGACCGCCCGCCAGCCGATCCGGACGACCCGCACGCCGTCCACGCCGAACGGCCAGCTCTACCCCTGGCGGCAGAACATCACCGCCACCGTGTTCTGGATCGGCGAGCAGCCCACGCAGAACAACCCCGTCCCCAACTGCAAGTCTTCCTGGGACCAGAACTGGATGGCGAACTACGGCGGCTACGACAACCCCGACCCCCGCGCCCGCGTGGCGGACCACCGGACGTCCGACTTCCGGCCGAAGGGCTTCATCCCGCGGCTCAACCCCTTCTACATCGCCCTGCCCTACAACGACGTGCTCCGCCACGGCGTTCACAAGTCCGAGGCCTCGCGGGTGATTCCGTGGTTCCGGCGCTTCAATCCCAAGCCGGGCAAGACCGTTCTCAAGGGCCGCTGGGTCCAGATCTACCACGGCGGCCGTAGTTGTTACGCCCAATGGGAGGATTGCGGCCCGTTCGTCACCGACGACTGGTCCTACGTCTTCGGCAACTCCCGCCCGAAGAACCACAACAACAAGGACGCCGCGATCGACATCTCGCCCTCGATCCGGGATTACCTCGACCTCCAGTCCGGGGAAAAATGTCACTGGCGCTTCGTCGAGGCCGCCCAGGTCCCCTACGGGCCGTGGAAAAAATACGGCAACGCCAACCAGGTCGCCGCCGACGGCACCGACTTCGAGGCCAAACGCCGCTACCTCGAATACCTGCGCAAACTACGGGACCAGCAGTACCAGCAGAAGTCGCTGGACCAGCTGCAGGGCCGCTGATCGTCAGTTCCGCGCCCAGGCCAGCGCCTGCCTCGCCAGCTCCCGCTCTTTCCGGGAATCGCGCGCACTTTCCTCGTAGCGGACACCGTAGTGATACCGCACCAGGTCCGCCGCGAAGTCGGGCCGTTCGTCCAGCCGCGTGAGGAGAGCTTTGAGGGTCACACCCGGCTCCACCGCCACACCCCGTCGCGCACAGCCCTGCCGGAAAAGCCGGTCATAGCGCGCGAGGCCGTTTTTCGATCCGGAAACAAAGCCCGCGCCGACCTCGCGTCTGCGGCGGGCGATTCCCACGGCCGCCAGGACCGCCAGCAAGCCCGCCAGCGCCGGCCCCAGCCAGCTTTCCCCCCTGTGACGCCCGGGCAGGGGCGCGATGTCCTCGTCGTCCGTGCCACGGACCGGTGCCAGCTCGTCCGCCGAGGCCAGCTTCGGCCGGCCGCCGCCGACCGCCTGCGGCGGGGTCGGATCCATCACCACCCAGCCGCGGCCCTCCAGCCAAACCTCGGCCCACGCATGGGCGTCGCGCGCGCGAAAGACGAACCATTTACCGGACTCATAGTAGGTCCCTCCGGCCCAGCCGTAGGCGATCCTCGACGGCACCCCGAGGCAGCGCGCCGCCAGCGCCCCGGCCGTGGCGAACAGCTCGCAGTGGCCCCGCCGCTCCTCGAACAGGAAGTTTTCCAGCGGATCCAGGCCCCGCGGGTTGTCGAAGCTCAGCGAATAGTCGGCGTGCTCCCGCAGCCGGTCGCGCAAGCGCCGCAGGCGGTCCTCGATGGGTCCCTCGCCCGCGTAGCGGAGCGCCAGCTCGCGCAGGCCGGGCGCGATCCTGCCCTCCGGTCGCCGCATGAAATCGCCGCCCGGAGGGATTTGCGGAGCATCATCCGCAGCCCCCGGCTGGTCGAGCGTGCGCGGCCGCGAAACCGCGAGGTAGTTCGTCGCGCCCGCATCCGGCAGCAGCAGCAGGCCCTGCCGGCGGCGCAGCTCGTCGCGGTTCACCGCTTGCAGGCCTTGCAGCACCACCAGCGGCTGGCCGGACGACTGGCTCGCGCCGAGCCAGATGCGGTGGGCGATCCCGCCCTGCTGATTGTTAAAGCGGATCCAGCCATCGTTTCCCGCCGTGATCCTGCCGCCCGGTTCCGCCGCGCCGGACCAGACTCCGTCCGCATAGCGCCCCAGCGAGAAGGCCTCGACATACAGTCGCTGGCCCAACAGCGGGCCCTCGTCGCCCTCCGCCTGCAGGAACACCTCCGGCCGGTTCGCGGGCTGCAGGTTCGCACGCCGCGGCAGCTCGCGGCGGCCGGCCTCGTCCCACAGCCAATTGCCCGACCGCGCCTCGGGCGCCGGGCCGGAGATTTCGGCCGGCTCCGTCGCGGGTCCCGACTTCCACAGCGTTTCGAGACGCGCGGCGACGGCCTCGGCCGGTGCCGGGACCAGCGACAGCACGGAAAACAAGCCCGCCACCAAGGCCACCCCGCCGAGCGCCAGCGCCGCCCGATCCAGCCAGGCGACCGGCCTCCGCGCATGGCCCGGCGTGCCCTCCGGCCCCCGGCGCCGCGACCACCCGCCGAGCCCCAGCGCCAGCGCCAGCGCAGCGGCCAGCACGCTCCAGGGCTCGCCCGGCCGGCCCTGCATCAGGCTCACGGCGGCGGCCACCGCGCCCAGCAACGCCGCGGCGGCGATCCAACGCATCCGCTTCACCGCAGGCCTCCTTTCTCGAATCGCACCACGTCCACCGCCGACTCCGGGTCGCTCAGCCAGGCCTGCCAGTGGGCCGCCGCCTGGTCGGAGAACACGCGGATCGGCCCGCGGGTTTCGGCCAGGCGGCCGAGCACCTCGTGCTTCTGCGTGCCGCTCGCCCGCCGCGCCCGGGCCAGGATTTCACCGGCTTCCGCCAGGTCGCTGCGCCGCGCCATCCGCTGCGGCACCCACTCCAGAAAGTCCGCCAGCCACACCACCGTCCGCCCCATTCCCACCAGGCGCTCCGTTTCGCCCCACAGGAGCGACACCGCCCGCTCGAAGCGCGCCGGCCGGATCAGCCCGCCATCGCCGCACGAGTGAAACACCAGCCATACCTCCTCGTCCCGCCCGCCCGGCGGATCCGGCTCCGCCACCATCAGCCCGCCGCCACGCGCAGCCGATCGGACGCTCGCCGGCCAGCGGATCGTTTTCACCCGGTCCCCGGCCATGTAACCGCGCAGTCCACGCCGGTCACCCGGCTCCTCGAGCCACGACCGGGCCGGCGTTTCCCCGCCGCGCTCCCAGCCCCAAGCCCGCGCCGGCGGCCGGATCGGGCGCGGCAGCACGATCATTTCCTGCTCCAAGCGCCACTCGCTGCGGAACTCGAACAAGCCCCAGGGAAAGTCCGACCTGGCCTCCACGGACAACGCCTCGGCGAGGCCCCGATCCGGTGCCTGAAAAGCCAGCCCGCCCCCAGCCTGCGACCCCGCCGGCACCCACGGCACCGCCATTTCCAGCGCCATCCGGCCTGGTCCGCTGATCGAAATCCCGAGCCGGAATCCGTCCAGCCAACGCCGCCGGTTCGAAAGCGTTAGCCGCGCCCGCGCCGGGCTCTCCGCCACCACCGCCCGCGGTCCTTCCAGCCTGGCAGCGAGCTGGGAAACATTCGCCCGACCGAGGACCCACGCCACCCCGAGCAGCAGCAGCCCGGCCGCCGAGACGGCCAGCAGGGCGCCATCGACCCGCAGCAGCCCGGCCACCGCCAGCGCCGCCGAGGTGCCCGCCACCCAGTGGCCGCGCGTGCCGATCCTTCCGCGTGTCATTTCCCGCAGCCACCAGACACCGCCGGCCGGCGCGCGGCAACTTTTCCTTGGCATCCGCGCGGTCCCGCGTCGCACTGCCGCCATGCACGTCCGCACCCGCTTCGCTCCCTCGCCGACCGGCTACCTCCACGTCGGCGGCGCGCGCACCGCCCTCTTCAACTACCTCTTCGCCCGCAAGCACGACGGCACGTTCGTGCTGCGCGTCGAGGATACCGACCAGGCCCGCAACACCGACGAAGCCCGCGCCGCGATCTTCGACGGCATGAGCTGGCTCGGCCTCGACTGGGATGAGGGCGAGGGAAAAGGCGGCGATTTCGGCCCCTACAACCAGTCCCAGCGCACCGCCCATTACGACAAGTGGTTCGACGTGCTGAAACAGAAGGACCGCGTCTATGAAGACGACGGCGCTTGGCGTTTCCGCTTCGAGCGCAAGCCGATCACCATGACCGACCTCGTCTGCGGCGAGGTCACCATCGACTACACCAACCTCGACAACACGCCGGACATGGTCGTGCGCCGCTCCGACGGCAGTTACGTGTTTCACTTCGTCAACGTGGTCGACGACCTGGAAATGCAGATCACCCACGTGATCCGCGGCGAGGACCACCTCATGAACACGCCGAAGCACCTCCAACTGTTCGAGGCCTTCGGCGTGGAGCCGCCGCAGTATGCGCACATTCCCCTGATCCTGAATGCCGACGGCTCCAAGATGTCGAAGCGCGACACCGGCGCCGCGGTCGGCGACTACTCGCGGCAGGGCTACCTGCCGGAGGGCGTGGTCAATTTCCTCGCGCTCCTCGGCTGGAACCCGAAGACCGACGAGGAGGTCTTCACCCTGGCCGAGCTGGTCGACCGGTTTTCCCTGGAAAACGTCAACCGCTCACCCGCCCGCTTCGACCTCGAAAAGTGCGCCTGGCTCAACCAGCAGCACCTGCTCAAGCTCTCGCCCGACGACTTCGCCGCCGCGGCCAAGCCCTTCGTCGAGGCCGCCGGACTGCCCATCACCGACCGCTACCCCGCCGCCGCCGCCGCGGTGCGGGAAAAGGTCCGCCTGCTCCCCGAGGTGCCGGCGGCGCTCGATTTCCTCCTGCTCGACGAGATCGCGATCGAGGACGAGCCGCTGGCCAAGGTGAAGAACAACGCCGCGGCCAAGGAACTCCTCGCCGCCTTGGCCGAGAGTTTCGCCGGCATCCAGAACTGGTCCGCCGACACCGCCAAGCAGGCCATCGGCGAAACCGCCCAGGCGAACGGCGCGAAGCCCGGCCAGCTCATGTTTCCCACCCGCGTCGCCCTCAGCGGCAAGGCCGGCGGACCCGACCTCGGCGACATCCTCGCCATCCTCGGAAAGGATGAGAGCGTGAAGCGCCTGCGCTCGTTCGCCGAGAAGCTCTGAACAGAGTGCCTCCAGATGGAGCGCCGATTATGAAATCGGCATCGCCTGTTCGTTGACATCCCCATTTCTCGATAGACAGCCCCCCAAGCCTTCTACCCCAGCCGGATTCCGGCACACCAGTCACCGCGATGCCGATTTCATAATCGGCGCTCCATCATGCCCTTCACTCTCGCCAACCTCCCCGAAGCCTCCGCCGCGCGCCTTGCCGTCATCGGCCAGCCGGTCGCGCACTCGCTTTCACCCCAGATGCACCAGCCGGCGCTCGATGAAGCCGGCATCGACGCCCGCTACATCGCGCTGGAAGTCGGGCCCGGGCAAGTGAAGGAAGCCTTCATCCGCATGCGGGAACTCGGTTTCATCGGCTGCAATGTCACCGTGCCGCACAAGTTCGACGCGCTGGAGGCCTGCGATGAAATCGACGACACCGCCCGCGACCTCGGCGCGGTGAACACGGTGCGCTTCGATGACGACGCGACCCGCGGCACCAACACCGACGGTTACGGCTTCGAACATGCCGTGAAAGAATCGCTGGGCCTCAAGCTGCCCGGTCTTTCCGTGATGATCGTGGGTGCCGGCGGCGGAGCGGGAGGCGCGATCGCCGCCCATTGCGCGCGGGCCGGCGTGGCGCGGCTGATTCTGGTCAACCGCACCGAGTCGAAGATCGAAGTGCTGGGTCGCACGCTGCGCGAGCGCCACCCGCGGCTCGACCTCGCCACGCTCGGCACGCAGGACACCGTGCTGCCGGCCTTGGCCGCCGCCTGCACCTTGATCGTCAACACCACCTCGCTCGGGCTGAAGGAAAGCGACCCTTCGCCGCTGCCGGCGGGCTACCTGCACTCGAACCACCATGTGTTCGATACCATCTACAAGCCGACCGCTCTGATCCGCGCGGCCGAGGCGGCGGGCGCGCACCATGCCAACGGCCACCTGATGCTCCTGCACCAAGGCATCGCCGCGTTCCGGTTCTGGTTCCCGGGAAGCGACCCGGATGCCGCCATGCGCCGCGGTCTCGGGCTTTGAGGCCTACTGCTTTTTCGGCTCCGGCCGACCGCGGTCGTCGATGTCCATCCAGTGGCAGGCCACCACCTTGTCGAGGATCAGCGTCAGGCGGCCGTTCTCGTCCTTCGGCCCGAGGTGCAGCCGCACCCGGACCCGGATCATGCCGAGTGGATCATCCTGGGTGAGGCCCGCATTGAACGGCGAGCCGCCGGCATCGCGCAGCTCGAAGGCCTCGGCGAGCTTGACGCCATCCTCGGAGCTTGGATCGACCTGCACCTCCGGCGAAGCGGGGCCGAATTCGCCGGGCCGCCGGGTGGACGGCTGGTGGAGGATGATCCGGGAAACGTCGCCCACGCCCAGGCTCGCGCTCGCCCGGCGCCGGGCGAGCAGCCGGAATTCCCCCGACTCATCGCCCAGTCCGCTGACGAACACCGGCCAGGTTTCCGTGGAGTAGCGCACCATTTGCTCCCAGTCGATCGCCCACGCGCCTTCCTCGTTGTGGCGGAAAACGGCCTCCAACCGATCGCCGTTTTCCAGCTCCCACAGGCTGCCGGCCGATTGGCCTTCCGAGGTCCCGAACACCGTGAAGGACCGGTTCCGCACCAGGGTGTTGCGATCGATCAGGACCAGCTCCTCAGGCCACCGGCTCATGCGTTCCAGGGAGCGCGTGGGATGGAGCGTCAGCGGAGCCCGGATCTCCGGCGCCACGCTGGAATAATAGCCGCGCAGCAGCGGATAACACCGCGTGTAGGCGTCGTTCAGCTCGCGCATGCTTTCGCTGCTCTCCCCGATGTCGATCGTCGCCTGCGTGTCCTCGTTGCTGCTGAAAAGACGGGCCAGCGCGATGATGCCGGCGATCACCGACAGGAACCCGACCCAAGCCACCGTGAACTTCAGCAGGCCGCCGGAATCCTTCGCCTGAGCGGCCGTTTTTTCCACCCGGCCGGCCCCTTCGGCTTCGGCTGGCGCGGACAGTGCCATGTGGTAGGCCATCTCCGAATCGCTCACCACCGGGTTCTGGCCGCAGACGGGACAACGCCCGTCCTCGGACTCCTCGAAAAGGTGCCCGCAGCGACCGCAGTGATACCATCCATCGGTTTGTTCCGTCATCGGCTGATGGCGCGATCCAACGCGCCGGGGTTCCCTCGGTCAATGCGAACTACCCGCCCATTCTTCGGGCGAGCGCCTCTTCCATCGCTTTTTCCACCACCCGCGCCGCCACCGCCTCGGTCGCCTTGTCCAGCTCCTGCACCGCGGCCTTGAGCGGATTTGCCTCGCCGGCCCGCACCGCCGCGCGGACTTTCTCCGCGGCCGCGCGGATCTCGTTTTCCTCCTCCGGAGAAACCAGCCCGCCGCCTTGGGCGAGCACCTGCTCGACCGCCGGCAGCAGCTCGTCCGCCTTCATCTTCGCCTCGGTGAAAATCCGCTCCGCCATGTCGTCGAAGGCGTAGTCGATCGACTCGCTGACCATTTTTTCCACCCGCGCATCGTCCACGTCCACCGCCGCGCTCTGGATTTCCAGCAGCGTGTCCTTGCCCGTCGCGGTGTCGCGCGCCAGCACCTCGAGGATGCCGTTTTCATCGATCCGGAACTGCACGCCCACCCGCGCCCGGCCTTTTTCCGAAGGCTCGAACTCGACCTCGAACTCGCCGAGCTGCCAGTTGTCGCGCGCCATTTCCCGCTCGCCCTGCAGCACGCGGATCCGCATCGACCGCTGCCCCGCCGCCGCGTTGGTGAACATCTCGCCCGCCTTGCACGGGATCGTCGTGTTGCGGGAAATCAGGACATTCATGAGCCCGCCGAAAGTCTCAATGCCGAGGCTCAGCGGCGTCACGTCGAGCAGCACCATCTTTTTCATCGCCCCGCTCAGCACGCCCGCCTGGATCGTCGCCCCGAGCGCCACCGCCTCGTCGGGGTGCTGGGAAAGATCCGGCTCGCGGCCGAACCACGCCTTCACCGCCGCGCGCACCGCCGGGATCCGCGTCGAGCCGCCCACCAGCAGCACCGCATCCAGGTCTTCCGGTCCAACCTTCGCGTCGGCCAGTGCCATCCGGCAGCAAGCCAGCGTGCGGTCGATCAGCGGCTTCGCCAGCCGGTCCAGATCGCCGCGGGTCACCTCGATCTCGATGCTGCGGGATCCCTCGTAAAACGGCAGCCGGAAGGTCTCGGCATCCTTTTCGGACAAGGCCCGCTTCACCCGCTCCGCTTCTTCAAGCCAGCGCACATCCGGCTTTTCCACCCCGGCCTGCTCCGCGCACCACGCGACCAGCGCCGCGTCCAGGTCATCGCCGCCGAGCCGCGTGTCGCCGCGCGTCGAAAGCACCTGAAACACCCCGTCCTGCATCTCCAGCACCGACAAATCGAAAGTTCCGCCGCCGAAATCATACACCGCCACCCGCGACTTCTCCTCCAGCCGGTCCAAGCCGTAGGCCAGCGCCGCCGCGGTCGGCTCGTTGACGATCCGCACCACCTCCAGCCCCGCCAACTCGCCCGCCTTCTTCGTCGCGTTCCGCTGAGCATCGTTGAAATACGCCGGCACGGTGATCACCGCCTTTTCCACCGGCGTTTCGAGCCGCCATTCGGCGATCCGTTTCAGCTCCCGCAGGATCTCGGCGCTCACCTCCTCCGGCGAGCGACCCTCCACCTGCGGCAGGCCGTTTCCGTCATCGGTCACCGGCAGGGGAAAATCCTCCACCTCGCCGATCCGTCGGCCCATCAGCCGCTTCACGCTCGTCACCACCGGCCGAATCGACCGCAGCCGCAGCGCCTTCGCTCCGACCAAAACCTCTTCGCTCCCCGCTCCCTGCTCGCCGCTCCCTGCTCCGAACGCCACCGCACTCGGCGTGATGCGTTTTCCATCCTCATTGGCCAACAAGATCGGAAACCCGCTCTCGACGACTCCAATGGCCGAATTCGTGGTCCCGAGGTCGATTCCAACTATCACCTCTCCTGCCTTCCGTTCGTCGCTCTTCATCTCACTTTTCACCCGGCACTCCTGCGAAGCGGGTCAATCCTCCCCGCCCTTCACCGCCACCACATAGGCCAGCACCGCCTTCTCGTCTTCCTTATCAAGGCCAGCGTGAGTGATCATCTTCGGCATCGCGTCCTCCCACTCATCAATGAAAAGATCCTTTGGCAACTGGTAGGCATGGCACTCGCCGCATTTCAGCATGTAGATGACGTGCCCGTGCTGCAGCGTCTCGAGCGGCGTCCCGCTGGCTTTCGCCATTTCCGGGCTGGGATTGGGAACTTCCGAAATCCCGCCCACCGAACCGTCCTCGGTCTGGATGTCTCCCATTTCGCCGGACGAAGCCCCGGCCGGCCCGCCGGCACACCCGGCCAATCCCAAAACCGCCGCCATTCCGGCGACCAAATACGTGCGATGCATTCGTCAAGCCTATCGGACCGGCTCGCGACAGCAAGAGCCGGATTCCCTCAGAAAAACGGATCGCAGGGAGATTGAAATCGGGACGAATAGACCAGTCATCATCAATGGCATGCGACCCCCTCCACAACCCTTCCCGAATCCCATTCATCCCGGAAATCCCATTCATCCTGATCCAAAAAACCCCGGCACTCCGCCTCCCGCGAAAGGCTGTCAGCTTCGCCCGAAATCCCCGCCCCGGCGCGACTCCTGCTAGACGGCCAACATTCTTTACAAGAATCACCCCCCCGGTAATCTCCGCGCCCGTCGGACAGACCCCGGAGATCGCTGAAATCCAAGACCTCCCGACCAAAACACCCACTTTCCAAACCAACGACGCCCCGCTGAAATGAGCCTCTATCAGGAATACCTCCAGGAAATCGCCGAGCGCCAGGAACAAGGCCTCCACCCGAAGCCCATCGATGGTGCCGACCTGCTCGCCGAGATCATTTCCCAGATCAAAACTCCCGGCCACGAAGCCCGCGCGGACTCGCTCAACTTCCTGATCTACAACACCCTTCCGGGCACCACCAGCGCCGCCGGCGAAAAGGCCCGCTTCCTCGAAGAGATCATCCTCGGCCAGACGGTCGTCGAGGAAATCCCCCCCGCCTTCGCTTTCGAGCTGCTCTCCCACATGAAGGGCGGGCCGTCGATCGAGGTCCTGCTCAATCTCGCGCTCGGCGACGACGCCGACATCGCCAGCCAGGCCGCCGAGGTCCTCAAGACCCAGGTCTTCCTCTACGATGCCGACCTCGCCCGCCTCGCCGACGCCCACCAGGCCGGCAACGCCGTTGCCAGGGACATCCTCGAAAGCTACGCCAAGGCCGAGTTTTTCACCCAGCTCCCGGACGTTCCGGAGGAAATCCAAGTCGTCACCTACATCGCGGCCGAGGGCGACATCTCCACCGACCTCCTTTCCCCGGGGAATCAGGCCCACTCGCGCTCCGACCGCGAGCTGCATGGCAAGTGCATGATTTCGCCGCAGGCCCAGGAAGCGATCCGGGCGCTGCAAAAGATCCACCCGGACAAGAGCGTCATGCTCATCGCCGAAAAGGGCACCATGGGCGTCGGCTCGTCGCGCATGTCCGGCGTCAACAACGTCGCCCTGTGGACCGGCAAACAGGCCAGCAAATACGTCCCCTTCGTCAACATCGCCCCCATCGTCGCCGGCACCAACGGCATCTCGCCGATCTTCCTCACCACCGTGGACGTCACCGGCGGCATCGGCCTCGACCTCCAGAACTGGGTCAAAAAGAAGGACGCCGACGGCAAGGTCGTCCTCGACGCCAACGGCGACCCGGTCCTCGAGCAGGTCTATTCGGTCGAAACCGGTACCGTCCTCACCATCAACACCCGGAGCAAAAAGCTCCTCCTCGACGGCAAGGAAGTCCACGACATCGCCAAGGCCTTCACCCCGCAGAAGCTTGAGTTCATGAAGGCCGGCGGCTCCTACGCCATCGTCTTCGGGAAAAAACTCCAGACCTTCGCAGCCAAGACGCTCGGCATCACGGCACCGGTCGTTTTCGCCCCGTCCAAGGAAATCTCCCACGAAGGCCAGGGCCTCACCGCCGTCGAAAAGATCTTCAACCGCAACGCCGTCGGCACCACGCCGGGCGTCACGCTGCATGCCGGCTCCGATGTCCGGGTTACGGTAAACATCGTAGGCTCACAGGACACCACTGGCCTGATGACCATGCAGGAGCTGGAGGCGATGGCGGCCACCGTCATTTCCCCGATCGTCGATGCGGGCTACCAGTCCGGCTGCCACACCGCCTCCGTCTGGGACAAGAAGGCCCAGACCAACATCCCGAAGCTCATGGCCTTCATGAACGGCTTCGGGCTCATCACCGCGCGCGATCCCAAGGACGGCTACCACGCCATGACCGACGTCATCCACAAGGTCCTCAACGACCTCACCGTGGACGACTGGGACATCATCATCGGCGGCGACTCGCACACCCGCATGTCCAAGGGCGTCGCCTTCGGGGCCGACTCCGGCACCGTCGCGTTGGCGCTCGCCACCGGCGAGGCCACCATGCCGATCCCGCAGTCGGTGAAAGTCACCTTCAAGGGCGAGCTCAAGCCACACGTCGATTTCCGCGACGTCGTCCACGCCACCCAAGCGCAGATGCTGAAGAAGTTCGGCGAGAACGTTTTCCAAGGCCGCATCATCGAGGTCCACATCGGCACCCTGCCCGCCGACCAGGCCTTCACCTTCACCGACTGGACCGCGGAAATGAAGGCCAAGGCCTCGATCTGCATCTCCCAGCCGGAGGCCCTCATCGAGTCTCTCGAAATCGCCAAGGCCCGCATTCAAATCATGATCGAGAAGGGCATGGACAACGCAAAGGGCGTGCTTCAGGGCCTCATCGACAAGGCCGACAAGCGCATCGCCCAAATCCGTTCCGGCGAGAAACCACCGCTCGCGCCCGATGCCAACGCGAAGTACCACGCCGAGTTCGTCGTCGATCTCGACCTTATCGACGAGCCGATGATCGCCGACCCCGACGTCCACAACGAGGACGTCTCCAAGCGCTACACCCACGACGTCATCCGCGGTCTCTCCTACTACGGTGGGGAAAAGACCATCGACCTCGGCTTTGTCGGTTCCTGCATGGTCCACAAGGGCGACCTCAAGATCGTCTCCCAGATACTCAAGAACCTCGAGCAGGCCGTGGGCAAGGTCGAGTTCCGCGCCCCGCTCGTCGTCGCCGCGCCGACCTACAACATCATCGACGAGCTGAAGGCCGAAGGCGACTGGGAAACCTTGGAAAAATATTCCGGCTTCGAGTTCGACGACAACGCGCCCAAGAACACCGCCCGCACCGAATACGAGAACATGATGTATCTCGAGCGCCCCGGTTGTAACCTCTGCATGGGCAACCAGGAAAAGGCCGCCAAGGGCGACACCGTCATGGCCACCTCCACCCGCCTCTTCCAAGGCCGCGTCGTGGAAGACTCCGAGCGGAAAAAAGGCGAGTCGCTCCTGAGTTCCACCCCCGTCGTCGTCCTCTCCGCCATCCTCGGCCGCACGCCGACCTTGGACGAATACAAGCTCGCCGTCCAAGGCATCCCCCTCACCCAGTTCGCCCCGCCTGTGGGTGAGATGGTGGCCCAATAGGGAGAAGGAGTTTTCAACTCCTTCATTCAAACCAAGGACTTAAAAAGTCCTTCTCCAAAGTCCCCCATATGTTCCTCGATCCCGACAAAGCCATCGAGAAACACCGCGGCAACCTCCCCCACTGGCAACAAGGCGAGGCCTGGCTCTTCGTCACCTGGCGCCTCGCCGACTCCCTCCCCGCATCCGTCGTCAAAGATCTCCTCCTAGAAAAACTACGCTGGGAACAATCTCACCCAAAACCCTGGAACGACGCCACCCGCAAAGAGCACAACCGCCTCTTCACCCTCCGCTTCGAAGCGTTGCTCGACAACGCCCACGGCAACTGCGTCCTCCGGGACCCCGACATCGCCACCATTGTCGCCGACGGCTTCCACCACTTCGACGGCCAGCGCTACCGCCTCGACTCCTACGTCGTGATGCCGAACCACGTCCACGTCCTCTTCCACCCCCTCGGCGACCATCTGGCAGAAGACATCCTTCACACCTGGAAACGCTTCACCGCTCGCGAGATCAACACCGCCCTCGGCCAAAGCGGCCAACTCTGGCAGCACGAATCCTGGGACCGCCTCATCCGCTCCTACAAGCACTTCGCCTGGGTGCGCCGTTACATCGCGAAAAACCCCGCCAAGCTCCCACCGGATACTTTCAAGCTGTGGCAATACGGAGAAGGAGTTTAAAACTCCTTCCCCAAATTCGACGCCCCGCCATTTCTGTTATAGTCTGGCCGCATGGACACCCTCCGCACCTTTAAAACCGGCTCTGGAACCGACGGCTACTTCCACTCCCTCCCCGCCCTCGCCGAGCAAGGCTTCCCGAACCTCTCCAAGCTTCCCGTTTCCATCCGCATCGTCCTCGAGTCCGTCCTCCGCAACGTCGACGGCCGCAAGGTCACCGAGGAGGACGTGAAAAACCTCGCCCGCTACAACGCCAAGTCGCCCGGCGATTACGAGATCCCCTTCACCGTCGCCCGCATCGTACTCCAGGACTTCACCGGCGTGCCGCTGCTCGTCGATATCGCCGCCATGCGCGATGCCGCCGTCGCCCGCGGCGCGTCCGCGGAAAAGGTCGAGCCGCTCGTCCCCGTGGACCTCGTCGTCGATCACTCCGTCCAAGTCGATTTCGCCGGCTCGCAGCTCGCGCTCGACCGCAACATGGCCATCGAGTTCATCCGCAACCGCGAGCGCTACGAGTTCCTCAAATGGGGCCAGCAGGCCTTCGACACCTTCGCCGTCGTCCCCCCCGGCATCGGCATCGTCCACCAGGTGAACCTCGAATACCTCGCCAAGGGCGTGCTTTCCAAATCTTCAATCGACAATCCCCAATCGGAAATCTTCTACCCCGACACCCTCGTCGGCACCGACTCCCACACCACCATGATCAACGGCCTCGGCGTCGTCGGCTGGGGCGTCGGCGGCATCGAGGCGGAGGCCGGCATGCTCGGCCAGCCGGTCACGTTCCTCGTCCCGGAAGTCGTCGGCGTTTACCTCCACGGCCAGCTCGCCGAGGGCGTCACCGCCACCGACCTCACCCTGCGCGTCACCGAAATGCTCCGCGCCCACGGCGTCGTCGGCAAGTTCGTCGAGTTCTACGGCCCCGGCGCCAGGGCACTTTCGCTCCCCGACCGCGCCACCATCGCCAACATGGCCCCGGAGTACGGCGCGACCATGGGCTTCTTCCCCGTCGATGACGAAACGATCCGCTACCTCCGCGGCACCGGTCGTTCCGAGGAACTTTGCGCCACCGTCGAAAACTACTTCCGCGCCCAGGAAATGTTCGGCATCCCCGACAAGGGCGACTGCGAATACTCCGCCGACCTCGAGCTCGACCTCTCCTCGGTCGTGCCCGCCGTTTCCGGACCGAAGCGACCGCAGGACCGCATCGACGTCCCCGCGCTGCGCGAAAAGTTTGACGAGCTTTTCACCGCGCCCACCTCGACCGGCGGCTACGGGCTTTCCCCGGATCAGCGGAAAACGATGGTGCCGGTGAAAATGCCCGAGCCCGCCGGCTACGCGGTCGGCTCGCTGCTTGAGCAGACCGAGCCCGGCTCCGCCATGGACAAGGCGGAAATGACCACCAACCGCCCCTCGCCGAACCTTGTCGCCGCCGATGAAGCCTTCGAGCCCATCGATACCGAGCTGCGCCACGGCGCCGTCCTCATCGCCGCCATCACCTCCTGCACGAATACTAGCAACCCGAGCGTCATGCTCGCCGCCGGCCTCGTTGCGAAGAAAGCCAACGAGCTCGGCCTGACCATCGCGCCCTATGTGAAAACCTCGCTCGGCCCCGGATCGCGCGTCGTCACCGATTACCTCCGGGCCACCGGGCTCCAGGACGAGCTCGACCGCCTCGGCTTCCAGACCGTCGGCTACGGCTGCACCACCTGCATCGGCAATTCCGGCCCGCTCCACCCCGCGATCGAGGCCGCCATCAAGGAAGGCGACCTCGTCTGCGCGTCCGTCCTTTCCGGCAACCGCAACTTCGAGGCCCGCGTCCACGGCTCGATCAAGGCGAACTTCCTCATGTCGCCGCCGCTCGTCGTCGCCTATGCCCTCGCCGGCCGCGTCGATCTCGACCTCACCACCGAACCGCTCGGCCACGACCGCGACGGCAAGCCCGTCTTTCTCAAGGACCTCTGGCCCTCGCAGGGCGAAATCAAGGCCCAGCTCGAAACCGCGCTGAAGCCCGCCGTTTACGAAAAACTCTACGGCAACGTCGCCACCGCCAACCCCAAGTGGGGCGAAATCAAGGGCTCCACCGGCGACACCTACGATTGGGACCCGGAATCCACCTACATCCAGTCGCCGCCCTTTTTCGAGGGTGCCGCCGGCCTCAGCGAGGACATCCGGGGCGCGCGCCCGCTCGGCATCTTCGGCGACTCCGTCACCACCGACCACATCTCGCCCGCCGGCGCCATCAAGCCGACCTCGCCCGCTGGCCAGTATCTCCTCGAGCACGGCGTCGAAAAGGCCCAGTTCAACTCCTACGGCGCGCGCCGTGGCAACGACCGCGTCATGACCCGCGGCACCTTCGCCAACGTCCGCATCAAGAACCTCATGTGCCCCGGCATTGAGGGCGGCTACACCCGGTATTTCGGGAAAAAAGACGTGCCCGCCCCCGACCTCGACATTTCGCCCGTCGGCACCGCCAAGCCCACCTTCATCTACCACGCCTCCATGGCCTACCAGGAGGAAGGCACTCCCCTCATCGTCATCGGCGGCGAGGACTACGGCATGGGCAGTAGTCGCGACTGGGCCGCCAAGGGCACCCGCCTGCTCGGCGTGAAGGCCGTCATCACCAAAAGCTTCGAGCGCATCCACCGCTCCAACCTCATCGGCATGGGCGTGCTGCCACTCAACTTCATCGACAAGGCCGACTACGAAAAGGTTAAGGACCTCAGCGACGCCACCTTCGACCTCACCGGTATCGCCGGCGAACTCAAGCCTGGCCAACCCGCGACCCTCATCGTCCACCAAGGGAACCCAGGCGCCCCGCCTGAGTCCTCCCCACAGATCATGGAGATCCCTCTCAAGGTCCGCCTCGATACCCCGGCCGAGGTCGATTACTACACTGCCGGCGGGATCCTCCCCTACGTCCTCGACCAAATCCTCGCCTAGGGAGAGCGGGCAATCTGCCCGCGCGTGCTTTCGCTCCAAAAGAATCGGGGCCAAAACAGCCTCTCGATCGGATCGAAAAAAATCCGACTTTTTTGGAAAGACCGCCAAAAAGCCCCGATTGATGAAATATAAGCAGGTCCGTTTGAGATTTTCAGAGCTGCCAGTCGGGGGACTGGCCCTCCGATTCAGGTGAAAGCCGATCTCGCGAGGCCGACAAAACAAGAGCGCACGTTTCCGGGGGGATTCGTGCGCTCTGTCTTTTCCGACCGGACGGTTGCGGAAAAAGCGAAGGCGCGCGGCTGTCCCGAGCCACGCGCCTTCTGATTCCACACCCGGTTTTTCACTCCGGGCCATGTTAGAGAGTCGATGATCACCTCCTTCCGGACCCCGGTCCTTCCGTCGCAGGGGGGAGAACGAACGGACCGGAGCCATGTTTGGGGGGAATGATCTGGAGGAGGCGTCTCATGAACGGAAGCGAGCGCGCCCGCATCTGTTGAGAATCATGATCAACAAAATCAGCTTCTAACCCATAACGAGATGACGCACCCGCCATCAGGCGGGATTCCCCCCAAGCTGCCGCTCAGCTCTTTCCCTGCGTTCGTTCCTTCCCTTCCTTTCCTAAATTCAGCGCCCTTCTCCGATTTCACCCCGTTCGTCGATTTCGTTGTTCCGCACAACCCAGCAAGAACACCGCCCTAACATGGATTCCCCCCATCCCCGAACCAACGCCGTCATTTCCTACCCCCCGTCCGTGTTTTCCGTGCCTTCCGTGGTTCCCCATCCTCCCCGGATTCGGCGCATGGCACGAACCCCGAGGTTCCCCCCTTCACATTTCCCTTCTCAGCTTTCGCCCCTTTCGCCGATTTCGTTGTTCCCCATCTCATCCGTGGTCTCCCTTCCGCTTCACCGAACCGCATCCTCCTCGGTGGTCGCCCAAGCGGCCGCGGGGGCGAATCCTCCCAGCTGAAGCAGGTATTCCTCGCCCACCTCGGAGGGATCCCTGCCGCCTTGGCACGAGACGCTGATCATCGCCAGCGGTAACGCCGTCCGCGCCACCTCGAAGGTGAAGGTGAACACCCCATCCCGGGCCACCGACTCCATCCTGGAGAGGGCCAGCGACTTCCCACCGCTCCCCGCCCGGATTTCGCCCGCGGCTTTCAGACCGTCCCGGGAGAGATTCCGATCCCTCGGTCTCACGCTCACCGTGATCGTGAGAAAATCCGCTTGGCGGGCAGACACCCGCGCTTGGAACCCCACGCAGTCCCCACAATCCTCGGGGCCGCGGATGCGATAAAGCACGCTCAGACCGGCTCCGGGCGTCACGGTCATTACCCCCATCACGAGGAAAAGCAGGATCGCCTTCATACTCATCCGACACCGCCGCGGACCTTTCCTTGGAAAAAACTCCCCGAACTTTCCCGGACGACCGCACCGTCCCCTCTGCCCTGGAGGCCTGCCGCGGTGTTCACCCTTCTTGCCACTTCCGTGCCTCCCGTGGTTCCCCTTCCCCAGATTTCGCCCCTTTCGCCGATTTCGTTGTTCCCAGTCAGGATAGAAAAGGAGTTTGGAACTCCTTCCTCCCCCACCAGGGCTCCTTTCCCACTCTCCACCACGGACTTGAAAAGTCCTTCTCCCCACTCTCCCGGCCCCCTTCCGTGTTTTGTGCCTTCCGTGGTTCCCCTTCTCCAGTTTTGTTCCTTTCGCCGTTTTCTTCCACCTTCCAAATCGCTTGCCCGCGACGGTTCCGGTGGCATCGCTTCCCATGGACGAAAACCAACGCGCCCCGCTTGAAACCCTCGCCACCGCCCTCCTCGACCGCCTCACCGGCCATCCCGCCGGCATCACTTACCAGGCGGAGAATCTGGAAGTCGTCATCCCCGGAAAAGAGGGTGCTGCCTCGACCTGGAAGATCCACGGCACCCTGAAGATCCGCACCGGCGATGCCGACCGCTGACTCCATCCCCCGCGTCCGCGGAAAGCTCGCCGCCAGCACCGGTTCGCGAAGCATCGCCCTCGAAGGCGCCGGCGATCGCGTCGTCATCCGCTTCAACTCCCTCGCCACCCTTAACGAGGTCCTTCAGCTTCGTGCCCTGTTTCAGCGGAAACGATACCCTTCCCGCCAGCCGGTCGCTGACACCCCGCCTCGCGTCCCGTCCCTCCGCTATCCCGAGGTCATCATCGCCATCGGCACCCGACCCATGGCCGAAGTCTCCTTTGCCGATGGGAAGCCCCGCTTCCGTCCCACTCCGTGGAAAGCCCTCACCTCAAGGATCTGACCGAGTCACCGCCACGGAACCCAGTGGTCGGAGATAAAGATTCCCCGCCGCAAAACACGCGAATGAACGCAAAACTGAGAGATGAGCAACCCATCCCCCTCAGCCCAGCCCCCTTTCGTGGATTCCGTGCCTTCCGTGGTTCCTCCTCTTAAGGTCGAGCGTATGTCGCGACCAGCCCGTCCACCGGCAACCGCGGCCCTCACTTCACCTCCAGAAAGATCCGGAAATCCATCGCCTTGTCCGTCGGGTTCGACACATCCACCCGCTGCTGGCGATCCTGCTCGAAGGTGATGGAGATGCCGTTCTCGGTCCCTTCCTCCACCGAGTACTTGCCCATGTCCATTTGGCCCTGCCGGGTGTCCTCGAGGTACGAGAGCTTCATCGTCTGCCCCTTCTTGCCCGGGACCTGATAGATCTTCGACTCGCCGGCACCCAGCTTCAGATCCCACACGACCGAGGGCGTTCCTTCCTCCATCACGATCACCTCCTCACCGGGAGGCGTTTGGTTGAAGACCTCCAGCAGCTTGTCGGCCGCCTTTTTCGCCCCCTTCAGGTCGTAGGTGCCGGAATAGTTGCCCAGCTTCAGGTGAAATGCCTTCGCCCCTGCGATCGCTGCCAGGATGTCCGGGTCCTCCTGCACGTCGATCGAGATTAGCGCGTCCTGCTCGCTGGTCAGGCCATTGTCGGTCGTGGCCGGAGCCTCGGTCGGCGGCGTATCGCCCGACTCCAGCCCGGAGAACCAATAGGTCGCCTTCTTTACCGGCAGCTCCTTCAGCGCGCTGTTGTCATAGATCATCAGGGTCGAGGTGCCGTTGCCCAGGAAGTACCGGAAGATCCTGCCGTCATCGCCGCCGCGCTCCATCATCACATGCTTGAACACCCCGCCGATGCGGAAGGAAGACACCGTCCACCCCGCTATTTCGGCCTCATGGGTGACCTTGTAGGAGGGGCCCGCCTCCAGATCGGGCTCATCCTGGGCCCGGACGCTGGGAGCAATGACGGACAGACCGAGGAGTCCGGTCGCGAGGATGGCGAGGGAATGCGTGGGGATCATGGTGTGGATGGGGTGGGAGATGGGAAAAACATGGCCCGGAGCGGATCGCCACCGGCCTCGGCAGGGCGGCGGAGTGGGAAATCCCGGGTGCCTGCCGGCGAAGCGGCCGTCCCGGGCGAGCTCGGGCAGGGCTGCAGTCCGTTCCCGGATGCCAACGCGGCCTCCGGTCTTCGAAGCACGAAATCAAGCGATGAATGCCGGCCGGTCCAGCCTGGGGGGCGCTTCATAAACGGTGATCCGTCCTCTATCCGCTCCCCCGAGCCGCTGTCGAGGAAATTGGTGAAAGCGCGCAGCCAGCCGTTTATCGGCGTCCTCTGTCTCGGCTTCAGGTTCCGCCATTCCAGCGCCCGCCTTATCCGCACTCCGGCACCTTGAAGGCCTTGCTATAGAATCCGGAGGGATCGAAGCAGCACACCCGCTTCTTCCCCTTTGCCAGCATATCGCAGGCGCCCGCCACGCGCTTCGCCCGCGTCTTCGCCTGCTTCGCCGTCTCGATCCAGTGGATCCAGTCCACCCGCGCCAGCGTCGTCGTCGCGTCCCACACCTCTCTTGCTTCCGGTGCCTCGGCCAAGGCCGCCGCCAGGTCATCCGGCACCGCTGGCTCCGGCTCCGGATCCATCGGGGAAATCCTCACCTCCACCTGGTCGCCGGGACTCACCCCGGCTGCATCCAGCCAACCGGCATCCAGCCTCAACCAATGACTCAGCTGCCCGTCCGGCTCCAGCGTCGCCGCTACCGGCTTTCCCGCCACCGTTCCCTCCACGCTCGTCCGGCCCCGCCTTGGCAAGCTCTCGCTCACCTCCTTCGGCAGCACCAGAAACGCCCACCCATCCGACCCCGCCGGCCGCAGCAGTTCTGCTTCGAACTTGGAAACCTCGCCCTTCATCGTCATCCCGACCTCCATCCGGTCCCGGCAAACCTGCAACAGAGGAGTTCACCAATCAACTCCCCGAGCGGAAATCGAAAATCGAAAATCGGCAATCGGCAATCGGCAATCGGCAATCGGCAATCGGCAATCGAAAAGCTGAGAGCAAAAATGAATGCCAACTGCCGGGTCTGATTCGCTTCCGTGCCTTCCGTGGTTCCCCCTCTTCAGATTTCGATCTTTTCGATGTCCCGCCTTTCCCCCGTGCTGTCAGGGAAGACGGACCGTGATGGATCGTCACGAGCCGACAGAACGGCGGCGGCGCCGGAACGCGCCCATGAGGCAGGAGGACAGGATCAACAGACATGGGTTGGCTTCCGGAATCACCGAAAGTCGGATGGCTCCATCGGCTCCCGAATGGAACAGTCGATCATAGCTTGGATCCTCAAATCCATCGAGCAGATGCAAGTTCGTGTTCGATTCAATGCCGTTCTGGGACTCGGAAACGTAGTCGAGGTAGTCATTCAGACTCACGTCATGCGCGTAGCCGACCAGGTAGGTATGACCTGCCTCGAGCAGAAGGTCCACCGGGCCTGAGCTCTTCCAGGTAGGAATCCCGGGCGCATCCTGGCCGAAGCCTGTCGGAGCGGTAAGAATCAGGAAATCGGGATCCGGATAGGACAGCAGAGCGAAACGCAGGTAGCCGGGCTGAAACAGCTCGTTCAAAATGCTGAACTCAGTGATGCGTGTGTCGGATGTCACGGTGATCTCAGTGAGGAGACCCTGATCTCCGGAGGAAAATCCACCCATATTGGGAGGCGTGAAGCTGTCGAAAATCACCGTGCTCCCGGCAAGGCTGGCACCACGAACCGGAAGCGCGGCGGCAAACACTGACATCGAGGCCAGGACGACGAGGACATGGGGTCGTTTTTTCATGAGAGCGAACCGGCTGGAATCTCGACTCGTGTTTCATCCTGAATCCCACGAATCGCATCTTCCCATCCCGTAAGGGTTCCGGCGGAAAGAGTCAAAGGGCAAGTCCATCACGCCAACCCCGGTTCCGCCGCCGGCTCCCTTCCCATCCCGGTCCGGCAGCAGTGCATCGCAGCATTCCAGCAAGGCCTCCGCCTCCTCCGTCCTCGCATCCCGCCCGTGGTCGCCGCAACCGTGGCTGCGGCGGCCCGCCGCAGGCCGTGGCGGAAGCGGCCCGCTTCCTCTTCCGCAGTTGCGGCTCCCAGCCCCAGACCGTTCCGGAGCGATCACGGCTCCCTCTCACCACCGCTCACTTGCCCCCTTGCCCCCTTGCCCCCTTGCCCCCTTGCCCCCTTGCCCCCTTGCCCCCTTGCCCCCTTGCCTCACTGCTCACTTGCCCACTTGCCCACTTGCCCACTTGCCCACTTGCCCACTTGCCCACTTGCCCACTTGCCCACTTGCCCCCTTGCCCCCTTGCCCCCTTGCCCCCTTGCCCCCTTGCCCACTTGCCCCCTTGCCCCCTTGCCTCACTGCTCACTGCTCACTGCTCACTGCTCACTGCTCACTGCTCACTGCTCACTGCTCACTGCTCACTTGCCCACTTGCCCACTGATCACTGCCCCCTGCTGTATCTTTTGCCCCGTTCCCTCCGTTTCCTCTCCATGACCCACCGCTGCCTTGCCCTCGCCGCCCTCATCGCCGCCTCCAGCCTACAGGCCGCGGAACCCGGAGCCTCCTTCAAGGATCATCCCCACCCGCCCGATGTGCACCTCGCCGAGCCCCCCGAACTCGAGGACCCCCGGGCCTTCTCGATGATCGTCCTCGGCGATCCCCAGAGCTACGAAAAGTTCGACATCAACCAGCCGATCTTCGAGCTGCTCACCGCATGGACCGCCGCGCAAAAGCGCCGCCTCAACGTCAAGACCGCCCTCTGCACCGGCGACCTCGTGGAGCAGAACGACCTGCTCACCGCCAACGGCGGGACCCTCTATGCCGGCATGAACAACGGCAACCAGTCCAGCACCCAGCAATGGGAAAGCGTCTCACGGGCCTTCCGGCGCCTCGATCAGGTCTACCCCTACATCCTCGCCACCGGGAATCACGATTACGGCTACGAAAGCGCCGAAAACCGCAACTCCCGCTTCCCCGACTATTTCCCTCCCGCCAGAAACCCCCTCTGGGCCAGCACGCTCGTGGCCACCGCCCCGAATGCCTTCGGCCGCCCCACCCTCGAAAACGCCGCCTATGCCTTCACCGACGAGATCTGGGGAGACCTCCTCGTCGTGGTCCTGGAGTTCGCCCCGCGCGATGAGGCCATCGCTTGGGCCGCCGAGCTGATCTCCTCCGAAAAATATGCCGGTCACCAGGTCATCCTCCTCACCCATTCCGTCCTCGATACCCAGGGAAACCTCATCGCCACCTCCCCCTACCGCATGTCTCCCCGCAATGAGGGCGCGGCGCTGATGGAAAAACTCATCAAGCCCTCCACCAACATCAAGCTCGTCATCTGCGGCCACT
>NZ_BAABRI010000031.1:0-46024 GCF_040362925.1 Haloferula sargassicola
CAAGCGCTCAATGCGCTGGTGTTCCTGTTCCGGGAGGTGCTGAAGCAGCCTTTCGAGGGGGTCGAGGCGGTGAGAGCGCGGCGACCCCACCGTCTGCCGGTGGTGTTGGACCGGGAGGAAGTCAGGCATCTGTTGGCGGTAGTGCCTGAAGGGACGCCGAGATGCCTGGTGGGGCTCCTCTATGGCTGCGGCCTGAGGGTTTCGGAAGGTTTGAGGTTGCGGGTGAAGGACGTCGATTTCGGCAACGGGCTGGTGTGGGTGAGGCAGGCGAAGGGCAAGAAGGACCGGTGCATCGCGATGCCGAAGAGGCTGGCGGACGGCCTCCGGCGTCAGGTGGCGAGGGCGCGACTGATGTATGAGGAGGACCGGTCGTCCGGCGGGTCCCGGGTCCACGTGGATGAGTCGCTGGACCGCCGCTACGGAGGAAAACTTTCGCGCAGCTGGGAATGGTACTGGGTGTTTCCGACGGCCCAGCGGGCGGAGGACCCCCGCGATGGGGATCTGAAGCGGCACCATCTGCTGGAAGGAGCGGTGAGCCAATGGCTGTCGAAGGCCGTCAAAAGGGCGGGAATCGCCAAAAAGGTCTCGGCCCACACGCTGAGGCACAGTTTTGCCACCCATTTGCTCCAGAAGGGCACGAACCTGCGGGCGATCCAGGAGGCGCTCGGACACTCCAGCGTGAAGACGACGGAGATCTACACTCACGTGGTCCATGCGATGGAGGGAAGGGCGGCCAGCCCCTTGGACGATTTGTAAGGTAAGCATCGGCAGCCTCAACAGGCTGTACGGCGGTGCGGCCATTCGTGGTCGGTCGAAGCCGCAGGCGACATCGGTTCCGAACTCCACTCCTTCCGTGGCCCCTTCCGGCTCTGTCCGGCTCCCGACGGGCTCCGACACGACTCCCGAGCGCTCCGACACGACTCCCGAGCGCTTCGACACGGCGTTCGATGGCTTTCGACCCGATGCAGCGCTCGAAAGCTTGGCAGCGGGTTCACGAGCGCACGAGCGTCCCCCATGCTGCCGGAGGCAACGACTCGATTGAAGGAGAGTGATTTCAGCGAAGAATGGGACGCTCCGGACGAGAAAAGAGACGCCCTCGCCGGGAAAAGGGACACCCTCGCCGAGAAAAGGGACGCCCTCGCCGGGAAAAGGGACGCCCTCGCCGGGAAAAGAGACGCCCTCGCCGGGAAAAGAGACGCCCTCGCTGGGAAAAGAGACGCCCTCGCTGGGAAAAGAGACGCCAACGGCGCGAGAGGAGACGCTTCGGACGTGAGGGGGAATGCCTTGGGCGAGGTCAGCTTGTTTTTATTGACCCTCCAGCTCACCGAATCGGGAGGGGACTCCCCGACTTTGGAGACTCGCCGCAAGTTTCTCCTGCCCGCCGCCATCGAGGTAGCGGCCGAACCGGCAGTCCTCGGGCATTCCTCCGTGGCAGCCGGGGGCGCCTTCCTCCCACCGTTGAGCCGGCGTTCAAGCAAGGATCGCGATAAAGGGAAATTGTTAGGATGACGGTCCGCCGAAGAGATTCCTAGTAACGGGGCGAATGGAACTCCCCCCCGACATTGAATCGACGTTGACCCCCGGAAGGTATCACCGGGCCAAGATCCTCATGGATGACCGGTCCAGCTGGGCGTGGCTCGAACGAACTCCGGATACTATCGAGCTTTTCCTAACAGCTGGGTCCGACGCGGAGTCGAGCGGTCCTGGGGGGCGGGTTTCGCTCACGCGGGATGAAATCGACCTGATCCGCTATGTCGGTCATGACGAGACGCCCTACTTCGTGCTCTGGGGCGTGCTCTTCACTTTGAATGACGATCTGAATCTGGATCGAGGTGAGCCCTCCGGCTCGGGCGCCCTGGGAGGCGAAACGCCGGATGGCGAGGACTTCTTTTCGTGAAGTGGGACCGGGAAACAGGACGGCTCCCGCCCAGGCCCGATCGCTCCCTCCGCATGCCGTCCCGCCGGCCTTGGGCTGTCATCGGCCGCCCCCAAAAGAGCGGGCCCCGAAGGGCATGGGCATCCGAGGGTTCGCCTTTCGATCGGTTGCGAGCCAAGCCGGCAGCCGGCTCAGGCGGCGATCTCGTAATGCTCGGCAATCTGGCGGAAGATCCGGTCGCGGCGCTCGCGGGCTTGGTCCACGTCGCGGGTCTTCAGGGAAAAACGCAGGCGCTCGGCAGTGGCATCGGGCTTGTGAACCGTGAGGTGGCACCACCAGACACCGCGATTGTTCCAAAGGTGGTGGTTGGGGTTGTCATGATTCACTCGGAGGGCGAGCTTCGCTTTGCGTTTCATGAGGTCTTTTCGACAAAGATGATGGGCTTGGGCAGCGAACCTCGATTTCAAGCACCGGACGGCGCGCCGACTTTTGAAGTGGATTCGATCCCTCCATCCCAAACAAGGAAAAAGCCCCCTTCGAATGCGCACGCATTGACCAATCCAACGCACGACCTCCGGCAGGCCGGTTAGATCGCCTCCAGGGCCGTCGTGAAGGCCTGCGCGAGGGTCTCCGGATCCTCCTGACCGCAGGAGACACGGATCAGCGTCTCGGGGACCCCACAGCCCTCGGCCCAGTCGCGCTCGTGGTAATGGGCCAGCATCACATACGGGGAAACCAGGGTGAACGGAGTGCCGAAGCTCGGGCCCTTGGACACGGCCAGGGAGTTGAAAAACCTGGCCGTTTTTTTCGGCAGCTTGAGCTTGAAGGAAAACAGGCCACCGAAGCCGCCGTCCGGTTGCATCACCGCCTGGTAACGCTCGCGGGTGGTGATGCTGGGATGCCACACGGTTTCCACCGCCGGGTGGTCGGCCAGCAACTCGACCAGGCGCAGGGCGGACTCGTTGGGCCGCTCCATCCGCGCCTTGTAGCCTTTCATGTTGGCCAGCAGCACCTGGAGGTCGCCCACATAGAGCGGCGCGCCCTCCGCAGCCTCGCGTGCCAGCGCTTCCTGGAAGTCGCTGGCGAAGGGAGAATCCTCGCGAACAATCGTCGCTCCGGCCATCACGTCCCCGGCTCCCGAGATCCACTTGGTCAGGCTGGCGGTCACCACGTCCGCCCAGGGAAGCACCTTCACGTTGTGGGGGCCGACGGCCGAGTCGTCGATGATGAGCGGGGTGCCGCCCTCGCGACAGGCCTCGGCCACCGCCGGCAGATTGGGACAGCGAAGAAGCGGATTGCTGGGCACCTCGGTGAAAACCCCGGCGAACTCGCCCTTGCGGATCCGTCGCAGCGCCTCATCGAAGGACTCCCCCTCCGTCTGCTGGAGAAACACCACGCCGGAGCCGAACAGCTCCTGCACCTTGAGCGAATCCACGTAGGGAAACTCCAACTGCAGCGTCTTTCTGCCATCGGCCGCCCCCGGCAGCGTCCGCATGGCCGCCATCACCGCGGACATGCCCGACGCGAAGACGGACACCTGCTCGGGCTGGCAGCCGTAGAGCGTGGCCAGCCGGCGGCGGACCAGATAGCCCTTGTTGCCGCTCTTGATGCCGCCGTTCAGGAAATCCTCGGCAGCCCGGCTACTGACCAGCTCGCCGGTGAAGCGCTGGTAATCGTTGGCAGCTTGAATGGCAGCCTCCGGCACCACCACGGCGTGGAACGGCTCGTAGCCCACCGAGCGCACCGCGGCACCGGCCTGTCGCTCGATCCAGCGCTGGGCCCGCTGGGCGGCGACGCGGGTCGGGAAAAGAAACACCGACCCGCCGGATTCACCGATCGCCTGGGCAGCTTCGGCAGTCAGGCGTGAGACCAGGGGATTGCGGACGAAGCGCGGATATCCGGCCCGCAGCCGTCGCATCACCTTGTCCCGTTTTTCCTCATACCCGACCACCGAGGGCCAGGTCGGCAAGGCCACCGAGCATGCATGCACGGAATCCGGCAACGGCAGGCCGAGGTCCGCCTCCGTCCACGCCGGATCTTTTTGAAAGTCACGCATGACCGCCGATGCTTGGGGCCCAACCGCGTCGCGGGCAAGCGGTAATTGGGACGTGGGGAGTCCGCATATCTTCAACCGGATTTCCCCTCCGGAGGTGGCCCTTCGCCGCGGTCGAGAGCTTCTGCGCCGGGAATCGCCTCCTCGGAGCCTTTTCTCCGACATGGCCACCGAAAACCTCCCGCTATGGGGAGGTTACAAAATCAGGCGGCTAACCCATATTTGGTAATGACCTAGTATTCACTAAAACCCCCCGGGCGCCTGTAGTCTGCCCGGTGATTCCAGCTGCGACTCCGGCGGCAGCACCCGATGACCCATGAAATTCAAACCCAACCCATTCCACGGATTTCGTTGCCTCGCCCGGCAGGCGCGTGGCTTCGCTTTAATCATCACGATCAGCCTGATGGTGCTGCTGAGCCTGCTCGCCGTGGGGCTGCTGACGCTTTCCTCGATCTCGCTGCGCGGTTCGTCTTCGGGTGATGCCATGCAGGAGGCGCGGACCAATGCCCGGATGGCCCTGGCCCTCGCGATCGGCCAGCTCCAGAAGGAAGCCGGTCGCGACGACCGCATCACCGCGCCCGCCCCTCTGACCAGCGAGTATTTTCCGCTGGGCGTCACCGGCGTGTGGGATGCCTGGGAGCGGGGCGACCTGGTCGAGGCCCCCGACGACAAGGAATCCCGCTTCAAGGCGTGGCTGACTTCCGGGGCCTACGTGGATTCCAGCGCAGCCCCCTCTTCCTCGCGGCCGCCGATCCCGCCCGAGGAGGATGAAAACGCGGTCACCCTGCTGGGCGAGAATGCCCTCGGCGAGATTCCGGGCCGTGAAGCGGAACTCCGGCGCCAGCAACTCCGCGCCTATCCGATCGGCGTTTCCTCCGGCACGACGCGCGGAAGGCTGGCTTGGATGACGGTCGATGAAAGCGTGAAGGCCCGCTTCGATCTCGAGGACCAGGACGAGTTGACCCAAGGCACTTCGCTTGCCCGCAAGGTCAGCCGCGCCGCCGCGCCGAGCCGGCTCGGGGTGTTCGCCTTGGACTACCTTTCCGAACTCCGGCCGGACGACCAACTGGCCAACCGCCTGGCCAGCTTCGACACCGCGGTGATGGGCACCCAGATCGAGCAACTTCGCTCCTACCGCCCGGATCTCACCCCGTGGTCGGTTTCCCTGATGACCGACCCCGTGGACGGCGGCTTCAAGCAGGACTTCAGCACGCTGGCCTCGGAGGGCGAGGATGTGGTGGCGGAAATGGGCACGCTCTATGACCAGGCCGGACTCCCCAGCAACGTGGCCGATCCCCGGATGCGCACGCTGGCGGAGTATCACAATCTCTATCAGCACGTCGGCGAATCCACCACCTACGCCCGGCGCGTGGCGAGCGGGGAGATGGGAGCCACCCTGCCCCGCAGCCACCGGCCCTACACCGTGGCCGGCAGCCGGCTGCGGATGGGCGCGGCGGCCGCTCCGGATGGACAGGTGCTGATGCCCAGCATCGTGCGGGTGGACATGATCTTCTCCCTCGTCGCCCGCGATCCCCATGGCAGATGGGCCACGGACCATCGGGCCGCCGGGCGGCAGTACATGCTGCACCTGCTGTATCTGCCGGTGGTGACCATCCACAACCCCTATGACATCCCGCTGGTGTTCGATTCGATGAACATCTCTTTCAAGGACGTGCCGATCGGCTTCAAGTTTTACATCAACAATCGCGCGATGACGAACGAGCTGCTTCCGCTCAACAACCTTTACATCGATTTCGCCAACTCCAACAGCACCAAGACTTTCGGCATGGACTTCAAGTCCGACCTCAGCGGTCGCACCCAGCCGATCCGGCTCGAGCCCGGGCAGACGCGGCTTTTCGGCACGCCGGGGGTTTCACCCGACTGGACCTGGAATGACGAATCCGCGGGATCGGGCAAAGATGGAGCGGCCTTGTTCGATTGGAGGAACGACAAAACCGTCGACTTCGACATCCTGCCGCGACTCATCACGCAATCGACCACATCCGGCGCGGGTTTCGATGTCGATTGGCTGGCCGGCCGCAGCAAGACCGCCGCGGCCGCCAACAGCACCGTGGATGGCACCATCGGGCTGAAGGTGAGTGACCGCATCAGCGTCGAGTGGGGTCCCGTGTCGCAACCGGACAACGAATTTTCGGTCCAGATGACGCTCAACAACCGGCCGGCCGGCATTTTCCGGCTCCAGTACGGCAACGAGGCGCGGCTGAAGGAAATCGTCGAGGAAGGCACTTCGGTCCGCTATCCCGACGAACGCTCGTTCCCGGCGATGTATCCGGATCCCGACAACGACCCGCCGTTGATCGCCCGTGATATCTATGAGCGCAGTGGTGAAACGATGGCCGACTACGTGCGGGCGCGGCCGTTCGCCCTGTTCAGCTTTTCCGGCAAGACCACCGTCGAGTCCTTCGTCCCCGCCCGACCCTACGCCGACTCTTCGACCGGGAACTTTTTCGCCGACATCGACCTTTCCCGCGGCAAGGAGGCACCCGGCGACCAGCCCTACGAGCTGGTGATGATGCCGATCCAGGCCGGCACCTCGGTCATCGAGGAAAACCGCGCCGAGGAGGAGGGCTACTTTTTCGGCGGAAACGGCAGCCTTTACGGGTCGCCGCGCGCCACCTTTTACGAGGTCCCGCGGGCTCCGCTGCAGTCGCTGGCGCAGTTCCGCCACGCCAACCTGGCGAACTCCGGCGTCCACCCCTTCATGACCTACACGGTGGGCGAGTCATGGGCCCATCCGGAGATTCCGACCGACCAACTCCGCTCGAACCAGACCTCCTCCGGCGTTGGCGCGCTCGATCACACCTACTTGTGCAACACCGCGCTGTGGGACCATTTCTTCCTTTCCACGATGTGCGACTACGATGGCGATGCCTTCAGCTCGGAATCGCGTGATGCGGAGACCGTGCGCCAGGAATTCTTCGAGGGCAAAGGCGAGCTCCTCAACCCGCGGTTCGTCTCGCTGGTGTCCAAGGAGGAAGCGGGCAAGGCGGCGAAGAGCCTCGAAGGCAGGGACGGCCCGCGGACGGCCGGCCGATACCTCGGCCTCGCGGGCGGCTTCAACGTCAACTCCACCTCGGTCGACGCCTGGATGGCGCTGCTTTCCTCGCTGCGGGAAACCCAGATCGCCTGCCAGGAAAAGCCGCTGGTGGACACCGGCGCGCTCACCCCCTTCCCGCGCGTGCGCTACCCTGCTGGAACCGCCGTCGACGGCCAGGGCAGCGACCCCACCTTCGGCTCCGCCCACGAACCGCTGTGGCAGGGCTTCCGCCAGATCGATCACGACCATCTCCGCGAACTCGCCGAGAACCTCGTCGATCAGGTCCGCGAGCGCGGCCCCTTCCTCTCGCTTTCGGAATTTGTGAACCGTCGCCTCGGGCCCTCCGGGGATGAAGCCTCGCTGCGGGGAGCCATCGCCTCGGCCATCGAAAAAACCGACATCAACCACATCGCGGAGGGCGAAGGCATCGAGCTCGCCCAGGGCAACCTCGGCGAGCACGACTGGGCGAGCCCGGGTGCCGTCCTCGGCTCCAACACCGTCGGGGCTCCGTGTTCCCTGACCCAGGGCGACGTCCTTACGGCCCTCGGCTCGCAGCTCACCGTCCGCGGCGATACCTTCGTCGTGCGCGCTTACGGGGAGTCCGATGCGAAGACGGGCCAGCCCCGCGCCCGCGCCTGGTGCGAGGCCGTCGTGCAGCGGATGCCCGACTTCGTCGATCCGTCCGACACCCCCGAAACCCGTTTCGACGAGCTCTCCGAGGTCAACGAAACCTTTGGCCGGCGTTTTGAAATGCGCTCCTTCCGCTGGCTCGCCCCCGGCGAGATCTGACAGGCCATCATCCCGATTTCATGAAAAAACCCGCCCTTCCCGGTCTCACCGCCGCCTTCCTCCTGGCCACCCTGTCGTCCCTGTCCGCCCAATCGACCCGCCAAGTCGCCTTCCGCACCCTGTGTCTCCAATACGTCGATGACCTCAAGAGCGCGCTCGCGCCCGTGAAAAAGGCCGACGCGGCCGAAGTGCGGCTTTTCACCGGCGGCTTCAGCCCGGTCTATACCGGCCAATTCCAGGGCGGCACCGCGGCCTTGTTCGTCGATGACCCCTCGGCCAAGGAGGGCAAGCGGCCGATCGCCCAGGGCAAGCTCGGCAGCAGCGACCGCCAGCTTTTCCTGATCCTGCCCGACCCGCAGAAAAAGCTGCCCTACCGGATCTACTGCATGGATGACGACACGGCGAGCTTCCCGATGGGCACCGTGCGCTTCCTCAACCTCGCTCCCTACGAGGCCCGCCTCGAGCTGGCCGGTGCCAAGATGCCCGAGGTGAAGCCCGGCGGCTCGAAGACCTACCCGCGCGTCACCGCCATCGACGAGTGGAAGATGTATCAGGCCCGCATCGAGTTCAAAAAGCCGGACGGCTCCTGGGCGACCATTTCCAGCCCGTCATGGAAATCCTCCGTGCGCAAGCGGGACCTCGTGATCCCGACCATCGATCCCGCCACCAAGCGGCCCAAGATCTACAACTACCAGGACATCCCGCCGTGGCTCGAGGCTCCGCCCGAGGAGTGAGGAAAGTTCGGGGTTGCCCGCGACCCTCGGCGCGGCGAGAGGTTTCACGTCCCGTATGAACCGCCCGCGCCTCGCCATCCTGATCGTCGCCGTCGTCCTGATCGGAGGATTGGCGGGCTACTGGGTGGCCCACAGCGCCGCGCGGCCCGCGGTGGAGGCCGCGTCCACGGACCCGCTGCCACCGGTGCCGCCCCGCCCGCGACCCGATAGCCCGGTGCGGGAGCCGAAAACGGAGCGCGGCCCCGGTGCCCGCTTCACCGAGGACAAGGAGGCGATCGATTCCGGTGCCATCGCCAACCAGCGCTCACTCACCTTCGCCTCCGCCGAGGCCATGGCGGATTTCCTGAAAAAGATCGAGGGCAAGGGTTTCGCGGTGCTCGACCGGATCGACGCGCTCAACACCCTGCGGGTCGGCTTTCTCAGCCTCGATGATCTCAAGGCCCTGCTCGACGGAAGCGAGCAGCTCGGCATGATTTTTCCCGCCTATATTCCCGGCCAGGGCACCGTGCAGGACGGCGCGGTCGGCTTCGGCGACCAATTTCTCGACTGGCTCGGCGTCGATGGCGACCGCTCCAAGTACGGCTCGCACGTGAAGGTCGCCGTGCTCGATACCGGCATCGCCCTCCTCGACCTGTTCGCCGGCGGGGTGCGGGCCACCAACTACGTCGAACTGCCCTCCGACCTCTCGCTGATGAACAGCCACGGCACCTCGGTGGCCTCGATCATCGCCAGCCAGCTCGGCCTCGCGCCCGATGCCCAGCTGCTCGACTACCGCGTGGCCAACGACAACGGCGTCTCCAACACCTTCACCCTTGCCAAGGCCGTCCTCGATGCCGTCAACAACGGCGCCAACATCATCAACATGTCGCTCGGCTCACGGGGCTTCAGCCTGGTGCTCGAGAACGCCCTCCAGGTGGCCTACGAGTCCGGCGTGGTGGTCGTCGTTTCCACCGGAAACGAAGGTCTCGACTCGGTTTCCTACCCGGCCTCCTCGGACTACACGGTGGCCGTCGGCGCGGTCGAAGCCCGCGGCGATCACCTCGATTTCTCGAACAGCGGCGCGGTCTCGATCGTGGCTCCCGGACTCGCCCTCCAGTCCTACGACCAGAATGGAGATCCGGTGTATTTCTCCGGCACCTCGGCCGCCGCGCCGACCGTCTCCGCCGCCATCGCGCTGGTGATGACGACCTTCAACGTCAACGCCGCGGAAGCCTGGCAGCTGATCTCGGCCAACGCCAACGAGACCGGCGCTCCCGGCTACGATGCCGACAACGGCGAGGGCATCCTCAACGTCGGCCGCACGCTCGACTCGAAGACCTCCGGCATCACCGACCTCGCCGTGGCCTCGAACTACGTCACCACCGACTCGCAGGGCAACCCGGTGGTCCAAGTCACCGTGGAAAACCGCGGCACCACCCCCGTCACCAACGCCCCGGTCAGCGTCACCACGCCCGCCGGCACCTCGCAGGCCAGCGCTTCCTACCTCGGCCCCGGTGACATCAAGACCTTCACTTTTCCGGTCGGCGCGAATGATGGCAACTATGCGATCCAGTCCTCGATTGCGGTTTCGGTTGGCATCGTCGACAGCAATCCGCAAGACAACCAGCGTGTCGATTCGTTCGCCTCTTCCCCTTCTCCTTAGCGCCCTGCTGCTGCTCGCGGCGATCGCCCGCGCCGACGATCGCTGGGCGCCGAACGCCGTCGCCGGTCCGGTCGACCAGCTCGATGTTTCCGGCAACGCCTGCGGTCCCGCCGCCCTGCTCGCCGCGATCCGCTGCGGGGACGGGAAATGGCGAGCCGTGGCCGAGAAAATTCCCGGCCGCTCCGACCGTTCCAAGCTCCTCTACATCATCAAGGCCCACGGCGTGCGCCCGTCCGCCTCGCTGCGCGGTCGCAACCGCTGGAGCCGGCACGGCATCAATGCCGAGGACCTCGCCGACGTCGCCGGCGAGCTGGCCGGCATCGGCGGCCTGCCCGCACCCCGCATCGAGAACCTGCTGCCCGGCCGCCGCGAGTCCGTGCCCAACACCCTGAAACGGCTGCACCGCCGTTTCCGCCAATCGCTGATCAACGGCCTGCCGCCCGTCATCAGCCTCCGCCGCTACGTGCTCCGCCACGGTGCCTGGGTCACGCTCGACTCCCACTTCGTCACCCTGGTCCAGGTTCCCGAAAAGCTCGCCGGCGGCGAAAAGCAGTTCACCCTGACCTACTTCGATCCCTGGGGCGGGAAAAAGCGCACCGCCACCTTGCGCGAGCCGGTGGTGCCGGTGCTCAGCCCGGATGGGCAACGCTCCGGAGCGCTCGAGTTCTTCGCGCCGGACGCCGATGTCGGCCGCGACAAAGCCCGCTCCGGCGAGCGCACGCTGCTCGTGCCCGCCATCGCCATCGGCCGCTGGTGACATGCTGCTCTATCTCCACATCCCCTTCTGCCACCGGGTCTGCCCCTACTGCTCGTTCCACAAGCACACCCCCGGCTCGACCCCGATTCCGCGCTTCATCGAGGCCGTGCTGGCCGAAGCCCGCGGGCGCATCGCCGATCCCGCGGCGGTCCGCACGCTCTACCTCGGCGGCGGCACGCCCTCGATGCTTTCCCCCTCGCACCTGCGGCAGTTGTTCGGCGGGTTGCGGGAAATCCTCGACTTTCCCGCCTTGGACGAAGTCACCATGGAGGCCAACCCCGCGACCTTCGACCTGTCCAAGGCCGGCCTCTTCCGCGAACTCGGCGTGCGCCGTGTTTCGCTGGGCATCCAGTCCTTCGAGCCCGAAGTCCTCCGCACCCTCGGCCGCGAGCACGATCCGGAGCAGGCCGCCGCCTCCGTCCGCCTCCTGCGCGAGGCCGGCATGCCCTCGGTCAACATCGACCTCATGTTCTCCGTGCCCGGACTTTCCCTCGATGGCTGGCGCCACACGCTGGAGACGGCGATCGACCTGAACCCCGACCACGTTTCCGCCTACAACCTGACCTACGAGGAGGACACCGCGTTTTTCCAGAGCCTCCAGCGCGGCGAGTTGGATGCCGACGAGGACCGCGATGCCGAGCAGTTCCACCTGGCCCACGCACTCCTGACCGCCGCCGGCTTCGAACACTACGAAACGAGCAACTATGCCCGGCCGGGCCATCGTTCCACCCACAATCACGGCTACTGGAACGGCGAGGACTACCTCGGCCTCGGCCCCTCATCCGTGTCGACCCTGGGCGGGATCCGGCACAACAACGTCAGCGATACCGACCGCTACCTGCGGATGGTCGAGTCCGTCGGTACCGCGGTGATCGAAAGCGAGGCACTCACCCCCGAACAGCTGCGCCTCGAGCGCCTCGCCCTGCTGCTGCGCACCGCCGAGGGCGTGCCGCTGGAAATCGTCCGCCCCGCCGATCCGGCGGACTTGGTCGAGCACGGTTTCGCCCGCTTGGAGAACCAGCGCCTCATCCTGACCACTGCCGGCGCGGCTTTGGTCGATCCCATCGCCGCGCAGCTTGCCTGAGTTAAAGCCGCCCCCGGGAGTTACCCCGGAAGCGGCTCTTTCAACCCAAGAAAAAAGCGCCGATTTCACGCTCGGCGACGACCCCCGGCCACCAGAGCACCGAGCCCCAGCATGCCAAGCATCGCGACGCCCGGTTCCGGCACCGCCGTGATGGTGAAGCCGGCCAGGGTCGAGCGTACCGGAAAGCTGTGCGAATCGAGCGTGATCGTCAGCTCATCATCGGTCAGCAGTCCGCTGGTGCCACTGCCGCGCAGGCCGCCCGAATCGTTGCCACCGACGTCCTCGAATGCACCGTTCCAAGTCCCGTTGCCACCGGCCAGGATCGGGACCATCGTGCCTGCCACGTTCACATCCTTGAACGACGTTCCATTGTCCGTGCTGGAGTAGATCGTGACTTGGTAGCCGGCCGCTGACTCAGACGTCATCCACGATTGAAGCCCGTGGACCGTCAGGGAGATGCCGTTGTCATTGAGGTAAATCCGGAACAGGCTGATCTCGGAATTCATGCCGTCGGTTCCGGTCCAGGATCCGGCCTGCCACCAGCCGTTGGCGGCGAGGTCGAGGGTCGCACCCGGCGTGCCGTTCAAGGCCAATCCGGTCACGTTGTCGGCATTGACGTCCGTCCAGATCGCTCCGAAGGAATCACCTCCCGCCTGTGCACCGGCGGAGTCGTTGTTGTTGAAGTTGACGCCGATAATGGTGGCTCCGGGAGCAGCCAACACCATCGCCAACAAGGCACTCAGCACGTTCGTGGTCTTCATGTGTTTTTTTAGGTTAGGGGGGGGAGTTTCGCGACCGGTCATTGGGACACCGAAACGCGGAGAAAAAGGTGGTCGACCGGCTCGCTGGAAGTGGCGGTGACTCCGACCTCGCCGGGGCCGCCGCCGACATTCGGGATGCTGACTGTCGGACCGTCCGGGGGGCCGTCCACCCCATCGCCGGCGTACCAGTTTTCGAGATCCATCGACCACTCGTAGCCGCCGGCCACGTCGCTCAGGGGGGGATTCGCCAGCGGATGGACGAAGGTCGTGATCGTCCCGTCGGTGGCGACTTGACGGACCGCACCGGAATTCCGCGAGCCGGGATCCGTGCCGAAAAAGCCCTCCAGCCCGTTGGACAGGCCGTCGCCATCCGGGTCGTCATCGAATCCGGTCATGCCCCCGACCTCGAAGCCTCCGATCCATGTGGCGAAGTCCTCGCTTTCCGGAACCGGCAGCAGGAAATCCGAGGCCGGATCGAAGGCCGCGCTGCCGGTCTGGAAAGCGATCTCGTCCAGCGTGCCATCGACGCCCCGCCCCTCGTAGCCGGCGCGGCCGAAGTAGCCGAAGCTGATCGTGGTGGGGTCCGGCGTGGTGAAGTGCCCGCCGGCCAGCGAGCCGAAGGGCACGCCGTTGATGTATCCGGTGAGAGTCGAGCTGCTGGCATCCCAGGCGTAGGCCAGGTGGACCTTCACCCCGCTCGGCGGCAGCGCGGTGAGCTGCTGGTGGCCGCTACTACCATCCCAGTAGAACATCTGCAGCACGTCGTCGTTGTCGTCGGTGCGCAGCCGCAGGTTGCAATCGCCCTGCACGTCCAGCACCACCGGCGCATAGCCGGTGCCGGTGGATTGATAGGTCAGCAAGGCCTCGACCACCCAGTTCTGCGTGGTCAGGTCGCCGAAGAAGCTGCCGTCGATGTCGAAGCCGTCGGAGCCGTTCTCGTTGCCGGCATTGATCACCGCCACGCCACCGTCGACCACCGGCGCGCCGCTTGCCTGGAAGGTGCCGCTGAGGTCGATCTCGTCCGGTCCCAGCGTGTATTCCGTGCCGGAAAGGGTGCCGTCGAAATGGATGAGCAACTGCGTTTCCAGCGACTCGGCCGAGGGCGTGGTGCCGCTGGCCACGTTGGAGAAATCCGAGTCGCCCGCCGCGTTGCTGGCGAAAATACGGTAATCATAGGAGGTGTCCGGCGTCAGCCCGCTGAGCTTGTCGGTGAAGAACGAACTTTCGGAGGGCGCGGTGCCCACGGTGGTCCAGGTGCCCGCGCCGGCCGGCGAGCGCTGGATGGTGAAGCCGGTCTCGGTTTCAAAGATGTCCGTCCAGATCAGGTCCACCTCATACGGCGAGTAGGGGGAGACGATGAGGTCATCCACCGCCAGGCCTGTCAGCGCGGAGGCAAAGGACTGCGCGGGCTCGCTCCAAGCCTCCAGGTCGGGCTCGGGCGCCGGGTTCACCGCGTGGAAGCGGTAGAAATAGACCGTGTCCGGCATGAGCCCGGTCATCGAGCCGGTCACCGTCCCGACCGGCTGCGCGCCGAGGGCGTTCGCGTTGGCCCAAGCCCCCTCGCCCTGATCGACGATGTCCCAGTAGAGCGTTACCTCGGCCGGGCTGGTGATCAGGCTCACGCTGGCCTCGGCCGTGGTCCCGGTGGCCGAGACCAGGGTCGATCCGGTCAATGACGGCTGCTCCGGCCCGGCGGGTTCGACGCCCGTGACGTCCGTCCACGTTTCGCCGAAGCGGATGGCATCCAGCTCACCCGAACCCTGGCCGTTCATCCACATCAGGAGCCGGGTGGCGACCATGGAGGTATCGACGGCGTAGCTCGCGCTCCAGGTCACGGCCGCGAGGTCGCCGGGGATGACGGAGTTTTCGGCGAAACGCTTGATCTCGATCAGGTCCTCGCCGCTGGCATGGGACGTGATCCGCCCGACCAGCAGGCCGTAGCCGTTGACGGTGTTTTTTCCCTCCAGGGCACGGATGCCGTAGACGCCGCTCTCGGTCGAACCGTCCAGAGTGCCGTGGGCGATGTAGGCCGAATTCCCCGCGCCGAGATCGGAGAGGCCGACCATCGAGGCATTGTTCCAACTGAAGCCGGCGCCGACGAATTCGTCCGCCGGTCCGCCGCCCGTCGCGAGGCCGATGCCCATGGCGGTATCGCCCGGATTGTTCAGACGGACGCTGAAATAGATCACCTGGTCGGCTCCGAAATCGATCGGGGTCGCCAGCGGCCGGGTGGCATAGATGTTGGTATCCCAGGAGTTGGTGTTGTTCCAGACACCGCCTGGCAGGCCGTCATCCGGTGGCAGACCGGGCAGGGTCGCGCCGACCACGTTGAAGTTGTTGGCGGTGAAGATGCCGGTGTTCTGGTTCACCGCCCACGTGTCGGTCAGCCCGACACTGCTGGTGGTGTCGCCGGCGCCGTCGAGACTGGCGTCTCCGGCGGAGATGTCATCGAACAGCTCCTGCACCAGCAGGGAGCCGTGAAGCGCCGGCGTCATCGCCGCCAGCGCGAGAAGTAGGGAGATTCCTGGTGTTTTCATCGGGTTTTCGGGGTTGGGGACGGAAATCGAAACGGATGGTTCCCCGGTGGTCGGCGACCTTGATCCGGGGCTGGTCGCCCACACGCGACACGGCGCTTTCGCCACAGCGGAGCTGGTAGGTGAAGCCCTGGTGGCGGTAGCCGATGGCGTGCGGCGAGACCTCCGAGACGGGGACCTGCTTCTCCGCCGACCAGGCCAGCTCCATGGCCCAGCGGTCGGGAGCACCGAGGCCCTTCAAATCGATCCGCAGGCTCTCGGGCTCGCATAGAATCACCAGCTTGCCACCGCCCTTCAGACCGCACTCGATCTGCAGCGTGTCGGCACCCTCGCCGGTCACCTTCGGCACGCCCTTGGTGCGCACCGGCTCGCCCTCCGCCACGGCGGAAAAGGAGGCCAGGTCGTCCGGCACGCTCCAGTGGAAGCCATCGAGCAATGGCAACGTGTCATAGTGGGCCACGATGTCTTCCGCGCGGGCATCGAGATATCTCTCGGGATAGTCCTCGTTGAAAAGATGCAGGTCGCGGATTTTCCAACGGTCTTTGTCCCAGTAGAAGTTCACTCGATAGCAACGGCTCTCATACCAGATGCTGCGCTTCGGCGCTCCGGTGGAGTCTTCGAGCGCGACCACCGAGGTCGCCGGGGTGCGCGGATAGGTCCTGCGGAACCAGCGGGCCGACTCGCCCAGGGTTTCCACCACGATGTCGCCCCGGTTGCGGCGCTTGGCGAGCTTGGCATATTGATCGATCAATCCTTCCGACATCGCGGGCCAGCCGAAGGAGTTCTCCTGGCCTGCCTGCATGTAGGAGAAGCCGAGGCTCGGCTGATCGAAGTTGGTGTCGAAAAACCAGTCCACCCATCCCGGATCGCCGCCGCCAGGGCGATAGATCGGCTCCAGGGTCACCACTCCCTGCCAGCTCGAGCCGATGCCCTGATCGTATTGGTGCACCGGATCGCTGCCGAGCATCCGGAACACCGGCACATCGAGCTGCCTTTCCGCACCCTGCGCCGGCATGTAGGCGTTGAGGCGGCTGGGATAGTAGGCCTGGTTCCAGTAGCCGCCCCACAGCGTGTAACCGTCGGTGCCGCTCTGATCCTTGCAGTTGCAGGCCGCCTCGATGCCATAACGGTCGTGAAGATAGTTCAAAGTGGGTGCATCGATCACCCAACAGCCCACGGACTTGGGGGTCCTGCCGAAGACCTCGGCGAACTTCGCCATGTAGACATCCATCAGCTTTTTCCGCTCCGCGACCTCGTAACCCTGGGTGAAGCCGACGTTCACGTGCCAGTCCCATGGATACCGTCCGCGCCACGGGATGCCCGCCGCCTCGGCCTGCGGCTGGACGACCTCCAGCCACGCGCCGATCTCGTCCTCGGGCCCCATCTCGCGCTTCAGCAGGTCGGTGAACTCCGGCTTGATCAACGCGTCGTACTGGATGAGCCAGGTTGTCGGCAGGTCGTGCTTCTTCGCCAGCGCGAGCTGCTCGCGGACCGGCTCCAGCAGATCGATCGCGGACCGCGGTTCCACCCCGCGGATGAAATTGATGAGGTTGACGACGTCCCGGTCGCCCTTTGCCGCGACGCCACCGGTCAGGGACGTCACCAAGGCGAGAGATAACAGCAGCTTCGCGGACCAGGATGCGGGTTTCCGGAAAAAAAGTCTCATGATACGGGTTCCGCGGCATCATGGGTCGCCGCGACACCATCGACCCTGCACGCGCCGTCACGCGCGTCCCACTACCTGTAGGGGTAGAAAGACCGGCCTATCCCCGGTTGCGGAACTTGATCGCCGCCTCGGTCCGCGAACGCACGTGGAGCTTCGAGTAGATCTTCTTGAGATGCCAGCGGACCGCTTCCACGGAGACGTTCAGCCGTGCCGCCGCCTCCTTGTTGCTCAGCCCGAAGGCCACCAGCTCCAGCACCTCCGTTTCCCTCCGGGTCAGCGTTTCGAGCTCCTCGCTCTGCTCCTTCTGCTCGCTGAAATAGTGGATCACCTTCAGCGCCACCTCGCCGCTCATCGCGCCCCGGCCCTGGTGGACATCGCGGATGGCGGAGACGACTTCCTCCGGTTCCGATCGTTTCAACAAATACCCGCTGGCCCCCGCCCGCAGGGCGCTGAAGATGCGGATGGGGTCTTCATAGACCGTGACCATGATGATCAGCACCTCGGGCAGCTGCTGCTTGAGCTGCACCACGCAATCGATGCCGGAAACACCCGGCAGCTGGATGTCCATCAGCACCACTTCCGGCTTCAGCTTGGGCAGGTATTTCAGCGCCTCCTCGCCCGACCCGCAGGCAGCCACGCATTCGAGGTCCGGCTCCAGGTCGATGATCGCCGCCAACGCTTCGCGCGTCGTCCGGCTGTCCTCCACCACCGCTACTCGGATCGTTGTCTTCATCTCGATTTCAGCGGGATTTCAAATCTCACCGTGGTGCCCTCCGCCATGACCGAGCGGATCCGGCAGTCGCCGCCGAGGGCGCGCATCCGGTCGCGCATGCCGGCCAGGCCGTGATGCTCCGGGGAGTCCCCAGCGGGGAAATCAAAGCCCGTCCCGTTGTCCGAGATCGAGACCACCACGAAGTCGCCCTCGATTTCAATGCTGACCTCGATCGCCGTCGCCTGCGAGTGGCGCACGACGTTGTTGAGCGCTTCCTTGAAGGCCAGCAGCAACGCATGCCGTCGGCGCGAGCCGAGCTGGCCGCCGCGCACCTCGCCGCCCTGGTGCAGGCGGCACTCGATCCCCGCCGGCGCGAGCATCCGCTGCGCCTGGAGCCACAGGTAGCTGGCGGCGTCGTCCACGGTGTCGTAGCTCGGATTGATCGCCCACACGATCTCATCCAGGCCGGAAACCAAGTCCTTCGCCAGCTGACGCAAGGTCCCGAGGTAGCCGTCCTTGTTTTCCTCCGGCACCTCGGAACGGCCGAGCAGCGCGCCGAGCATGCCGATCTCGGTCAGCCCGGCGCCGAGTTCGTCGTGGAGATCGCGCGCCACGCGGGCCCGTTCTTCCTCCAGCTTGCGCTGGGATTCCAGCTGCTCGCGTTCGTGGATCTCCACCGCCAGCTCGGCCGTCCGGCGGGCGACCAGCCGGTGCAGCACCATCGCCCAGGCGGCCACCAGGCCCAGGCCAGCCAGCAACGCGCCGGCGAGAATTGCCAGCCGCCGCGAGTTCCACCACGGCGGCCGCGCCAGCACCTCGATACCGCCGGCGTCGGCCAGCCGCAGCTCGAAGCCGGCGTTGTCGTCCGGACCCACCCCGAGGCCTCCGAAATACACGCCCGCCACCCGCACGCGGGAGTCGCGGGGCAAGGGACCGGTGCCCGGGACCGATGCCGGACCGGCGGCCATGAAGCGCAGCCCGCCGGCCTCCAACTCCAGGCGGCGCTCGCGCTGCTGGAGGGTATCGCTGACCACCTTCGCCTCCACCGCGATCATCTTTCCATCCAGGGCCTCGTCCCGCAGCGCGGACGCCGCCACCTCGCGGGGCGGCGGCAGGGCGCCGGCTGCCTGCACGCGCACCACGGCCTGCACCAGCAGCGGCGAAACCGGGCTCAAGCGGGGAAAACCCACCACCTCCACCAAGTCGCCCAGCCCGGCGGCAGAAGCTTCGGGGCTGTCGGCGCGCAGCACATGCTCGCCATCCGAAACCAACATCGCGCTCCCGCGCCGGGCCATCAGGCGGCCCCGCAGGCGGACCCGCTTCAGCGCGGTGGACTTGGTGGTGAACTGCCACAAGTCCGGGATTTTGATCCGCGGGATGGCCGCGATGCTCTCCGGCGCGGCTTCCACCACCGACATCGTGGCGTTTCCGAGAAAACACACGCCCGGATGGAGCCGGTCGGTCAGGGTATCCCAGAACGGCCCGAACACCCCGCGCATCCGGATCCGTGCCCCGATCAGCGACCGCCGCCCTTTCTCGTCCCGCAGCCCCTCCGCCAGCGGATAAAGGTGGGCCGCCCGGATCGTCACCACGCCCTCGTAAGTCAGCAGGTCCACGCCTTCATCGGTGGCATGGAGGATCACGCCCTCGATCTCCACCTGCTCCGCGTCCAGCGTGCCATTCAGGATCTCCTCCCAGGTCGGTCGACGCGGCTCGGGCAGCGCGCCGAACCCCAGCAGGGTCTCGTTTTCCGAAATGACGATCGGCGAAAAGTCGCCGCGCGAGGTGGCTCCCTCGATCCGCCAGCGCTCGCCCGGCACCGGAGTCGGGCTCAGGTTGCCATCGCCGCCAGCGAGGACGAAGATCCCGCCGCTTTCATCCTGCAGCACCAGCGACCGACTGTTCGCCATGGTCACCACGCCTTCCAGCCGGACCGGATGCGATCGATCCGCCTGCTCCGGCTGCAGCTCGCGCACCTCGAAGGCGCGGGTCAGCGGACCTCCGGATGGCTTCGCCGAGCCTTCGGCGGAAAGGGTCGACCCGCTGAGCAGGCAGATCCCGCCGGGGTAGGTCGCACCGCTCACCCGCAGCCGGGCACCGACCAGGTCCTCCGGCTCCAGGCCTGCCGCATCGAGCACCCGGGCCTCCTCCCGCGTCGAGTCCACCATCAGCTCCAGCCGCAGACCCGGGCCATCCCAGGCGGCGAAGGTCACCGTGCCGCGGCGGGTTTCCCAGGTGGAGGCCTTCCTTTTCCCGCCCGCCTCGACGGCAGGCGGGGCGATCTTTCTCCACCCCGCAAGCTGGCGGCCGAGCAGGACCTGCGCCCCGTCGTCGCAGCGCAGCCGCACCTGATAGACTCCCGGATTCCCGACCGGAAGCTCCCCGGTGAAACGCAGCGCCACCTGGTCACGGCCGGCGGCCGGGGTGGCATCGATCGTTTCCAATCCCTCCACCGCCACGCCGCCGCGGCGCGGGATTTCCGTGACCGAGATGATGTCGGGCACCTCATGGAGTTCGCAGCGCAGATCCGGAATCGACGGCTTCACCCAGTGCCCTCCGGGCGCGCGGATTTCGAACTCCAAGGCGGACGTCGCCTGACCGTTGAACCACTCGACCCTCAGCGGCTGAGGGCCGCGCCCGAGGAACACGCTGCCCGCCGCCGTCATCGGCGGATGCCGGCCATCGAGTTCAACCACAGGCCCCATGCCGCACTCGATCACGCCGCCCCGCAGCGAAAAGGAGCACAGGTGGAAATCGAGCTCGACGCCCTCGCCGGGTGCCAGCCCGTCCCAGGCATCGTCCGGCAGGTTCAGCCCGAGGATCGCTACCGACGATTCGTCCTCGAGGGCCAGCAGGCCCGCTTCGCGATCGAGATCGCGGACCATTCCGCGCAGGGTCACATTCACCGGCTCGGTCCGGCTGGCCTTCAACTGGCGCTGGAACGGGCCCAGCATGACCGGCAAACTCCATGCCGGCCCGGCCGCCAGGGCCATCGGGAGGATCCACCCGCAGATCAGGCGGCGCAGGGTTTCGGAAATTCTTGATCGCAAGGGATGGTCCAGCGTCCCGGATCAAGGCCCGCGCGGCCAGCAAGTTCTGTCGCCGCCGGCGCGGTTCTACCCAACCGGGTAGCGGCGACCACGCTCCCCCTCGACACCACCCGCGCGCGGGTCCAAGCTTCCGCCATGAACAAGTCCGGCCCGATCGCCGCCGCCTGCACGTTGCTGCTGGCAGGATGTCTTCCCCCTCCTCCGCCGGTGCCGAAAACGACACCCATCCCCTACCCCAGCCGCGACACGCGAAAAGTCTCCCATCCGGCCCCGCGCGCCGGCCGGCTGAGCGTCATCGATCTCTCCAGCTTCTTCGAACTCCAACAGACTGGCTCGCTGCTTGTTTACGATGTGCGCCCCGGCTTCGTGCAGGCCTTCGGCACCATCCCCGGAGCGATTTCGTGGCCGAAGGGTCACTATGACGCCGCGCTCGCCACGCATCGCGCCGAGATCCGCGCCGCGGAAAAGGCCGGCAAACGCGTGGTGTTCTACTGCACCGATGCCGACTGCCCGGACGCCCGGGCCGTGGCCAGCCGCGTGGCCGCGCTCGGGCACGATGTTTCCATCCTCGAAGGCGGATACGCCGACTGGAAGGCCTCCGGCCTCGGCGATTGAGCCGGCCCACCGGAAAAATGCGGTTTTTTCCCCTGCGCAGGCATCCGACCTCCGGGGAGCGGCGTTGTTTTCCGTGATGCGCGCCTTTTTTCGTCCCATCGGGGGGACGGCGAAGGGTCGCATCCAACCAACACCGACTTATGAAACATCTGCCATCCCAATCGCTCCGAGTTCTCGCTTTCGCCGGCCTGCTCGGTGCCGGCTCCACCGCCGGAGCCGCCGTCATCCAGCTCGATTTCATGGGCACCGCCGGCACCGGGCTGCTGCCCGGAAATGAAAACCCGGCCGCGGTTTCGCCCGCCTTCGGTTCGGAAATCGGAGCCGGTCTCTTCTACGACGACACCTCCAACACCCTGACCCTGAACTACACCTTCGAGAGCCTGACCGGAGGCATCGATACCAGCATCGCTTCCGGCATGCACCTTCACGACGCCGGCGCCGGCAGTCCTTTCACCCAGAACGGCGGCATCGTGTTCAACCTCAACTCGGGCATCGACACCAACGTCGCCCTGACCACACCCCTGATCGCCAACGGCGCCACCTCGGGCACCGTTTCCGGCACCATCAGCCTCAGCGAGGCCCAGGAGGCCGCCCTGCTCGACAGCCGCTTCTACCTGAACATCCACTCCGCTTCGTTCGGTGGCGGCGAGTTGCGGGCGAACCTGGTGCCCGTCCCGGAGCCGTCCACCATTCTGCTCGGAGCCTTGGCTGGTCTCGGATTCCTGCGCCGCCGGCGGCGTTGATCCGGCCCATCGGGAGCTTTGGGGAACGCGGGGAGCCGCGGGGGAGTGAAACATTCAGACGGCGGCCCGCGTTCCCCTCCCCTGCCTTCGCCCCGCCGGGCGGGAGGCGATTTACGGCATCCGCCGTAGCTGGAAACCGTCGCCACCGCCATGCTCCGATCCCTGCTTACCTTCCTCGCCCTCACCGTCATTCTCCCGGCCGCGCCGCCGGACCGGACCGCGCTCGAAACGGCCGCACGAAAGGTCCTGACCGAGCTTGACGGCTCGGGCCGGGCGCAGGCCTTCGTCCCCTTCGCCGACGCCGAGCGGGAGAACTGGCACTACACGCCGCGGGAGCGGCGCGGTGTGCCGCTCAAGTCGATGACCGAGTCGCAGAAGGCGGCCACCCTGGCGCTCGTCCGCCAGCTGCTCTCGGAAAAGGGTGCCCTCAAGGCGACCCAGATCCTCACGCTCGAGAGCGTGCTCGCCGAGCTGGAGAACAACCCCGGCTATCGGGATCCCGGCAAATACACCCTTACCCTTTTCGGCAATCCGGCCGCTGACCAGGATTGGGGCTTTCGTTTCGAAGGCCACCACCTGTCGCTCAACCTCACCTTCGCCGGCGACGGCTTCTCCGTGACGCCCTCCTTTTTCGGCGCCAACCCCGCCGAAGTCCCCCGCGGTGCGCACGAGGGCCTGCGGGTCCTCGCGGCCGAGGAGGATCTCGCCCGGGCGCTCGCCGTTTCGCTCCGCGAAAAAAACCTGCCGGTGATCTTCGACCAGCGAGCCCCCGCCGAAATCCTCACCGGTGAGGAGCGCGTGGCCAAGCCGCTGAAGGAGGTCGGCGTGGCGGCCGCGGAAATGTCCGCCAGCCAGCGCGACGCCCTGCTCGAGCTGATCCGCGAATACACCGGCCGCTATCGGGAAGACCTCGCCCGGGCCGACATGGAGCGGATCGAAAAAGCGGGCATCGAAAAGATCCACTTCGGCTGGGCCGGCTCGCTCGAGCGCGGGCAAGCGTATTACTATCGCATTCAGGGTCCGACCTTCGTGATGGAAGCCGCCAACACCCAGAACGATGCCAACCACATCCACACGGTATGGCGCGACTTCGAGCACGACTTCGGCCGCGACCTGCTGCGTGAGCACTATCACGACCACGACCACTGAACCGACGGTGCCAGGCTTGACTCGAACGTCCTGTTAGAAGACAAGCTCTGCCCAACGCCGACCTTATTTCGATGCGTCTTCATCCATTCCACCCATCCCCAGCAAGGCCCGCGGATTCCTGATCGGAACCCGCTCGCCTGCTTGTTGATGGACCCCGCCGCCCCCTTGAGGGCGGCCCCGAATGGAAAACTTGGCCAAGTCGCGCCCTCGTGCCCACCCGGCACCGGCGCGCCCGAGACGAAGATGCTCTACGAAGAACTCGAAGAGCTGCGCGCCTGCCTCCCCGCTGGCCGCACGCTCTTCCACTACGGCAAGGACTGGTATGCCATCCAGCTCCTCCGCTTGACCCTGCGGCAACCGATGGCGGTCGCCGACCTGAAACGCTCGTGCTTTGCAGCACTGCTCGACAAACCGCGCGTCCGGCACTGGCTTGGATCGCTGGGAAAACCCGTGCTCACCGCGACCGATCTCGACCTGCTGTGGCCGGAGGAAACCGAGGCCTTCCGGCTCACGATCGACGCCTTCGACGGCTGGGCGCAGACCAGCCGCGGCGGCCGGCAGTGCTGGAACCTCGTGCTCCAGCTCAACCTCAACACCGCCGATGCCCGTTGGCTGGAACGCCACGGCTACGCCTCGCCGGAAAACGATCCGTTTACCTACCACTGGCATCCGGTGAACGAGGGCCGCCACCGCACTCTGGCGTGGGCGCGGATCGACCTCGACTGGGCCAGTGGCGAGGCCCTGATCGAGGAGATCCAGAACGACCGCCTACGGATCGTTCAGCGTGAATTGCACAACCTCGAACAGTTCGGTGCCCGCCATCGGCTGGGCGATGCCCAAGGTCGCGAGCTCGCCGGCCTGCGGGAGTATTGGCACCACCGCTTGCGGCTCGCGCGGGCCGTATGGGACGAGGCGATGCTCAGCGCCGCGCTCGATCTGATCGTCCGCGAGCTCGGCCTGCGGCGGGTGTTTTACCACACGCCGGAGAGCGGTGCCCGATACAAGGGCTGGGGCGCGGATGGTGCCCCGAGATCGGTCTACACCACCCTGCCGCGGCGCTTCTGCTTCCGCCTCACCGACGAAGCGCCGCGGTTCCTGCGCCGGGTCGCGCGGCGGCGCAAGGCCCCGCGGTTCCACCTCCTCGACCTCACCGCCGGGTGCCTGCCCGGCGGTGGGCAAGCGGAGACCCTCCAGGGCGTGGAGCAAGCCGCCTAGCAAATCGCCGGATCTTGTCGGCGTGGATTGCTCGACCGTGGCGGGATTCCGCCGATCCGGCATATGGCGCGGCCGACATGAAACGACGTACGGCCTGCCTGCTCGCCGGATGGCTCGGGAGCTCGATGGCGTGCAGCTTCGCACGGGAATGCGCCGCACCGGCGGAAACCTCGGCCTGCCCCTGGCTGCCGCCGGGCACGCTTTACGACAACCCGGACAACCCCTTCATCCAGAAGCTGAGCGTCTTCGCCCGCGTCCACTACCAGTACGCGTGGATCGATGGCGAGAGTGGCGGCCACGATTTCTGGTATTCCAATCACGGCGAGATCCGTCGCGTGTGGCCCGGCCTCCATGCCTCGCTGGCCAACGGGGTGCTGGCCGCCCATTACGAGGCGATGCTGGAGGACGACCGCCACCCCAGCCACGGCGACCGCGACCTCAGCTACCTGGCCAATTGGGCGCTCTATCTCGAGTGGGACCTCACCAAGACCTTCTCCCTGGCCGGCGGAAACTGGTGGCTGGGCTATGGAAAACGCTGCCTGCCACTGGCCGAGGAGGTGCTCGATTCCTCGAAGTTCCTGCCCGTGGTCGAGCGCACCGCGATCAGCAACCGCGCCCTGATCACCACCACCGGCGGCTCCGCGCCGCTCGGTGCCTGGATCCGCCACCAGGCCGGGCCCTGGGAAACCTTCGCCGGGCTCTACACGACGGACTCCGCCGCGTATTGGGGGAATTGGGACGACGGCACCGCGGTCGTGGTCGAGACCCAGCGCGACATCTCCGACCTGACGGGCACCGACGCCGCCGTGGCCGCGCTGGCGTTTTACCACACCGATACCGAAGGCCGCGACGAGCGCCTCAGCGGCGACCTGAACTGGCTGGCCTCGGCGTGGGCGATCGTGACCGAGGGCCCGTGGACCCTGCGCGGCAACCTCCTTTTCGGCGAAGCCGACTCGTCAAATCCGCTGCGCGACGGTCGCGTATGGGGAGTCGTGGGCACCCTCGAGCGCTGGCTCATCCAGGACCGGCTGGAGCTGGTCGGCCGTTACCACTACCAAGGCTCGCGCTCGCCGCAGGGGATCGCACCCTACGCCCGCTACATCGGCTGGGCGGTGGCGCAGGAAAACGCACCGCCCGCCCCGTCGGTCCGCGGTGACGAGCAGCACGGGCTTTACCTCGGCCTCAACTGGCTGCTCTGCGGCCACAACCTGAAGCTGCTCACCGGCGCGGAGTGGGACCACGTGAGCTCCGATTCGACCGAGGTCTACGACGGCCTGACCTACTGGATGAGCATGCGGATGTTCTTCTGATCGCGCCGCGGGCGATTTCGCGCTGGCGCTCCTTCCCCCTTGCCTCCGGGCGGGCTCCACCTAGTTTTCGCGCATGCCCCGGCGGTTTCTCGCGCTCCTCACCCTGCTGTTTCTCCCGGCCTACGGCCAAACGAAGATCCCCGACAAACCCGCGGGCGCGCCTTCGGAAATCTACCGCTCCGTGGTGCGGATCGAGTCCGCCATGCAGGTGCCCGACTACTCCGCGCCTTGGAACAGCGGGCGCTTCGGCGGCGGCATCGGCACCGGCTTCATCATCGGGAAAAACAAGATCCTCACCAACGCGCACGTCGTTTCGAATACCCGCCGGCTGCTGATCACCGTCCACGGCAGTCCGGAGAAATACCCGGCCAAAGTGGATTTCATCGCCCACGATTGCGACCTTGCGCTGCTCTCGGTGGAAGACTTCTCGGATTTCGAGGAGTTCCCGGTTTTCAAAATCGGCGGCGTGCCGGAGCTGGAAAGCCAGGTCCGCGTGATCGGCTACCCGATCGGCGGCGAGCGTCTGTCCGTCACCCGTGGCGTGGTCTCCCGCGTGGACTACTCCTCCTACTCCCACTCGCGCGCCGACCAGCATTTGGTGATCCAGATCGATGCCGCCATCAACCCCGGCAACTCCGGCGGTCCGGTGCTGCAGGACGGCAAGGTCATCGGCGTGGCCTTCCAGGGCCGGCGCGATGCCGACAACACCGGCTACATCATCCCCACCCCGGTCATCAACCGCTTCCTCACCGACATCGCCGACGGCCGCTACGACCACTACGTGGACCTCGCCGTTTCCACCTTCCCGCTCTACAACCCGGCGATGCGCAAGGCGCTCCAGCTGCCGGCCGACGGCAACGGCGTGCTGGTCCGCAACGTGATTCCCGAGGGCACCTGTGATGGCATCCTCAAGGCCGGCGACCTGCTGGTGGAAATCGATGGCCACCCGATCGACAGCGCCGGCCAGATCCTGATCGATGGCGCCAAGGTCGAGTTCTCCGAAATCGTCGAGCGCAAGTTCGCCGGCAACAAGGTGCAGCTCCGGTTCCGCTCCGACGGTGCCTGGCACGACCAGGACGTGACGCTCAAGCCGCTGACGCAGAACCAGATGTATGCCATTCAGTATGAAAAGCAGCCGCGCTACCTCGTCTTCGCCGGGCTGGTCTTCCAGCCGCTGGATACCAACCTTTTCGCCACTGAGAAATTCGACAACTACCAGGTCCGCCGGCTCTATCAGGACTACCTTTCCGAAGGCATCTTCCTCGAGCGCCAGGACATCGTGGTGATGACCCAGCTGCTCAACGACACCATCAACAGCCGCCTCGACGAGTTCCAGGGCATGGCCGTCGACAAGATCAACGGCACCCCCGTCACCTCGCTCGACCAGGCCAACGAGTTGCTCAACGGGGAGCCGGAGGACGGTTTCCACGTGATCGAATTCCTCGGCGGCAAGCGGCCGCTGGTGATCCCCGCCGCCGAGGTCGCCGCCGCCAACGAGCGCATCCAGCGGACCTACGAAATCGACCAACTCGTCAATCTCCAGGAATGAACTCACGACTCCTGACCCTCCTCCTCGGTACTCTCGCCCTCGCCTCCTGCGAGCAGCGGGAAACGACCGCCACCCCGAAAGCCCCGCCGGCCCCGGTCGCGGACATTCCGGCGCCCGATCTCACCCACTCCGTGGTCCGCGTCAACACCACCTACCAGCGCTGGAATCCCGGCCAGCCGTGGGAAAAGCTCGATCCCCGCCAACGCCGCTCGCTGGGCGCCGTGATCACCGGCAACAAGGTGCTGACCACTGCCGAGATGGTCGCCGACTCGACCTTCATCGAGCTGGAGAGCACCGACGGCCGCAAGCTCACGCCGGCCACGGTCGAGGCCGTCGATTACGAGGCGAACCTGGCGCTGCTGACCACCGACGATGAGGAATTCACCGAGGACCTTGAGCCCCTGGAGCTGGCCGACATCACCAAGCCCGGCGACGCGCTGGACATCATCCAGATCGAGGACAGCGGCATCCCGCTGCTCACCCACGGCCTGATCCAGAGCGTGGACGTCACCTCCGACTTCCTGCCGGGCCAGTATTTCCTGACCTACGAGCTGAAGGCCTCCATGCAGACGGCGGCCAGCAGTTTCACCCTGCCGGCGCTGCACGAGGGGAAACTCGCGGGCCTGCTCACCAGCTACAGCTCGTCCGACCAGCTCAGCGACATCACCGCCACGGAAATCGTCCGCAATTTCCTCCACGACGCCGCCGACGGCCACTACGACGGCTTCCCGTCGCTGGGCATCGCCACCGCGCCGCTCGATGACCCGAAATTCCGTGGCTGGCTGGGCCTCGAGCCCAAGGATGGCGGCATCTACGTCTCCAGCGTGCTGAAAGGCGGCGCTGCGGAGGAGGCCGGCATCCAAAAGGGCGACGTGATCACCTCGATCGACGGCCACGAGGTCGATCAGACCGGCTATTTCCTGCATCCGGTCTACGGCCGGCTCTTCTGGTCCCACCTCGTGCGCGGGGCCAAGGCCCTGGGCAGCACCGTCCCGCTCAAGCTTGTCCGCGATGGTGAGCCGATGGAGGTGAACGCCACCCTCACCCTGCGCGGCGAGCCGCTGGTCCCCACCGAGACCTTCGGCCAGGATCCCAAGTTCCTGATCAAGGGCGGGCTGGTATTTCAGGAACTCACCCGACCGCTGCTGAAATCCTTCGGCAAGGACTGGATGGAAACCGCGCCGCTCAACCTGCTGGCCCCCTTGGAGAGCCCGGAGGAGTTCGAAGAGCGGATGGATCGCGTGGTGTTTCTCGCCGGGGTGATCCCCACGCCGGCCACGATCGGTTACGAAAGCCTGCGCAACCTGATCGTCCACGAGGTGAACGGCCAGCCGGTGCGCGACATCAAGACGCTCTCCGCCGCCTTCGACCAGGTCCCCGCCGACGGCCTGCACAGCATCCGCTTCGAGGAGGAGGACTTCCCGATCGAGCTCGACGAGAACGTCGCAACCCTGGTCGACGGCCAGCTGCTGCAGCGCGGCATTTCCCGCCTTTCGCGGCTGGAGTGAGGCGATGCCTCAGCGACTCAAGTCGCCCTGGCGCAGCAGCTTGAAGCCCGCGCGATTCAGGAGCTGCATGGCGAAGTCCGGGTCCTCGACGTGCATCGCCAGCAGCGTGTTGCCCTTTTCCGAGGGCATCAGCGCATAGGCGAAGTCGATGTTGGTCTCGCCGACCATCATGGTATCCAGCACCTGCAGCAGGCCGGGTCCGCATTCCTTCAGCGACACCACCACCAGCGGCGAGGTGGTGAAAGGAATGCCCTTTTCGATGAAGATCTGGGTGGTGGTGTCCGGGTCGGTCACCACCAGCCGGGCGATCGTGGCATCGCGCGAGTCCTGGACGCTGATGCCGACCACCTCGATGGCATTGTTCCTCAGGAGCTTGACCAGCGCGGCCAAGGCGCCGGCGCGGTTGTGAAGCATGACCGAGAACTGGGTCACCAATTCGTCCGGTTCGAGCGTGTCGGCATCCATGTCAGCTTGGAAAGATAAGGCTCAACCCTTGGGTCCGACCAGCCGCACGGTCGTCATTTCACCGGAGTCCAGATCCTCCAGCACCAACTGGCTCGGCCGCACGTCATCGACGAGGTACTCGTCGCCATCCTCCGTGCTGAAACGCTGGCCTCGACGGGCGACGTAGTAGCGGCCGCTCGCCGCGTCCTCGACCAGCGCCACCGGCTCGTGCGACAGCGCCGGCAGCCCGACGATCAGGTCGCGCCGGAGTCCGCCATCGCCGTCCTCGACCTCGACCACGGACACCTCGGTCGGCTCGCCGCCGTGTTCCTTGCCGCTTTGCATGCGGCGTTCGATCTTCACCACCTTCAGCTTCGTTCCCGGAATGGTTTCGCCTACGGTCATTTCGTGCCGCTGGCCGCCCACGACCTGGATGGTCGCCACCTCGTCCTGCACCGACTCGACCCGCAAGGGCAGCTCGCGCTGGCGGTACGAGCGCATGACCACCGGGCCGGCGGGCTTTTCGCCGCTCGCGGACGGGCTCTGCCGGGCGGCGGAGGAAAAGGCCGTGCCGCCGCCGGTCGAAGTTTCCGTTTCGGTTTGAGGGCCTCCCGCCCCCGTGGCGGACCGGCCGACCACCGCTCCTTCCAGCTCGCGGGTCTCGGTACCGCCGGAGACCGGCTCGTCGGCCGCCTGGGGGTCGGCATCCCCATCGTCGTTGCTCGCCATTTCAGCCCCACCCCCGGATGCCGCGACCTCGTGGTCCGAGGAAACACGTGCTGCGCTCCCGTCGGCGGGCGGTCCGGGATCGACCACCGCCATCAATTCGGCGGAAAGCTCGGCGGTATCGGCCAGCTCGAAGTCGCCCGCCTCCGGCGCGCCATCGAGCCGCATCGCCACTTCTTCAAAGCCTGCCTCGCGGGCCAGCTCGGCGGCGGTTTTGCCGTCCTGGTCCATGGTCAGCCGGTTGGCGCCGATGGAGAGCAGCATTTCCACCGCCTCCGTCTGCCCCCGCTGGGCCGCCAGCATCAGCGGAGTGCGCCCGTCATCGAGGCGGCAGTAAACGCTGGCTCCGTAGTTCGTCAGTTCGTCGATCACCTCCGCCTGGCCGAGGATCGAGGCCGCCAGCAAGGCGTCATCGAGATCCTCGCGAACGTAAGGCGCCAGCACGGCGACCAGCTCCGGCCGGTTCTCGCGGACGGCCAGCATGAGGGGCTTGTATTGCTCCGCATCCTTGGCCTGCGGGTCCGCTCCCTGCATCAGGAGATAGCGCACCATTTCCGGCGTGGAGCGGATGGTCGCCTCCATCAGCGGCGTGCGCTCCTGCCCGTCGCGGGCATCGACCTTGATGCCTTCATCCAGCAGGTAGTCCACCGCCTTGATCGCCCCGGCACCGGCCGCGGCATGGAGGGCGGTGCGCCCGATGGAGTCCTCTTCAAACACCGACAAGCCGCCGGAGACCATCGTCTTCATCGCCCGGATGTCGTCGCTTTCCGCGGCGCGAAACAGGGCCTCGCGCGACATCTCGTAGCCCGCTTCGTGAACCTGCTCCCGCTCGCCCGCACCGGGCTCCTTTTTGCATCCGGAAAAAGCGAGCGCCGCCGCCACGGGCAACGATGCGATCAGGAACGGGGTCGGCTTCATGCGTGCCAGATACTACGGCCAAGTTAAATATTCAATCCTCATCGTTGACGAGGCCGTCATCTCCATGACTCGCCGCTTGCCACGGTTCCGCCGATGCCATTTCTTTCCCGCCCATGTCCGGTCTTGTCATTGCTCCCCGCGCCCGCCTGTTTCACGGCCATGAATGGGTCTACGCCGGCGAAATCAGAAAAACCTTCGGCGATCCCCAGCCCGGTGAGGTGATCACCCTCAAGGATTTCCGCGATCGCCCGCTCGGGTCCGCGATCTACAACCCCGCCTCGCTGATCGTCGCCCGCCGCTTCTCGCGCCGCCGCCAGGATCTCGATGCCGATTTTTTCCGCCGCCGCATCGGGCGCGCCGTGGACTACCGGCGCCGGATGGCCCTGGATGAAACGCTGTGCCGTCTGGTGTGGAGCGAGTCCGATGGCCTGCCGGGCCTGATCGTCGATCGCTACGGCGAACACCTCGTGGTGCAGGCGCTGACGCTCGGCATGCACCAGCGGCTGGAGCTCATCGCCGGGGTGCTGATCGACCTGCTGTCGCCTGCATCGATCCTGCTTCGCAATGATTCGCCGGTTTTGAAGGCCGAGGGCATTGAGCCTGAAATTCGCATGCTTCATGGGGAAACCCCGGGCAGCTTCGAGGTCACCGCCAACGAGGTCGTGTTCGAGGTGGATTTGCTCGATGGCCAGAAGACCGGCCTCTACCTCGACCAGCTCGGCGCGCACGCCGAGGTCGCCGCCATGGCCAAGGGTCTGCGGGTGCTCGACTGCTTCACCAACCAGGGCGGCTTCGCCCTCGCCTGCGCCCGGGCCGGCGCGGCCAAGGTGACCGCGGTGGACATCTCCGCCCCGGCCTGTGAGGCGACCCGCCGGAATGCCGCGCGCAACGGACTGGAGATCGAGGTCATCGAGCACAACGTCTTCGATTTCCTGAAACACGCGCAGGCCGAGTACGACCTGATCATCCTCGATCCGCCGAGCTTCACCCGGAACAAGAAATCGCTCCACGACGCCATGCGCGGCTACAAGGAGATCCACCTGCGCTCGCTGAAGCTGCTGGAAAAGGGCGGCCTGCTGTCCACCTACTGCTGCTCGCACCACGCCAGCCGGGAGGCCTTTCTCGACAACCTCGTGGCCGCCTCCGTGGATGCCAAAAAATCGCTGCGCCTGCTTTCCGAGCACCACCAGCGGGCGGACCATCCGGTGCTGCCGGCGCTGCCGGAAACGAGTTACCTCAAGGGCTTCACCGTGGAGGTCATTCCGAGCATCTGACTTCACGCCCGCGGCCGCACGCCGGCGCTCTCCGCGCCTTCTTCCACGGCGGGCGTGGAGGGATCTTCGGCCACTTCGTCCGCGCCCTCCGGCACGCGGAAGTACTTCTTTTCCTCGGCCGGGAAATCCGGGTCCTGCACCAGGGTGCCGGCCGCGATGCCACGGACATCGACGAGCTTTCCCGAGAACGGACTGACGATGTAGCCCGGCTTGCCCTCGGCGGGCTCCGCGACGGGGATGGCCACCGGAGTCGCGGGCTTGTCGGGACCGGTGCCCGGCTCGGTGGCCGCCTCCGCCTCGCCGGTGGCCGGGTCCTTGCCGGCCTCGGCGGGCTTGTCGGGCTTCTTGGCCGTCTCGCCGGTGTTGGCGATCCGCTCACCCATTTCGTCGAGCGAGCGACCCACTTCCTTGAGCACCTCGACCGCGGCCGGGTCCTTTTTGCCGGGAGGAGTCGGCGCCTCCGGCGATTCCGCCGGGGGATCGCATGCCACCGCCAACAAAACACCGGCGAACATGACCCAAACCATTCTCATCCTAGCCAACACTCGTCGAAGCATTAGCGTCGGGTCAAGAACCTCTCGTTCAACGATTTTCAAGAAATGCCGGATTTCTCTTCCTTTCCGTGGCCCGTGGATGGCGGAGCCCTGCGCTTCGACGAGTTCATGGCCGCCGCCCTTTACGATCCGGCCCTCGGCTACTATGGACGCCGTATTCGCGAGGTCGGGCGCCGGGGCGACTTCTCGACCAGCGCCTCGCTCGGTGGCCTGCTCGGCGAGGCGGTGGCGGCGTGGGCCCGAGGAGCGATGAAATCGACCGGCTGCCGGGACCTGATCGAGCTCGGACCCGGCAACGGCACGCTCGCCCGCCAGGTGCGGGAGTCGTTTCCCTGGCATCGCCGGCCGCGGCTTCACCTCGTCGAGCGCTCCCCCGCCCTGCGCGCGATCCAGCAGCAAACGCTCGGCGCGAAGGCCAGCTGGCACGACAGCCTGACGGCCGCCCTGGCCGCCTGCGGGGGCCGGGCCTGCGTTTACTCGAACGAATTCGTCGATGCCTTTCCCGTCCGTCGTTTTCGCAGGGAACCGACAGGCTGGGCCGAGCAGTTCGTCCTGCCGGACGCGTCGCTCTGGCGGCCGTGTCCGAGCCTCCCCTCCTCCTCGATCTTCGAGCGCGACTGGCCACCGGGCCACGTGGTCGAGGTGCACGACAGCTTCCACCACTGGCTGCGGCAAAACCTGGCCGGCTGGAAGTCCGGGCGGATGTTGACCATCGATTACGGCGACGAAATCCACGGCCTCTATCATCGTCAACCCGGCGGCAGCCTGCGGGCCTACTTCCATCATCAATGTCTCACCGGCCCCGAGGCCCTGGCCCGCCCGGGGCACCAGGATCTCACGGCCGACGTGAATTTCACCGACCTCGCCCGCTGGCTGGCGCCGGTGGCCGCACGGGTCTCGCTGAAATCTCAGTCCGCCTTCCTCGCCGACCATGCCGACAACTCGGGAGCGGATCGTTTTCTCGCCGATCCCGATGGTGCGGGCGGAGCATTCCTGGTTCTCGACATGGAGTGCCGATTATGAAATCGGCATCCGCGGAATCCACGCTATCCTCCTCCATGCGCATCCTTCTTCTCATCCTCGCCCTCGCCGGCCACGTCGTCGCTTTCGAGCTGCCGGCTCCCTCGCGCCAGTGCGTGGTAGGCATCGCCGATGGCTGGAACGATTCCCACGTGACCCTCACCGCCTACGAAAAGCGCGGCGGCCAGTGGCAGAAGGTCATGGGTCCGTGGCCGGGTCGTCTCGGAAAAAACGGCCTCGTCTGGGGTGCCGGCATCAGTCCCGCGGAGGGCCAGCGGACCAAGCGCGAAGGCGATGGCCGCGCCCCGGCCGGCGTGTTCCGGATCGGCGGCGCATGGGGCTACGATGCCACCATTCAGAAGGACCCCAAGTTGTTCTACCGCCGGATCACCTCGCGCGACCTGTGGGTGGAGGATTCGAAATCGCCGAGCTACAACCGGCATGTGGTGCTCGATCACGAACCCGCCACCGCGTGGGAAAGGAAGCAGCAGATGCGGCAAAACGACCACGCCCACTCGCTCAAGCTCTTCATCGGCCACAACTCCCCGCCCCAGGTCGTCCCCGGTGCCGGCAGCGCGATTTTCTTCCACATCTGGCGTGGCGGAGGATCGAAGCCCACGGCCGGCTGCACGACCATGCCCGAGGAAAAACTCCGCCAGCTGATCGCGTGGATCGATCCCGACCAGCAACCGCTCTACGTCCTGCTGCCGAAGGCGGAATACGCCCGCTTGCGGGCGGAGTGGAAACTGCCGTAGCGATCGATCTTCACCAAGACGACCTCCCGCTCCGGGGCCCGGTGCCCACGTAGGCCACGGAGAAGCCGATCGTCAGCAGCAGCAGAAATCCGCCCAGCGCCGCCCAGAACATCGCCCAGCCGCCGTGTCCGGCGGTCACCGTGTGGTCGTACCACGCCCGCACTGCGAAGGTGCCCGCGAGGCTGCCGATGCCGCTCGAAAACAGCGCGATGAGCCCCTGCGCCTGGCTGCGGACCTCCACCGGCACCCGCCGGTCGAGGAACAACTGCGCGGTGATGAAATACAGCGTGTAGCACAACCCGTGCAGCGTGACGCCGGCGATCAGGCCCGTTTTCGCCCCGCTCCATCCGCTCCAGGCAAACAGCCCGTAACGCAGGGCGGTGAGCGCCAGCGACACCACCAGCAGCGTCTTCACCCGGAAACGCCGGAGCAGCACGGCGACCACCAACATCGCCACCACCTCGCTGATCTGCCCCAGCGCCATGGTCGCCGCCACGTGGCCGTCGCCGGTTTCCGCGAGGTGCTTCGGCGTCCACATGTAGAAGGCCGTCAGCGGCATCGAAAGCAGCGCCGTGGTCACGAAAAACACGGCGTGATCCCGCTCCTTCAGCAGCCGGAAGGCATCGATGCCGAACAAGGTCCGCAGCGACCTCGACCGCCCGAGCGGTGGGGTCGCCGGCAGGGAAAAGCAAAACAGTCCGCCGGCCAGACGGGCCAGCGCGCCGAAGTAGCCGGCCATCGGCGAGGTGTCCGCCCGGATCACGAAGCTCAGCAGCAGCCCGGCCACGATCCAGCCCGCGGTGCCGCCCATGCGCACGATCGGGAACTCGTTTTCGCCCGACCGCAGGTGGACCAGGCACAGGCTGGCCATCATGCTCCACAAGGGCGCGCCGACGATGGCGCTGGCGTACTCGAGGACGATGAACCACTCCTTCGGCCAGTCCGTTTCCAGCACCCGGAACGAGGCCGCGAGCAGCACCGCGCTGAGGATACCGAGCCAGCCGAGCACCTTCTGGCCGGCGAAACGATTGTCCGCCAAGGAGCCGACGAAGACCGGCGAAATCATCGCCGCCAGCGGCCCGGCAAGCCAGGTCCACTGCACGAAGCTGCTGTCGAGGCCCTGCGCCGTGAGGATGTTCGTCAGCGCCGGGTAGTAAAAGCCCGGCGACATCCCGATCAGGAAAAACGCGCTCCACAGCCGGCCGATCACGGCCGGCGGGGTGGACGGAGCTTTTCCGCGGGAACTCACGCGGCGAAGCTATCGGCCCCCCGGCCCCCGGCAAGCCCGGCCCCTCCCGGACCTAGTGACTCTCCGTTTTCCGCGCCGGCGGAAGCTCCATGGACTCGCTCCGCGCGCTGCGGCGCTGGGTGGCCTCCACCGCCTTCGCCACCAGTCCGAAGGCGATCAGGGCACCGACCGTCGCGTAGAGCAACTTGATGTAGCCGGCTCCCTCGGCGAAGCCATAGCTGTGCAGGCCGGTGTTGAGCGTGTTCACGTTCCACCAGGAAAAGGTCACCACGGCCGCCATGAAGATCGCCGACAGGTGGATGCCCCATTCCTTGATGTAGCCACCCAGCCGCGCGTGAAGGATGGCCAGGTTCGCCAGCACGATCATCAGCGCTCCGTTTTCCTTCGGATCCCAGCCCCAGAAGCGGCCCCACGAATCGTTCGCCCAGATGCCGCCGAGCACGGTGCCGACCAGCGACAGGAAAAGCGTGACGCAGACCATGCCGTAAACCGCCCGCGTCAGCGAGCGCCGCAGCGACTTGTCGCCGCCATCGAGCCGGAGCCCGCGCAGCAGCACGTAGATGATGCCCAGCACCGCGGTGATCAGCCCGCTGGCATAGCCGAGCACGATGGTGATCACGTGGATGGTCAGCCAGTAGTTCGAGCGCAGCACGGCGACCAGCGGGTCCATGTGGTCGCGCGCCTCGCCGACCTCGAACAAGCGCGCCAGCAGGATCAACAGCACTCCCACGATCGGCATCATGCCGAGCGCGAAGCGCCGGCGCGTGAAGGCCTCGATGATCGAGCCGAAGGCCACCACCGCGGCGGTGATGAAGATGATGGTGTCGTAGAGGTTGCCCACCGGCGGCCGACCCATGATCAGGCAGCGCTTGGTGATCGGGATGAGCACCATCACCCAGCCGGTGGCCGTGGCGGCCCACACGGTCCAGGACAGCACCTTGCTCGGCAGGCCCCGGGTCATCCACATCGCCATCGCCAGCAGCGTGCCGAGGAGGAAGTACACCAGCGCGTGGAGCAGCCAGTTGCGTCGGTAGTATTCGGCTTCCAGCGGCACCTTGTCGTATTCGCCCCGCGCCTCGGCGCGGGAAACGAGGTCGTCCTTCAACGCGCCCAGCTCGGTCCGGAAGTCGGCTTCGGAATCGTAGATCGCACGGGACGCTTTTTCGATATGCTTGATGTCGGCGATCGAGCCCTCGACGTCGCGCGTCTTCATCTCCATCACGTTCATCACCCGCTCGCCGGGGCTCAGCCATTTATCGTCCTCCGCGTTGGCCGGGGGAAACAGGAACAGCCCGGCACTGGAAGCGTTGGCGCCATCGAACACCTGCTGCAGCAGATTGCGGACATGAGGCGGGATCTCGCGGCCCTGGGTCTGCGCATCCTGAAGCACCTGCCGGATCACCGGAGCGGTGGCCATCACCTCGGCCACCCCGGTGTATTTTTCCTCCCCGGCCTCGTCTCCGGAACCGCTGCCGATCGGCATCATCCGCAAGCCCGTGCGGGCCATCGAGAACACCCCGAGCAACTGCTCGTAGTTGTGAAAATTCTCGCCCAGGTCGAGGAGCTGCTGCTCCTGCGGCGTGCGCTGTTTCTTGGGAATCTGGTTGTAGCCCTGCGCCAGCTCGAAGAGCCGGTCGCGGCCCGGCAGGATTTCCTCGTAGCTGTAACGGTCCCGCTTTTCCCGAGCCTCCACCCCGATCGCGGTGAGCACGGCCGAGTCATCGATCCGGAAGGTCGGCTCCTCGACCGCGAACTGGGGGCGGAAAAAAATGTCCAGCATCCAGGCGAGCGGCTTGATCCGGATCGCCTTGCCGCCTTCCTCCGCCACGATCTTCATCGAGCGCGCACCGTGGATCCGCAGCATCGTGAAGCCGGCGTAGGTCACCAGCGGCTTGACCCGGCCTCCGTCCTGCACCGGGATCGACTCCGCCAGGTCCAAGGTCTCCTGCTGCCACGGCGTGTAGCCCTTCACCACGCGTTCCGACGACGGCGGCCGCGCATCGCGGGCGGCGGTGACCAGCACGCCGACGAAGGCGAGCATGCCGAGAATGAAAAGGATCCAGCGGGCGGGGCGGTTCATGCTTCCTGGGGTTGGCGTCGGCCGGCTCCGCCGGCGATGAAGATGACGAGCTTGGTGATGAAGTGGATGAGCAGGCCGGCGGTCACAAGATAGAGCGAATACTCCGGCCATTTGTCAGCGGGATTGGAGACGACCTCGAAGCCCGAGAATTCCGGCCCCTGGTTCATCTGCGCGGCACCGCTCATGGTGCGTTGGAAAAAGGTGAAGCCGCCGTAGCGCATCGGCTCGTTCATCGAGATCTCCACCGGCACCGTGGAGTCGCCGATGCGCTCGATCGAGCTGCTGAACGACTTCGGCCGCATCGAGTTCGGATAGTACTCCGCCACCGCGTCATCGAGCTTCACCGTGTAGGGCACCGGAATGGTTTCCTTCACCAGCCGGATGCCGAAGGTCCGGCCGTCCACCTCGACCTTGCGCGGCGGGTAGCTCTCCTGGCCCGTGCTGACCGGCGGGACGGCCAAAATGAAGGCCTCGCCCGTGGTGCCATCCTTGTTGACCACCCGCGCGACACAGGCCGGAGCGTTCATTTCACCCTCGGTCTCCAGCGGCATGGGGCGCAGCATCCATTGGTCGCCTTCCTTCCGCACCACGCCGTTGGCCTGCCAACCGGTGATTTCCAGATTGAAGGGCAGCGTTTGAAAATCGAGCACGCGCGTGTGATCCGGCTTCAGCCCGCGCAGGTCGGGCTCGTTCGCGACCGCCACCTCCCCGGTGGGCTTGCCGTCGTCGAATTCGATCACCTCGACGCTCGGCTTGTTCAGCGAGACCGCGTAGTCGGCCTGTTCGCCCTCGATCAGGAACATCACGCCGCGCTTTTCGAAAAGCTGGGCCACCCCGCCGGCGGCGACCATGAAGACGATGGAAAAGTGGGCCAGCAGCACGCCGGCAGTCTTCCATCCCTTGCGCGCGCGGATCAGGCCGCCGCAGATCATATTCACCAGCAGCAGCGCGCACACCCAGTAGCCGCCGGGCAAGGGCACCAGCAGCGATTTCCCGTGGATCTCCGGGATCAGGTACCAAGAGGACCAGTGGAAATACTTCCGCAGGGTGGCCAGCAGGCCGGCGTCGACCATTTCCAGCGTGGCCAGCCAGGTTTCCACGCCCAGCAGGACCAGCAGCGTGGTCGCCAGGCCGTAGCCGGAGAGGAATTTCCAGAGAGAGACGGGAAAAGACGTGCGCTTCATGGGGCGGAATCAGGAGGCCGGCTTCAGATCAGCGAGAAACTGGCGGAGATTCGTTTCCTCCGCCGCCACCGCCGCGGCCGGACCCATCATCTTTACGGTCAGGATCTCGCCGTTTTTCTCCAGCACCACGCCTCGCAGCGACCAATCGTCCTTCGCCTCCGCCCCCATCGCGCCGCCGAAGCGACCGTCGGCGGCGACCCAGACCCCCTCGTAGCCGGCGGACTGGGTGGTTTCCAGGCCATCGAGGCTGGTCAGCGCGGGCTTGTCGAACTGACCGAGCCAGCGGTTCACATTCTCCAGCACGCCGCCACGGCTGGCGGAAACATACACCTCGCCAGCCTCGCCGAAGGTGTAGTTGAGCAGCCGGAACATGCTCGCGGGCGCCTCTTTCCAGCCGTCCGGCACCGAGCCGGCCACCACGGGCGAGGCCGCCGGCGCGCCACCGGCCATCATGTTGCCGGGCATCTGCGGCATCGAGTTGGCAAATCGCGCGTCGTCGTCCGCGGTCGGCTTCAGGTTTTCGTCACGCATCGTCTGCTGACGGGTTCCATCCACCGTCACTTCCTCGCGTTTCCCGCAGGCCGAGAGGACCACGGAAACGGCCAGCAGCGTCATCCAGCGCTTCATGCCCCGCCCGATAGCCCTGCTTTCCCCCTCAAGCAAGTCCTACCGGGCACCCGCCAAGTGGCTGCGGCGGCCCGCCGCAGGCCGTGGTGGAAGCGGCCCGCTTCCTCTTCCGCTCCCCGCTCCCCGCTCACCCCCGCCGCACCCAGCAGCTCCGCCTGCGCCAGCACCGTCTTCACCGCGTCGGCTTGAAGATCCGGTGGATACCCATACTTCCTCAAAATCGACTTCACGATCACCTTGATCCTCGCCCGCGCGCTGACCCGCAGCGTCCAGTCGATCATCACGCTCTTCCGCACCATCGTGATCAGCTCGGCGGCGATCACCTTCAGTTTGTCGTCGCCCATCGCCCGCACCGCGCTCTCGTTGGCGGCGAGGGCGTCGTAGAAGGCCACCTCGTCATCCGTCAGGCCGAGGTCCTCGCCGCGTTTCGTGGCGGCGTCCATTTCCTTCGTCAGCTTGATCAGCTCCTCGATCACCTCCAGCGTGGAGATCGCCCGGTCGTGGTAGGCGTTCAGCGGCTTCCGGAGCAACTCCGCCGCCACGTTCTTGTGCTTCAGCCCGCGGACCTCGGCGAGAAAGCCGTCACTGAGGATGCTGATGTCGGGCTTTTGGAGGCCCGCCGCAGTGAAGACGTCGATCACCTCGCCCTCGGTGGTGATCGCTTTGCTCACCAGTTGCCGGATCGCCGCGTCGATCTGGTCCGGGCTCTTGCGATTCGTGCCGCTCTGTTTGTTCAGCGCCGCCTGGAGTGCTTGGAAATACGAAACGTCGTCGCGGATCGCCACCGCCTCGTCGCTGGCGGCACGGAACTCGATGGCTCTGGAATCATTGCCTGCAAGTTTTGACCGAGGAGAGAATTACGAAGGCTTGATCGGCAGGGTCTTGCGACACGGCTAGAAAATTTCGACCTCGGTCGCGGTCTCCGCTTCGATCCTCCCACGAATCTCAGCCTGAACGGCGGCATAAACGGGCAAATCAATGTCCAGCGACTCGAAGGACACCACGAGGCAATACCGGGCCAATCCGCCACCCTCTTTGTGGTTCCACCCGACATGCGCCCGGACTGCGATACAGAATGCCTCAGGCAGTTCATTCGCCTGCAGCACCATCCAATCCTTTTGAACGGATCCCTTGTCCCTGCTGGTTTCGACCTCTCCGTGCTGGGTGTTTTGGTGAATCTTCCACGGGAAGCCCGGAAACTCGTTCTTCCTCTTCCCTTCCATCCGTTCCGCAAACCGATCGGCTGGCTCATCGCGTCCGCTGGCCCGCCAATCCAACCACGTTTCCAAGTAGCCGGTCCTGCGAGACCGGGTCCGCCGTGGGCTGGCGGTGTATGCAAGGGTCACATCCACCCGGATTCTCCCTTCCAATGCGGCACCACGAATGCTCTCGGGGACGCGGATACGATAGAGGTGATAGTGCTTGCTCCAAATCTCCTCCGCTTGCTCTGTGATCAGGGTCACGCGGTTGGGAGTATTGCTTGTCGCGCGCTCGATCGAAGGCAGCCCGTATCCAATCAGCCGGAGAACCTTGTCACGGTCGGGCTCAAATTCGGCCCATTCTGGCCATCGGGCGCTCTGAACGATGAGTGCCCGATAAAGCTGGGATGAAGCCGTGGGGAAGATAGCCTGAATCTGTGCCGCAATATGGGCGACCTTGGGAGTCGAAAAGGAAGTGCCCACATCATCGAGGGAAATCGCTGGCTGGCCGTGCATGGTACTGGCGACAAGCTCAGGTGACGTTTCCGTTCGGGTTGGCATGATCCGCGTCAGCGGGATTTCGTGAATCCGGTCCCCCCCGAACTCGACCACCTCAGGTTTTACCACGTTCCACAGGGGAGAGTGGCCGCCGCGGGAGAATGCCGATGGATGGCCGACATGCTGCGCGAACGACTGGCGGGTTCCATCATTAAATACAGCGTGTGCCACCGACCCAACCGTGAGCGCATGCAGGCTTTGCCCGGGACTAGCAACTTTGGACGAATCGTCCAGAAGTTGATCGGGGTGCGCGCCTCCAGCGTGCAAAACGCCGTAAATCGCCGGAGGCTCCACATTGCCCGGCGCCTGCACGAACAGAAGGTCGTGGCGATGGGCAAGATCATCGATCTTTGCCGCCCACGAGCACATCCGCTTGGAAGCGCATGGTGACTCTGCCGCAATCGAATGATTGAAAATTCGGGTCGGCTTCTCCCCGCTGTGGTAGTGCGCCACCACCTGAGTTAGGTAGCTCTCAGGAGGTAGTGAAATCGGGATTTTGCACGAAGAATCGAGAACCCGAGCGTTTTGGATCCATGCGACAGGTTGGTAGGCTCCCGATTTTGGAATCTCCCGCGGATACAGCACTGCACCGGCAACACGAGTTCCATGCCCTCTAGGATTCACAAAGTCCGCCACATCGTCGTCTTGATCCTCGGGGATGAAGCATCGGCTCGTTGCGGTATCGATTGCCGGGGCGAGCCATCTGTGTCCCTCTTCGATGCCACTGTCGATCACGCAGACCTTAGGCGCGGTCTCGGAAGGAGCGAGGAGTTCGAACTCAAGATCCACCGCCGCCAGCTCGGGAGAACCCGGTAGAAATGATACGTCGGGAGGCAAGGACACCTCGAAGAGATGAGGGGAGTTTTCGACGAGGTCTCGGAAGCCGGAACCAGACATGCGGATCCGAACCTCGATGCTGTCCGGGAATACGATGCCGTGTCGTGTCTCCCGTGCCTCGGCATGCGTCATTCCGTCCATAACCTCGCCGTTGTAGTGGCGGACAATCGCTTCCAACTCCCGGTACCGCTCGTCTGCCGCCTCCATCCACTGCTCCTCGGCGCGGATGTGATCAGCGAGCCTCACTTCGGCTACTTGGCGGGCATGTTCCTCAACACTCTGATCCCTGTGTCGCCTAGGACGTCTGGTCCATTCCCACTCCCGCGTGCTTGCTGACGTTTGGACTCCGACATCAAAGGTGTAGATTGTCGCGTCGTCAAAGGGCCAGGCCTGAAGAACAGACCCGACAAGCAATTCCGCGAGTTTACGGTCGTCGGCCCCATCTTCGAAAACCTCCAGGACACTGGCAGCACCGCCCCCGCCACGGGCATCGATCGCGAATCTCGCCAAAACCTCCTCGAAGCGATCCAAATCCAACGTATCGCTTGCGGCGAACATCAGTCCGCTTTCCGTCTCGGCGACCAATTCGATGCCGAGCGCGTGAGCCAGCGCATCGACATCGGTGCCTTCGGGAACCCGCAGGATGAAACCCTTCCCCCTCAGTTCAGGCAATCCGACCGCTCTCCTCGCTTCATCGGTCGCTCGTGCCGCAGTACGCAGTGTGGAGAGTTGCCCTCGCAATCTTCCCACATGCCCCGGCCGGTCAGCCTTCGCGGCGGCAGACTCCTGATCCTGCCCGCGACCACCGTTGAAGGAGGCCTCGTATGGCCCCTCATAGCTCCAGTGAAGATGTGGAAAGTCGATGGATTCGGGCATGGGTGCAGGAGGCGATGGAATGTATCACGGAGCTTGATGATGACGTTCGTGAATTTCGGCCAAGGCGAAGCGCATGTCCGATTCCGTGACCTTTTTGCGCCCTTCGAGCACCGCGTGTTTGGCGGCGTTGCGGGCGATCTGGGTGACCTCCGAGCACGACATCCCGTCCATTTCCAATGCGATGGTCTTCCACGGCATGGATTTCTCCGTGGTCACGCCCGAGAGCGACGTGCGAAGAATTCCGTCGATTTCCGAGGCGGAGGGCAGTGGTATCCTCAAAACCTCGTCAAAGCGGCGGATCAGTGCCGGATCGAGAGCGGAGTCCAGATTGGTAGCTGCGATCACGAGTCCATCTCCATGGTAATCCTCCAGCATCTCAAGCAGGGCATTGGTGATGCGGGTGGCTTCCCCTACGTCATTGCGCTCGGTGCGCGAACGCGCAAGGGTGTCACACTCGTCGAGGAAAAGGGCGCACGGCGTGGCCTGTGCTGCATCGAATACCTTGCGGAGATTAGAATGGGTCTCCCCGAAGTAAGAAGAAAGAAGGGTATCGAAGCGAACCTTGAGAAGCGGCAACCCGGTGTTGAAGGAAAGGCGTTCCGCCGCAAGGCTCTTTCCACATCCCGGAGGACCGTGAAGCAAGACTCTGCGCCGAGGCTGTAGGCCGTGGAGAGCTAGTCGAGTCCGGGCGGCGAACTCTTTCTCAATGCGGTGGAGGCGGTGCTCGACGGACGGCGGCAACACCATGGCGTGCCGCAGTTGATCGCGGGGCACCTCCTGAAGGAGCGGAGCCGAATCCCTCTTGCTGGTGGGTAGCGCCGAAAGCTCCCGGGGAGCGGTCGGGTGAGCCGCCGGGCGTCCCAGGATTCGCTCTAATTCCTCAGCCACCCGGTTGTGGCCGGCCTTTTTTTCCTCTTCCACCACCTTGCGGCACAGCACCTCCATATCCGACCCGGAACCGGATTGGATTGCGCGGAACAAACGCTTGAGAAGTTGGGAGTTCATTGCCTGAAGGAGAGAACAAATTATTTAAGCGTTTGAGAACCTCAAATGGGCAGCCTTGCCGCAGGGGGGTAAAGTTGGCGAGCATTTCCACCAGCAGGCGAACGACGCAGGAGGGCGCGTAGAATTGATTGGCGCCCCCGCGCCAACCCTTCGGGCTCCCGATGGTCGTCCATGTCGCTCCGCTCCGTTCCGCCGCGTTCATGTTGTTGCGGAGCTTGTCGGCGGTGAGCCAGAGCTTGGCCTCGAAGCCGAGGTGGGGGGCGGAGTTTTTCTTGGCGGATTTCGCGGCGCGTTTGCGGGCTGGCACGAGTGGAGGTTAGAGAAATGCCATCTCCGATGGCAAGGTCCGTGGGTGTTCGCGTGGCCTTTCCGCTCTGAAACATCCGAGTCCTTTTCGCGCGGCACATCCATTCACCGTGCGATCCTGAGGTGATCCATTTTCTGAGGAAGGAACCCCGGTTTCGGGATGATCAGATCGACATCGCTTGGGACATGGGAGACCGCGAACCTCTACCCGGCTGACAGGGTGCGAGGGGGGCAAAACCAGCGGGTTGGGCGGTCTGACACTTTGCAGGAGCGAAAAACCGCGGGGTTTGCGCGCCTGACGGAGTGCCAGGAGGGCAAAACCGGCGGAGTCGGCTGCCTGACACTCTGCGGGAGCCAAAACCCGCGGGGTTTAAGCACCTGACGGAGTGCGAGGACGGCAAAACCGGCGGGTTCGGCGGCCTGACACTCTGCGGGAGCGAAAACCCGCGGGGTTTGAGTGCCTGACGGAGGATGAGGCTGCCTAACCCCCCGGGGTTTGACGATTCAAGCGGAAGGGCGGCAGGCAGGAGAGGCCTGCCTCCCGGGCGTTCATGCCTGCGGCGCCGGGTTCTCGCCCTCGGTGGTGCTTTTGATCTTGGTGCGGCGCGCCAGGGCCGGGGCCATCAGTTGGGTGATGACTTCGTCCATGGGCCCGATCGCCTGGGTGAGCGCGGGGGTCGGATCGAGGTCGTTCCAGGTGGCGAGGTTGGAGAGCAGGAGATTGAGGTGCCGCTCCAGGCGCGGGCGATGCTCGGCGATGGTGGGCAGTTCCAGCCCGCCCTCGGTGGCGGCCTTGTCCGCTTTGAGTCCTTCGAAAGCCGTCTGGGCCTGCTCCATCTGGGCGAACAGCGGGGTCAGGCTCAAGGTGACGAGATCCGCCGTGGAAACCGAAGATTGAAGGTCCTCGATGAGTTCCTCCATTTTGCCGCTCTGGCGATTGTAGCCGAGACGATGGAGGGTGTTGCCGTGGTGGTCGAAAATCTCCTGAAGCCGGGCGGCGGCGGCGGATTGTTCGGCCGTGGCGATGGGGTTTTTGGCCCAGGAGCCGACGAAGTCGCGCAGGGCGACAAAGGCGGCATCCCGCAAGGTGTCCCCCTCTTTGAGGAGGCCGGTGAAATCGCTTCCCGACTTGCGGGACGCGGCGAGTACGATGGCGGCGCGATCCTGTTCGATGGCCTCGCCGATCTTCTCCAGCAAGGTCTGGCCGCTGAGAAGCGGACCGTAGATGGCGGCGAGACGCAAGGCGGCGGTGGTGAGCTCCTCGGTGGTCAACAAGGTGGTATGGAGGGGTATCATGATGTTTGGATGCGATTGGGAAGGGAAGATGAGTCACCGATTGAAGGGAGCATGAGGGCATGCGTTTCGTGGCTCATCTTCCCAGTTATCGCCAAGGGAACGAGGCCGGAGGGAAGAGGCCACGTCTATCCACTCATTTCCTCCGCGAGACATGTGATAGATAGGACTCGAAAGGTTTCCTATAGTCCGTGGTCCGTGGTCCGTGGTCCGTGGTCCGTGGTCCGTGGTCCGTGGTCCGTGGTCCGTGGTCCGTGGTCCGTGGTCCGTGGTCCGTGGTCCGTGGTCCGTGGTCCGTGGTCCGTGGTCCGTGG
>NZ_BAABRI010000032.1:0-32978 GCF_040362925.1 Haloferula sargassicola
GAAAACTTTCGCGCAGCTGGGAATGGTACTGGGTGTTTCCGACGGCCCAGCGGGCGGAGGACCCCCGCGATGGGGATCTGAAGCGGCACCATCTGCTGGAAGGAGCGGTGAGCCAATGGCTGTCGAAAGCCGTCAAAAGGGCGGGAATCGCCAAAAAGGTCTCGGCCCACACGCTGAGGCACCGTTTTGCGCTCGGACACTCCAGCGTGAAGACGACGGAGATCTACACTCACGTGGTCCATGCGATGGAGGGAAGGGCGGCCAGCCCCTTGGACGATTTGTAAGGGAGCATCGGCAGCCTCTACAGGCTGTACGGCGGTGCGGCCATTCGTGGTCGGTCGAGGCCGCAGGCGACATCGGTTCCGAACTCCACTCCTTCTGTGGCCTCTTCCGGCTCTGTCCGGCTCCCGACGGCTCCGAAGCGGCGTTCGGTGGCTTCGACACGGCGTTCGATGGCTTCGAAGCGGCGTTCGACGGTTTCGACACGGCGTCCGATGGCTTCGAATCGGCGTTCGACGGTTTCGACACGGCGTCCGATGGCTTCGAAGCGGCGTTCGATGGCTTCGAAGCGGCGTTCGACGGTTTCGACACGGCGTTCGATGGCTTCGAAGCGGCGTTCGACGGTTTCGACACGGCGTCCGATGGCTTCGAATCGGCGTTCGACGGTTTCGACACGGCGTCCGATGGCTTCGAATCGGCGTTCGACGGTTTCGACACGGCGTCCGATGGCTTCGAAGCGGTGTTCGATGGCGTCGAAGCGGCGTTTGACGGCATTGAAGCGGCGTTCGGCGGATTTGAAGCGGCGTTCGATGTTCACGAGCGCACGAGCGTCCCCCATGCTGCCGGAGGCAACGACTCGACTGAAGGAGAGTGAATTCAGCGGAGAATGGGACGCCCCGGACGTGAAAAGGGACGCCCTCGCCGTGAAAAGGGACGCCCCGGACGTGAAAAGGGACGCCCTCGCCGTGAAAAGAGACGCCCTCGCCGGTAAAAGGGACGCCCTCGCCGGGAAAAGGGACGCCCTCGCCGGGAAAAGAGACGCCCTCGCCGGGAAAAGGGACGCCCTCGCCGTGAAAAGAGACGCCCTCGCTGGGAAGAGAGACGCCCTCGTCGTGAAAAGAGACGCCCTCGCTGGGAAAAGAGACTCCCTCGCCGGGAAAAGAGACGCCAACGGCGCGAGAGGGGACGCTTCGGACGTGAGGGGGAATGCTTTGGACGAGGTCAGGTTTTTATATCAACTCTCCAGCTCACCGGATCGAAAGGGGGCTTCCCCGTCTTGGGAGACTCGCCTCGAGTTTCTGGGAGGCGGAGATGTGGAATCGAGTGGCTTGCGAGCTGGCGAAGCGCCGGCGGTGGTGCTCTTCGTGACATCAGCCGTGACGGTGGCCGGCAGCAGGTCCGGGCTTGGGCCCGAGCCGCCCGTTTTCCTACGACAGGATCGGGCCGCAGGGTTGCCCGTGGGTCACGGGCCGGGATCACCGGCGGGCACCATGACATAAAACGCCCGCGGGCTGGGGGCGGCATTGTCGGTGAAGCTGCCGGAGGCGAGGCCGGTCGACAGGGGCGCACCCCAGGTCGTGAGGTCGGTGCTCCGGTAGAGATCGACGGCGGCTCCGGGCGGCGTCGTTTCCCAGGTCAACACGGACGAGCCGGGCCCGCCGGAAAGGGAGGTGATTTCGATCATCGTCGGCGGCGGGACGGAGGAGGAGGTGGCGGTGAGGGAAAAGTCGTCCACGCTCAGGCCATCGTGCCGCAAGGTTCCGCCGGTGCTGGCATCGGGGACGCCGGTCCAGCGGATCCAGATCACCGAATCGTCGGGGACGTCGGCAAGGGTGATCGTGCCCTGGATTTCCTCCCGGTGGTCGTCCTCGTCGCCATCCGTGGCCCGGTCACCGAGCGGGAGGGTGATTTCGCGACGATAGTCGAAGGGATCGAAGGGCTGCCAGGTGCCGGTGGTGAGCGAGGTCGCATCGGTGCTGTATTCGAAATCGATGAATGAACCGATGGCGCCGCTGCCGACCTGATACCACTGCTCGGCGGTGAAGGCGAAATCGAGGGCGACCTCCTCGCCGCCGGTTTCGATGACGAAGCTGGCCCCGAAGGCCGCGTCGGGCGCCGTGCCGATGCCGAGCGCGCGTTCGCCGGCCTTGCCGAGGTTCGCGCCGTTGCCCTCGAAGGTCCAGCCGGCGGGAGGGTTCACGGGTTCCGCGAAGACGCCGTTGGGGAAGGTCTGCGTGGTGGCCGTCATGGTGTTGAAGTTCTGGCTGTAGGCGACGCCGTTGGAGAGGGTGATGCCGGCGTAGGCGGAGTCCGGCAGGCTCGCTCCGGGATGGCGATGCAGCCATGCCACCTGGGAGGCGGAGAGGGCCACGTTGTAGGCCTGGAAGTCATCGATGAGGCCGTTGAAATAGCGGGAGTCGATGAGGTTGCCGCCGAGAACGACTTCGTTGCGGCCGCTGAGGTCCTGAGTCGCCGAGGAACTGATCGCGCCCTCCGCGGCGCCATTGACGTAGATGCGGTCCACGCCCCCGAAGTCGCGGGTGACCACCAGATGCACCCATTGGCCGGTATTGATCGGAGAGGTGGACAGCATGCCGGTGCCCGCGGTGAGGGACGCGAGGTTGCTGCCGTTCAGCGCCATGGGGGTGGTGTCGGCACTGATGCCGGAGACATCGGCGTAGATGATCGCCTGGCCCAGGTAGGCGAGCGAGTTGCCCGCTCCGCCCCCGGTGGCGGTGGTGTTCACCCAGACGGAAAAGGTGAAGTCGCCCTCGAGCACGTTCTCGACCGGGTTGCTCTCACCCGTCCAGCGGAAGGTATGGTTTCCCGTCGTGAAATCGGCGGCTCCGCCGGAAATGCCTGCTGCCGGGGATGGGGTTCCGAACGGGGTGCCGTCGTTGCCGTTTCCCGAGCTGTCCGCGCCGAGATCGAGGGCATCATCGAAGGTCAAATGTGCGACGGGGAAGGCGGCCCGGACGTTTCCGACCTCTGCGAGGAGACCCAGTGCAAGCGCGGCGGCGGTGAGGGAGCGGGCTCGAAAAGTCGGTTTCATGGTCCTGTGATGATCGGTTCAGCGGCACCCCGCCCCGGGTGCCGCACATCACCTTTCGGGAGAGGGAGGAGTCATATCGGGGCGGCGCTCCGCATGGTGAAGACCTCCGGGTTCCCCTTTCCGGAGCATCATCGGAGACTTAGTGAAGTTTCCAAACGGGATCAAGGTCGTTTCGAAGATCGACACCGGGTCGCGCGACGATCCGTGCGCCGCCGGGCAGGACCGAACTTTCCCTACGCTGCCGCGCGGCCCCGGAACGGCGCGGGTTTCCCGGTCGATCAGGGCAGCGTGAAATGGAAGCTCGCGCCCTTGCCGGGTTCGGTGTCGACGCCGATGGTGCCGCCTTGGGCGAGGACGAACTGGCGGGCGATGCTGAGGCCGATGCCGTTGCCGTGGAGGTCGTTGCCGGGGATGCGGAAGAATTTGGTGAAGACCTGGTCGCCATACTGCGGGTCGAAGCCCGGGCCCTGGTCGGTCACGGAAAAGCGGGTGCCCTCGCCGTGGTTCCCGGCGCGCAGGGTCACGGTGGTGCCGCGCGGGCTGTGCTTGATGGCATTGGAAATCAGGTTGTCGAGAACCACGATGGTCTGCCGCGGGTTGCAGCGGATCGTATCGCAGCCTTCGGCCACCTCGGTGACCAGCTCGATGCCGGCGACGGACGCGGCGTGGTGGTGGTTTTCCTCCGCCTCGGCGAGCAGCTTCGAGACCTCGACGTCTTCCAGCGCACTGCGCCCGGCTCCGCCTTCGAAACGACCGAGCTCGAGCATCGATGAGATCATCTTCTGGATGCGCTGGGCCTCGTTCTGGGCGGATTCGATCAGCTTGCGCTGGGTTTCCTCCAGCTGCCCGGCCGAATCCTCGAGCAGGATGCCGAGCGAGAAGGTGATGCCGGTGAGCGGGTTTTTCAGCTCGTGGCTGAGGGTGCTGATGAGGTCGGTCTTGAGTTCATCGAGCATCCGGAACTCGGTGACGTCTTGAATGGTGACCACCGCGCCGGCGGGCACGCCGGTGGAATCCTCGAACACCGTCACGCGGCTCAGGTAGGCGCGGCGCGTGCCGTCGTCGAGGGTCAGCTCGCGCACGCCGTTGAAGTCCACGGGCAGGTGCGAGCGGTTGTGGCGCAGCGCGTCATCCACGTCGGCATCGAGACCCAGCGGCAAAGCTCCCGGCGCGGCGTAGCGGCGCATGAAGGCGTCCGCGTCGGGCGAGATGAACTCGACCTGCTTGTTGCGGTTGATGACGAGCAGCATCTCCGGGAAGTTCCGCACCGCGGCCTGGAAGGTTTCGGCGAGCCGCCGCGCGCGGCCCTCGGCCTCGGTGATGGCCGTGATGTCCACGATGGAAAGGATCAGCCCGCCCTGGGCGCGGTCCGATTCGTAGGCGCCGACCCGGAGCAGGTAGATCCGCGAGTCGTCGGCGCGCACGTCGCGGGTCAGCGCCTTCTTCGATGCCAGCACCTCCAGCAGGTCCTCCCGCAGGCCGTCGTAGCGCAGCGGATGGGCGAAGCCCGTGATGTCGCATCCGAGGTCCCGCCGCATGAAACGGAAGGTCTCCCGGATGCGCGGGGTGAACTTGCGGATGGTCAGGTCGGGATTGAGGAAGATCACGCCGATCTCGGTCGCGCTGAGCACGTTGTCGAGGTCGTCGGTCATCTCCGTGAGCTGCCGGATCTTGTTTTGGTACTCGCGGTTGACCGTATCCAGCTCCTCGTTGACCGAGTGCAGTTCCTCGTTCGAGCTTTGCAGCTCTTCGTTGGAGGCGATCAGCTCCTCGTTGGTCGCCTGGAGTTCCTCGTTGCTGGTTTCCAGCTCCTCGATCGTCGCCTGCAGGTTCTCCTTGGTGTAGCGGAGCTCCATTTCCAGCTCGCGCCGGTCGTCCTGGGCCATCACCCGGCCGGACTCGACCCGCGCCTCGGCGCCGTCCCCCTCCGCGGCCGGTTCCTCGAATGATACGAAGAACGTCGTACTTGCCGATTGCGGGTCGGAGAAAGGCGTCACCTTGATGTCAACGGACTTTCCGTCCAGGCGGATGCCGGTGTAGCGGACCGGGCGCTGGTCCTTCGTGGCATGCTGGAGGGCCCCGGAAACGGAGGCCTTCAACTCGTCGCGGATGAGGTCCGCCAAGGACTGCGACGCCCGGCCGCGCGCAATGCGCAGGAAGCGCTCCGCTCCCTCGAAGACATGGACCACGCGCTGGCGGTCATCGACCAGGATGCCGGCCGGCATGTAGTGGTTGAGCAGGTTGTCATAGATCCGCAGCAGCTCGTGCTCGCGGCGCGGGCGGTCCCAGCCTTCTTCGCGCGCCGGTGTGTCGCCCGGTTGGCGGAAGACCGCGGCGGTCTGCACGAAGGCCGGCTGCTGGTGTTCCTTCACCAGCCGCACGTCGCGGCGCTTCTTGTAGAGCTTCCAGTGCTTGTCCAGCACGCTGAACTCCTCCTCGAGGTCGCCGATGGTCTCGCTGGGCCCCAGCAGCAGCATGCCCCCGGTGCGCAGGCCGAAGTGAAAGTAGGAGAAGATGCGCTTCTGTGCGTTCGGCTGGAGATAGATCAGAAGGTTGCGACAGCTGATAAGATGAAGCCGCGTGAACGGCACATCCTTCATCAGGTTGTGCTGGGTGAAAACGATGGCTTGTCTCAGCTCGGCGACGATCTGATAACCTCCTTCTCGCTGGATGAAGTATCGCTGCATCCGCCGCCGGCTCATATCGCCGAGCGACTCGGCGGGAAACACGCCCTCGCCCGCCTGGCGGACCGAATCGGCATGCACGTCGCTGGCGAACAATTTCAGCCGGAACGGCTTATTCTGCCGCTCACATTCCTCGTGGACCAGGATGGCGATCGAGTAGGCTTCCTCGCCCGAGGCGCAGCCCGGCACCCAGATGCGGATCTCCTCGGCCTCGCGCGCGACCAGGGGCCGGATGCCTTTTTCCATGAGGCTCTCGAAGGCGGCCGCGTCGCGGAAAAAGCGCGTCACCCCGATCAGCAGGTCGCGGTAGAGCGCATCGACCTCGCCCGGATCGTCCGAGATCCGGTTGGCGTAGGTTTCGAGGTCGAGGTCGTCGTTGATGCCGATCCGCCGTTGGATCCGGCGCGAGATGGTGTTCGGCTTGTACTGGCTGAAATCGATCCCGTAGCGCTCGCGCAGCCGGGAGAAGATCAGCTCCAGGGCGGTGTCCGGGATTTCCGGCGGCAGCCGGTCGACCAGCTCGCCGCGATCGAAATCGTCCGAGGCATAGCGGGCGATGACCTCCGGCATCTTTTCGGGGGCCATGACCAGATCGACGATGCCGGCCTCCACTGCGCTGGAGGGCATGCCGTCGAACTTGGCGCTGTGTTCATCCTGAGCGAGGACGAGCCCGCCGGCGTCGTGGATGCTTTCCGCCCCCAGCGTGCCGTCCGAGCCGGTGCCGGAAAGGATCACGGCGATGGCGGCTTTCTGGGCCTCGCTGGCGAGCGAGCGGAAGAAGGCATCGATCGGGTAGCTGAGGGCCGAGCCGTCCTTTTCCGTGAGGAGCAGCTCGCCCTGGGAGACGATCATGTTTTTCGCCGGCGGGATCAGGTAGATGGCGTCCGGCTCGAGCGGCATGCCATCGGTGACCCGGCGGATCGGCAGCGAGGTGCGGCGGCCGAGCAGTTCCTCCATGTGGCTCTCGTAGGTGGGCGAGAGGTGCTGGACGACGACGAAGGACAGGCCGGGTTTTTGCGGCACCGCCTCGAAGAAGCGCTCCAGGGCCTCAAGCCCGCCGGCGGAGGCGCCGATGCCCACGATGAAACGCTCCGCCTGCGGGGCGGAGGGCTGGGAGGAAGAGGAGGAAGAGCCGGGCTGCGACATGTGGAAGAGCAAAATCCATCGGCCAGTTCGGGGCGGATGCAAGCGGGAGATGCCCGGGCGTCAGAGCGCTTCGCAAAGGTCCGCCATGCGGCGGAAGCTCGCGACGCGGTCGTCGCTGAGTTCCAGCTTGAGCGGCGTGTCGGCCAGGGATTCGACCAGCCCGCGGTAGGAATCCCGCATCTTCGGCGCTTGGTAGCGCACGGTGCGGAAGACCATGTTCCACTCGCCGAGCCGCCGGGCGGGCGTGAAGTTCTCCGCAAACACGCGGAGATCGCGGTGGCGGTCGTCGGCTTCGATTTTTTCCAGCAGCCGGCGCACCTCCTCTTCCTCACCCTCCAGAATCTGCACGATCCACTCGTCGTCCCAGATCAGCAGGCCGGTGATCTTGAGCACCTTGTTGTTGATGGCCGATTGGCGCTCGAGAGACTGCATTTCCGGGCCCTGCAGCACCCGCGAGGGTCGGCTGGCGTAGGCGAGCGAGAAGATCTCGGCGGGATCACCGGGGAAGCGAAGGGGCGGGGAGGGAGAAACGACGGTCGGCATGGGTGGGTGCGGGATCTTGCCTGGGCTTCCGCCATTCAACCAGAAGGTGCCGGCGGCGAAACCTTTTCTTCCGCAGAGTCCGCAAGATTCCGCCGCCGTCCCCGGTCATCTCGCCGCGGTCTCCTTCGGGCGGGACTGCAGCGATTTGATCCTTTCCGCATAGGCGAGGCCGAAGCGGTCGAGGCCCACCAGGCTTGCCCATTGCCGCCGCTCCTCGGGAATCTCCGAGGTGGCCAGGGCGAGCCATGCCTGTTCCGAGCGCGGCCGGATGACCTCCGAGCGCCCCACCAGGATGCGGATGGTGGTTTCGGGGGCGGGTTCGACACGGAGCGGAAGGATGGCACTCGTGCGGCTCGCGGGCAGCACCCAGAACACGCGCAGGCCCGGAGTGTCGAAGTAGCTTTGCCACCAGGTCTGAACCATGGCGGCGGACTCGGAGGGCAACAGTCCCTGGCCGGCGAGGTGCCGCACCAGCTCGGAATACAGCTCGTCGTCGAAGCCCGGCTTCCCGCTCCGGAGCTTCGATTCGGGAAAACGGAGATCGTTTCCCGGTAGCAGCGGATCGCCGTGCTGCAGCCAGCGGGAAGATCCGTCACTCATCTTCTCATAGATCAGGAGATAGGGGATGATGCCGCCGGTGTCATTGTGAAGGGATAGCGTTTCGTCCGCCGCGACCGTGGTGCGCAGGCCGGGCTCGAAGTTCCCGAGTCCGCGGTAGAACAGGAAACCCTCCGTCGAGCCGTCGCCGGCCCGCACGACGTTGGCCTCGGGAATCCGGGCGCGCGTCCACTGGAGGAGATCGCCGGGCTTGAACAGCACCGTGTTCCGGCTCTCGGGCGGGGAAAGGACATCGACCTCCCACTCGATCGACCCGTGGTAGGGCTTGGAAAAGTCGAGGAAGGAGGGGGGCGGGAAGGCTGCCGCGGAGCCGGGTTCCACGGTTTCGCCACCGCTCCGCTCGGGAAACCACTGGCTGATGCTGCCGCCTTGGAAGCCCACTTTCACCTCGGCTCGGAATCCCTCGTCGGAATGGAAGTAGATCACCGGGGTCTCCATTTTCACGGTCACGTGGCTCACCGGTAGGGGCATGGACTTGCTGCCCGCCCGGATGGCGTGCGGCACGTGATGGAATCCGGGATGGTGGCGCACGAAGTCCGGGAGCGCCTCCTCCTCGCGCTGCACGCCGGAGAGCAGAACGCCATCGGACCCGGCGACGGTGGTGAAGGTGCCCCATTCGTGGAGATCGTATCCCGGCAGCGAGGGGGGGAAGAGGAAGGCGGCAGATGTAAGCAGAACGGACGTTTTCATATCATCCGAGAGCATGGGAGATGGTAGGGAAAGGAGCAAGGTCGCGCCGGTCCGTTTACCTCGAATTTACCGATGCGGATTTTACCTTCCCTTTACGGACGGCGCGCGAGGCGTGGGATAGGATCGGTGCGTATGAAAGCCATCCACCCCCTCATCGCCGCGGGTCTTTTCGCCACTCTGGTGGCTGATGAAGACAACGCCCGGATCGACTATCCGGCATTCCGCGATCTGACCGCCGAGGTCGAGGCCTACCGCCGCGACCGGCGGGTCGATGAAGCCGAGTTCCTGCGCCTCGCGAGCGAGGAGGGAACGGTGATCCTCGACACGCGGAGCCGGGAAAAGTTCGACCTGCGCCACGTGAAGGGCGCGGTGCATCTCAACTTCTCGGACTTCACCTCGAAGTCGCTGGCGGAGGTGATTCCGGACAAATCCACCCGCATCCTCATCTACTGCAACAACAACTTCATCGGCGACCCGGCGTCCATGGCCATGAAATTGGCCCCGCTGGCGCTCAATATTCCGACCTTCATCCATCTCTACGGATATGGCTACAGAAACGTGTATGAGCTGCAGCCCGACCTGCCGCTTTCGGGAACGCGGATCCCCTTCGAAGGCCGGTTCGTCTTGCCTCGGCCGGTGGGAGAGGATGGGATGGCACGGTGATGGAGACGACCATTCTGGTCATCGAGGATGATGCGGCGGTGCGCCAGGGCGTGGTCGACGCGCTGGAGTACGGCGGCTATCGTACCTTGCAGGCCGCCGACGGCGTGTCGGGCCTGGAGCTGGCCCTGCGGGCGAGCTACCGTCTGCTGCTGCTGGATCTTGTCATGCCCGGCCGCGATGGCTTCGCGGTGCTGGAATCGCTCAAGCGGCAGCGTCCCGGCCAGCCGGTGATCATCCTTTCCGCCCGCGGCGAGGAGAACGATCGGGTGAAGGGCCTGCGGCTCGGGGCGGATGACTACGTGATGAAGCCCTTCAGCGTGCGCGAGCTGCTGGCGCGGGTGGAGGCCGTGCTGCGCCGGACCTGCGAGCGGCTGGCCCCTTCGGAAACCCACGCCATCCCCGGTGGCACGGTCGATCTCGCCGGTGGGGTCGTGCATTTCACGGATGGCGAACAGGTCGCGATGTCCGACCGGGAAGCCTCGCTGCTGCGGTATTTCCTCGGCTCCGCCGGGCGGGTCGTCTCGCGGGCGGAAATCCTGCGCCACGTGTGGGGCCTCGATCCGGCACGGACGGAGACGCGCACGCTCGACATGCACGTGATGCACCTGCGCGGGAAGCTGCGCGATCGGGATCAGTCCGTGCTGGTGACGGTGCGGGGCAAGGGGTGGAGGCTGAACCTATGAGCGGGAGATGCCGCTGGATTCCGTGGCTGGCGCTGCCGGTTTGTGGTGCGATCATCCTCGCGGCGATGGGCTGGCTCACGCACGGCGTGATGCGGGCGGAGCATGAACGCTCGCTCGCGGAGTCCCGGGCCCGGCTGGAGGAAAGGATCCGCCTCTCCTTGTGGAGGATGGACACGCTGGCGGCCTCGGTCGCGATCGAGGAGAACCAGCGGGTCATCAACGCCACGCAGGACGCGGGGGAAAGCCCTCTGGTCCGGCTGCGATTCCGGGTGGATCGGGATGGTCGCGTCATCCCCGATGGCAGCCTGGCGGAGGAGACCATGACGAAGCTCCGCGCGCTGCTTTCCGGCCAGCGGTCCTCGGGTGATCTCTACCAATTCATGTGCGCGACGATCACCGGTGACAACCAGTGGCGGGGCAACATGATCCTGGCGGACCAGCCGAAGGAGGCCGCCGGCGATCCCTATCAGCCGGCCGACCAGCAGATGCTCAATTTCAATGAACGCGCCAGCCGGGGCAAAGCGGTGAACCGGGCCGTCACCAAGGCGGGCCTCGAGCAGAAATGGGGCAATGGCGACGCGGCGGTGGTGCTGGCGTCCTCGGCAGGTGCCTTCCAGCCGACCTGGATCGGCGACGAACCCTTCTTGATGCGGCTGGTCAAGTATGGCGATGTCGTGCGGTCCATCGAGGGGGTCTGGCTCGACAAGACGGCCTTCCGGCGGTTGCTGCTTGATGAAATCGCGGACCTGCTTCCGCTGGCGTCCCTGGAGCCCTCGACGGTGGGGGGCGAGGGTGAAATGACCCTTGCCTCATTTCCGTGGAAACTGGTGCCGGGAGAGGCGGCCGCCGGCCCCGAGGGCGTGGGCGCGGCGGTCATCCGGTCGCTGGCCGTCGGCTGGCTGGCGGTGATCGTGGCGCTGGTGGCGGGCACCGCCACCGTCCTCAAAATCATGCGTCTCAGCGAGCGACGGGCTGCCTTCGTTTCCGCGGTGACCCACGAACTGAGGACGCCGCTGACGACCTTCCGCCTCTATTCCGACCTGTTGGCGGGGGGCTTGGTGAAGGATGAGGAAAAGAAGGCCCGCTACTTCGAGACCATGCGTCGCGAGTCCGACCGGCTGGTGCATCTGGTCGAAAACGTGCTTTCGTTCTCAAGGATCGAGCGGAAAGCGAGCCCGGAGACGGAGCGGGTGGTGGTGGCCGGGTTTCTCGAGTCGCTGCGTGAACGCTTCGAGTCGCGCCTGGAAAGCGCGGGCCTGGATCTGGTTCTGCAGGTGGAAGGCGATCCGGTCGCCCGTGCCAACAAGGCCTCGGTGGAGCACATCCTTTTCAACCTGATCGACAATGCCGGCAAGTATGCCGATCGGAGTCAGCTGAAACAGGTCGAGCTGGTGGCGGGCAAGTTCGGACGGCGGGTGCGGATCCAGGTGATCGACCACGGCCCGGGGATTCCTCCGGCCGAACGGTGGAAGATTTTCAGACCCTTTCACAAGTCCGCTGACGAGGCTGCGGGCAGCAAGCCGGGAGTCGGGTTGGGGCTGGCGCTGTCGCGTCGTCTTGCCCGGGACCTGGGAGGGGAGTTGACCTGCTCGGACGGTGATGGCGCGACCTTTGTCCTGGAGCTGCCATCCGCTTGAGATGAACCGCGGAGTGATAAGGGATGACGCGGGCCGTTTCGCTCAACATGATCCACGGTCAGTGACCAAGACCGCCCTCATCCTCGCCGTCATGACGATTTTCGAGTCTGCGACGGCAGACACCTTGGTGAAGGATGTGAATCCGCTGCCCGAGAAGCTCGGCGTGGATCCATCCGAGCTGGTGGTCGCGGGCGGACGGGTCTTCTATACGGGCTTCGATACGGTAAGAGGGCACGAACTCTGGTCGAGCGATGGCACGGCTGCCGGCACCGGGCCGGTGCGGGATCTTTGCGTGGGCCTTCAGGGTTCGTTTCCGGGCCGCATGGGCGCGGTGGGCGAGCGGGTGTTCTTCTTCGCGGACGATGGTGACCAGGGCATGGGCCTGTGGTGGAGCGATGGCGTGGAAGTGATGAGGGTCGAGCGCCCTGACGGCGGAGACTTCGGCCTGGCGGCGGAGGTGGCGTCGGTCGGCGGGGTGTTTTATTTCACCGATGGAACGAGCGGCGGGCTGCCGAGTCTGTTCGGGTGGAGCCTGTGGCGGACCGACGGCACACCCGAGGGCACGTGGTTGCTGAATCCGATCCTGCCGGGCGGCACGTTCCCACCGGTCCGGGAGATTTCGGATCCAAGAATGCTGCGGGTGATCGACGGGCAGCTGCATTTCGCGGACGGCAACCAGGTGTGGAGAGTCGGGGAAAGCGGTGCGGCGGAGATGAGGGCGGACCTCGGGAGCGGGGGAGAGCTGGTCTCGATCGCAGGCGCGGACGGGGAGGTCTGGATGACGCTCGATCGCGAGGGCGCCAAGGAGCTGTGGCGGGTGGCGGAGGGGCCCGCGGAGCAGGTCGCGGTGCTGCCGGGGGGAGAGGGCGCGGCCGATCAATTGACGGTGCGCCAGGGCCGGGCGTTTTTCCGCGGCCGGGACGCGGCGGGCGGCTTCGAGCTGTGGAGCTCGGACGGGACCACGACGGCGATGGTGGCGGACTTGCGGGCGGGTGTGGACTCTTCGTTTCCCAAGAACCTGGTGTGGCTCGGTGACTCATTGTGCTTCACCGTCAATGCGGGCGAGGGCGTCGAGGCCTTGTGGGCCTGCGATGCCGATGGCACGAACCTGCGCCTGATCCGCACGGCGGGTGCGGGCTTGGAGACCAGTTCGTATCTTGTGTGGCAGGATGTGCTGTATTTCCTAGAAAGGGGAGAAGGCCGGGAGTTGTGGCGGAGCGACGGCACCGCGGCGGGCACGTGGGCGGTGGCGCAGGTGGCGACGATCGACTGGTGGCCGCGGGATCCGGTCGCGGCACCGCAAGGGCTCTTTTTTCCCGGCGATGACGGCGTGTCGGGCGTCGAGCTGTGGTCGAGCGACGGCACCCCGGCGGGCACGGGGATGGTGTGGGATCTGGCCACCACGCAGGACGGCTGGGTGGAGATCGGCCCGGGCGGATCGGCCGGGTGGGGAAATGGATGGGTCTTCGTAGGCAACGATGGCGTGCACGGCGAGGAACCGTGGCAGAGCGATGGCAGCGAGGCGGGCACCGCGATGCTGGCCGATGTCTCCCCGGGTTCCGGAGATTCCTCGCCGAACCGCTTCACGTCGGCGGGGACGCGGCTGTTTTTCCAAGCAGACGATGGCACCCATGGAAGTGAGCTGTGGAGGTCGGACGTGAACGGCACGGCGCTGGTGCAGGACATCATGCCCGGCAGCGGGACCTCGTATGTGGGCGACGTGGTCGCGGTGGGAGAGCGGGTGTTTTTCAAGGCCAACGATGAAAGCGGAAGCTGGCTGTGGGTCGCCGCTGGGGCGGGCGCGAATCCTCTGAAATCAGACGCTCGGTCGCAGGTGGGCGTCTTCGGCGAAGGGGTGCTTTTTTCCGCTGTCAGCGCCGGGCAGGGCGAAGAACCATGGTGGACGGACGGGGAAACGACCCGCCTGCTGGAGGATGTGAGGTCCGGAAGCAGCGGGTCGAATCCCGCTTGGTTCACCCAGGTGGGGAGCGCGGCCTATTTCACCGGCTTCACCGGCGGAGGTTCGGGCCTTTTCCGGACCGATGGGACGGCGACGGGCACGGTGGCGGTCGGGGGATGGACCGGGTCAGGTTCGATGTATCCCTTGGTGGCGGCTGGAGACCGGCTCTATTTCTTCGAGGAGGATCCGGCATCGGGAAAGCGTTTGTGGATGGCCCAGGGGGACACCGCGATCTTTCTCAAGCAGGTCGGCGACGAGGAGGATCGCTGGGATTTTCCGGCGACCCCCTACGTGGTGGCGAAGGGAACCGAGTTGTTTTTCACGGCGGATGACGGCATCCACGGAAGCGAACTGTGGCGCAGCGATGGCAGCCCGGAAGGCACCGTGATGGTCGCCGATCTCCGCCCCGGGCCCGTGGGTTCCGAGCCATCGGACCTGCACGTGGTCGGCGGCATGGTGTTTTTTCAAGCCAATGACGGCGCGAGCGGCGAAGAGCTGTGGATGACCGACGGCACCTCCGCAGGCACCCGGCTGATGCTCGATGTGGCGCCGGGTTCCGGCGGCTCGCTGCCGATGCCGGTGGCGGTGGTCGGGCGGGAGTTGTTCTTCGCGGCCACCACGGAGGCGGAGGGACGGGAGCCGCACATCATGGATGTCGGCGGGCTGCTGGATTTCCACCATTGGTCGGAAACCGCGGGCCTGGCAGGGATCGCCGCCGCGCCCGGTGCCACGCCGCACGGTGATGGCGTGGCGAACCTGCTGAAGTATGCCTTCGGGCTCGATGGCGATCGGGCCTACTCAGCTCCGACTGCGGGAGCGGCAGGCCGACTGCCGGACTTCATCGCCGCGGCGGACGAAACGGGGATGATCCTGCGCGTGGAGTATCCGCGGCGCCGCGGCGATGCCTTGCGCTATGTCGCGAAGCGCTCGTCCTCCCTGGCGAATGGAAGCTTCGTGCCGATGGGCGGCGACGAGGCGGTGAAGATCCTCGATGACGAGTGGGAACTCGTGGTGCGCACCGAGAGGGTGGAGGAGGACCGCTGCTTCGGTGTGGTCGAGGTCGAGTTGTGGTGACGGACGCCTGCCGAGCTTCACGGCAGCAGGGACATCCTGAAGCGCAGGAAGCCTTGCGGCGACGCGTCGGTGACCTGCACGGCGTAGCGGGTGGCCGAGTTCTCGATCACGGTCAGGCCCGCGGGCGACCACTGGTCGAGATCGGTCGAAAACTCGGCTTCGATGATGGCATCGGTCGCAAAGGGAGAGCGGGGGATTTCCACGAAGACACCGGCCTCGTCCGATGAGAGGGAAACGGCGACCCGGTCGGCGGCGTCGCGCGGGTCGGTGCCGGTGAGGTATTCATGGAGGTTGGTCAGGCCATCGCCATCGAAGTCCTCGTCCGCATCAGAAAACGGAGGAGCTTCGGGAAACCGGGCAAGCGACCAGGCCGCGTAGCCCGTTTCCGCGGGAGCGGAGAAGGCATCCGATTGGCGGATCGAGCCGTTCTCGCCGACGGTGATGAAGGTGTCGGCAAAGAAGACGGCGGCATTGCGGGTTTCCGCGGCGGTGGTCGGGAGCTCGATCCAGGTCGAGCCGTCCTGCGAGATGGCGTCGAGGGGAGCGCTGCTGTTGTCGTAGTCGATGCCGGCGGCGAACCAGAGCCCGTTGCCGGTGGCGAAGCCGCTGTAGCGGCGGTTCTGCGAGCCGCTGAGGGTGAAAGCCGCGCCGAGATCCGTCGAACGGCGGATGCCGGCATACCAGCCGCTGGCCAGGAAACGATCGCCCAGGGCCTCGATTTCCACGAACTCCTGCCAGGTGCCGATGCCCGCGCCGGCAGAGACATCGGTCCAAACCAGGCCGTTGGTGGAAGACAGCACCTTGACGGGGGAACCGGCGTAGGAGGACTCGGTGACGGCGAGGAAGGTGCCGTCGAGGTACGCCACATCCCGTAGATCCAGGGCGGTGGGCGCGGGCACGGAATTCCAGGTCACGCCGCCGTCCGCGGAGCGCCAGATGGCACCGCTGTCGCCGACCGCGACATGGAGGCTGCCGGTGCCGGCGATGCCATTCAGCGAAGCACCGGTGTGGATGAGCCGGTAGGTCCAGGTCATGCCATCGGGCGAGGTGTGGATGGCGCCATACCAGCCGCTGACCGGGACGGTGACCGGGCCGAAGGCGTATTCCTGCCCGGCGGCGAGGAACTGGCTGCCGTCCCAGATGATCGAGCGCGTGTTGAAGTCGCGCCCGAGCGAGCCGGAGGTCCAGTTGAGGCCGTCCGTCGAGTGGAGGAAGTTCGGCTCGTTCGACCATCCCTGGCGACCGCCGACCGCAACGACCCGGGTCGGGCTCGCGGCGATGTCGTTGAGGTGCACCGTCACGCCGGAAACCCGGTCGCTCCAGGTGTCGAGCGGGTCGGTGACGGTGATGTCGTGGGTTTCCACGGTGACCCCGCCGCGCTCGTCGGTGGCAATGAGTTCGACCTGGTAGCTGCCCCCGCCGGGGAAGATGTGGGCCGCGGCGCTGCCTTCGACGAGGGGCGAGCCGTCCTTGAAGTCCCAGACGAGGCGAAGCGGATCGCCATCGGGATCGCTGGCGCTGGCTTCGAGCAGGATCTGGGTTCGGGCATCGGCGCTGGTGGGGCCGGAAACGGAGGCGATGGGGGCTTGGTTCGACGGAAAAAAGCTGCCGCTGGTCCAGGCCTCGCCGGGGTTGCCGGCAGCGCTGAAAAAGACACCGCCGCCGAAGGCGATCGTGCCGAAACTGGCGCCCGGCAGGGTGGCGGTGCTCTCGGTCCAGGCGTCGCCGTCGGTGGACACGAGCAGGGAGGGAGCGTCCGACTCGTCCTTGTCGTCGGCGAAGGCGATCCGCGCGTTGCCGCCGGCGCCGAGGGCGGCGATGTCGTAGTCGCTGGTGCCGGCGACCGGGGTCCGGCGCCAGGTCGCGCCGAGGTCATCGGAGACGTGGACGTTGGAATACCAGCCCGCGGTGAAGAAGCGGCCGTCGGCGAACGCGACGCGGTTGAACGAATGCCAGGAGGCGGCGGAGTGGCCGGAGGTGCGGTCGATCCAGGTCAGGCCCTCGGTCGAGGTGTGGATTTCGTCGGCGGAGACGACCACGAAGGTGCCGTCCCCGAAGGCGATCGAGCGGAGGTTCTGCGCGGAGATGGCGGCGACGGAGGTCCAGGTTTTTCCGCCGTCGGCGGAGCGCAGCACGGTGCCGGTGTCGCCCACCGCGACAAACACGCCGTTGCCGAAGGCGACGTCGTTGAGCGGCGCGGACGAGGGCAGGTTGGCCCGCTGCCAGCTGCGGCCATCGGGCGAGTGGTAGGCGGCGGCCGCCCAGGCGGAGTTGATCCAGTCCTCACCGGCGATCACAAAATCGCCGGCGCCGGCGGCGATGCCCTCGCCGCTGAAGTTTCCGCTCCCGAGGGAAATGGAGGTCCACCCGGCGGCATCGAAGGAGAGGTAGGCGTAGTCATCGCCGGTGGCGACGAAACGGCCGTCGAGGTAGGCGGCCCGGTTGATCGTCCTGGCGGGGCCGATGGGGGTGGCGCTCCACGTGTCGAGCGGGTCGCCGACGGTGACGGCGCGGGTCAGCACGGCGGTGCCGCCTTTCATGTCGCTGACCGTGCAGGTGACGGTGTAGCTGCCGCCCACGGTCCAGGTGTGGGAAACGGCGGCCTGGTTGGCGGCGGTGGCGCCGTCGCCGAAATCCCAGCTGTAGGCGAGGGGATGGCCGTCGGGATCGGAGGCGGAGGCGGTGAAGGAGACGGCGGTGCGGGCGTCCGCGGTGGTGGGACCTACGATGCTTCCCGTAGGTGATTGGTTGCCGGGGAAGTCGCCGAGCTGCACGTTGACCTCGATCCAGGCGTCGGCCCCGCTGCCGCCGGTGGCGGTGGGGGTCAGGTGGACGCCGGCCGTTTCATCGGAATAGGTGCGGCCGAGGGTGATGGGAGCGTCGAACTTGCCGTCGGCCGAGCCGGGGGTGGTGTCGATGAGCCAGGCGCGGTTGTTGAAAGTGGGGCGCTGCCAGATGAGATAGGCGCTTTGCTGGAACACGGGCTCATCGACGTGGCCGGCGCGGAAGCCGAGCCAGTAATACTCGGCGGGGTCCTCGGGGTCGGCCGTCTTGTCGATGCGCAGGCCGCGCAGGGTGCCGGTGGTGGCGGGGTCGTCGAAGCGGTAGATCCGGTAGGTGCCGGAGCTGGTGGCATCGGCCCACTGGCCGGCACCGAGCCAGCCGAGATGCATTTTCCCTAGCGGATGGAAGTGGCCTTCCGGGACCGAGCCGCCGCCCATGACGTCGGTGAAGTCGCCGTATTCCTCGTTGCTGCCCTCGCCGGTGGCGGTGCCATCGGTGGTGGCCCAGAAGCCGGCATGGGGCAGGCCGTAGTTGTGGCCGAACTCGTGGGTGATGAGGCTCGCGGAGTGGCTGCCTTGAAGCCACTGGCGGGAGCCGCCGGCGAGGCCGCCGTAGATGGTGCCGCTGCTGCTCGCGATGCCGATGCCGGGGAAATGAACGACGACGATGTCGTATCCATCGAGCGCGGTCGCTCCGGCGAGGGCGAGGTAGGCATCCTTTGCCTCGTCGTGGAGCAGCCCGTTCTCACTGGGCAGGTAGGCGGTGCTCGGCTGCGGCATGCGGACGGTCATCGGGCTGACCCCGGCATCGATCCAGGTCTTGCCGTAGGACATGGCCTCGATCGCATCGCGGACGCTGGTGTTCATCACGTTCGCCAGCGTGGCCTGGCTGACCGTCTCGCCGGGGACGTCGGGGAAATCGACGCGGATGCAGAAGACCGACTTCGGCGTCTCCGACCAGCTGCTGGCCTGCTCGGAGACGAGGGTTTCGATCAGCGGCCAGTCGATCCCGGTGGTGCCATCGCCGCCGCCGGCGAGCTCGAAGACAATGCGCGAGCCGTTTTTCGGTCCGACGGCCTCGTCGAGCGCGACGAGCCGCTGGTTCGCCACGGCGATCGAGGCGGCATCCCGGAAAAGATAGCGCTTTCCTCCGGCCAGGGCGGTGACGGGGGCGACTCCGAGTGGCTCGCCGGTGGCGAAATCGCGGGAGGGATCGGGATTTCCCACGGGGAGCTGGGAAAGGGCGGCTTCGTCGGCGGAAGCGACGCGCTCGAGCGGCATCTCGGCGATGGCGGCGAGGCCGTCGAGGACGATGCCGTGGAGGGGTGCCTCCTCAAGCGTCATCTGGCTGAGGCGACGGCCGAAGACGGAGGCATCGAGGTAGCGGCCGTTGATTTCCAGGATGCGATCCGGCTCGTGGCCGGGCCCCGAGCAGACTGGAAGCACCCGCAGGGTGGCGGTGGCGTTGAATGGCTGCTCGTAGAACGGGCGGATCTCCTCGGGCAGCGCGGCGTATTCGGCGCGGCTGATCGCCTCGGCGAGGGCGCGTTGGGGATCGGTGGCGATCAGTTCGCGCATCCGCTCGCGGTGCGCGGTGGCCAGGGCGATGGCCGGGTCGTGAGCCTCGCCGGAAGCTCGGGGTGTCCGCGGCTGAGTCGGCGCGGAGGAAGCGTGCTCGGAATGCAGCCGGGAGGTTGCGGCGTCGTGCGTGGACGACGGGTAAGCTGCCTTATGTTTCCAAAGAGCGAAAAGCAGGAGAAGCAGAGGCAGGAGAAGGCCAGCGAGGCGCCAAGAGCGATTCATCTCCGCCCATCATGTCGATAAAATCAAACGCGTCGATCTTTTGGATATGCTTATTAAAGCCGACCTCGGAGATGAAGAAACGAACTCAGGGGAGGGAGAGGACGACTCGGTAGAAGTGGTAATCCTGGTCGCCGGGGACGGCGGGCAGGGTGATGCGGTAGTTGTCGCCGCCGAGATGGCTGACGACCGCGCCCGGGATGGGATCGAAGCTGCCGGGACTCATGTCGGGCGAGCCCTCGACGGCGAAGCTTATCTGGTCGAAGTATTCCTCCGGCCAGGTGAAATCGATGGTGAACACGCCGGGCGAATCCGGGGCGATGGTCAGGCCGGGGAGTTCGAGGTTGGCCGGCGTGCCGGCGGGATCGGAGCCGCCGCGGGGATCGGTGCCGGCGAGGTAGTGCTCGAGCAGGGTGAAGCTGGAATCGGCCGGCACTGAGAACGGATCGTTGCCGGTGCTGCCGAAGAAAAAGCGCTCCCATTCGTCATCGAGCAGGTTCGCATCCTGGTCGCGCGCGCTGGCGGCCGGTAGCGAGTTGTAGACCAGCGCGGTCACCTCCATCGCGGGATAGCCGGTCGGTGAGGTGACGTCGGTGAAGCCGGTCACCGACAAGGTCGTGCCCTCGACGATGCCAAGTCCTTGCTCGAAGAGGAAGGGCTCGCCGGTGGGTTTGAGCAGCGCGACCGAGGTGGTGCCGACCGCGCGATAGGCGACGCCGGGCGGGGCGCTGCCCTGCGGCAGGACTTCAACGCCCCAGGTCTCGATCGGGCGGAAGGGCTCGGCCGAGCGGGCGCGGATGGTCGCGATGGCGGCGTTGGCGTTGCTCAGGGTCGAGCCGGTGACGGCGTTGGTGTAGTCGGCTGGCAGGCTGCCGGTGGCGATCCAGACGCGCAGCGCGGGCAGCGGGTGCATCAGCGCGGGATTGCCGGCGAACTGGGCGACATGACGCTGGTAAATCGCGTTGGCCGCGGTGCGCAAGGCGGCGCCGCCGGCTCCGAGGACTTCCGTTTCCACCAGGCCGCGGAGCTCGGAGAAATCGTAGCCGGCGGTGGCGAGCGCGGCGACCATGGCGCGGTCGAGCGGCGTGCGCGAGGCGTCCTGCGTGCGCCAAGGGAAGGCGGTGAACGCGTCGAGCGCGATGGCGGGGCTGCCGAGCAGGCCGGCGGCGGCGAGCTGGTCGTAGAGCATGGCCTCGCAAAGTACGGCGGCCATCGTATGTTGCGGACGGATGTCGGTGAACTCGCCGACCGGCGACCACGTGGCGTAGGCGGCCTGCGCGGCGGCGATCCAGCTGGCGGCATCGCCGTCGAGATCCGTGCCGGTGGCCGTGAACGCGATGCTGGGACCGGAGGGCGAGGGGATGTCCACCAGGCGGATGACCTCGCGACCGTTCGGGCTCATCGAGACGCCGATGTCGAAGAAGGTGCCGGTGGAAAGCGCGGCCCACTCGGTCTGCGCGGGGCTGGAGTTCGAGGTCGGCTCGGCGGCCCATTGGGTGCCGAGGGTGGGGTGGGTGACGTTCTCGACGTCGTCGCTGGCCAGCAGGGCTCCGGCGATGTCGTGGGCGTCGATCATTTCCGTGAGGGAAATGCGGGCGGTGGAAAGGTGGTTGAAGGCGGCGGTGAGCCACTGGATGCCCTCGCCCTGGGGGACCGGATTGCGCGGATTGGGAACGCTGGCGCCGTCGGCGGGGTCGGTGCCTTCGAGGATTTCCTCGAGGTCGGAAGCGCCGTCGCCATCGCTGTCGGCCCCGCCGAAGGGATCGAGGCCCTTGCTCATTTCGACGAAGTCGGGGACCCCGTCGGAATCCGAGTCGATGTCGTCGAGGTTCGCCGCGGGGAGGGTCCACTGGCGGCCGAGGATGGGGCCGGGAACCCCGGTCGCCTTGTCCTCGAGCATGAAATACCAGGTGGACGAGTAGCTGACGGAGAGCGAGCCGGGCCAGCTGGTCCACGCGGCGGAACTACTGGATTCACGGTAGAAGAGCTCGTAGCGGGCGGTGTCGTAAAGCGCGCTGACCTCGACGGTGGCGGGGAAAGAACCCGAGGCGGGGTTGACCACCAGCGAGGGGCTGAGGATCTGGTCGTTGGCGCGCAGGGCGGAAATGCTGAGCTGCGGCTGGTGCTGGTTGGTGAGCAGGTAGTTCGAGCCGCCGGGGGCGGAAAACGAGCGCGGGGAGGGCGAGGCGAGCCCGGAAAGGGTGGAGATGTAGGTTTCCCCGGTGACCGAGGGCGGGAACGGGCTGCCGGTCGAGCCGGAGGTCCAGTCGGGAACGGTTTCCAGAGCGAGCAGCGCGGCGGTGTCGGTGGCGAAGGGGTCGCTGTTGAAGTAGAACAGCGTGGCGAAGTCGGTGCCGACCGGCAGCAGGCCGGGAATCGCCGCCGGCTTGGACATTTCCCACGACGAGCCGTTCCAGATGTGGCTGGCGAAGCGCGATGAGACGTCGCCGGGCCGCCCGTCGAGCTGGACGATGCCGTGGCCGCTGACCGGGACCAGGCCGTTGAGCTGCAGCTTCCGATCGGTCGGCTCGAAGGTGGTCTGGGGAAAAAGCTTTTCGCCGCCATCGATGCGCACCCACAGACCTTTGGTGCCATCGGAGGACGTGACCAGGAAACCATCGGGTGCGCCGGCCAGGCGGACGCGCTGGAGCGAGCCGATGCCGTCCAGGCCTTCCACCTCCGGCGTGCCGGTAAGCGCCAGGCTGGAGCCGGCGCCGATGCCGCCATTGAGCGTGTAGATGCGCAGGCCGGTGTCGCCGCTGCGCCAGCACACCACGAGCGTGCGGCCGTCCATGCCGCGGACGGATGGGGCGAGCTGCCATTCTTCCGGAAAACCGTCCTGTTCGGTCATGACGAGGGAGGAGCCGGAGCGCCGGGCGAGGAAGAGGGTGGTATCGCCGTTGTCGACCATGCGGCCGACCGCCATGCGATCGCCGGCCTCCGTCTCGAACAGCGGCTCGAGCTGGGAGATGGCGCCGTAGCCGCCTTTTTCCGCGAGGCGGTTGCCGCCGGCGGGGAGGTTGTTGAGGACCGTGAGGAAGTTGCCCTTGCCGCTGCCGGCGAGAGCGGTGGAGACCATCAGCTCGGGGCCGACGGTGTCGATCTCGCTCACCGCGACGGGTCCGAGCTGGGGAACCGTGATGCTGGAAATCGTGGCATTGGTGAGCTCGATCGTGGCCATCTGGTTGGCCCACGGGTTGGTGAGCACCACCATCTCGCCGGAGTCGCCGGCCAGCCCGCCGGCCACGTCGGTAGCGCCGCGGAGATAGGTGCGGATCGGGGTCTTGTCCCAGGCAAGCTTGCCGCCGTCGTCCACGGCGCGGCGCACCTGCCCGGTGGCTTGGTCGATCAGGACGAGGCCGTTGGTTTCCGTGGGAATCGACCACTCGCCGGAGGGCAGCAGCGTCGCCGGCAACGCGGCGACCGGTGCGGCGAGGGCGAGCAGACCGGCGATGGAGAAGAGCTTCGTTTTCATCGGAATCATCGGTCAGGGGTTCACGACGTTGGTGGGGATGACGCGGGAAATCTCGCCGTTGTCGCCGAAGCGGACGATCAGGTAGCGGTAGCTGGCGTCCTTGATGTAGGGCATGGGGTCGATCCAGACGATCAGGCCCTCCTTGCCTTCGAGATAGGGCGGCGGGTCGGAGAAAGCGTCCTTGCCGGCCAGCGAGACGGGCGTTTCGTCGGGACCGTAGATGCCATCGACGGCGACCCGGACGTCGGTGGTGCGCAGGTCCGGGAAGCGGAAGAATGGATCGCGGACCACGCGGAGAATCTGGCCGGACGAGTTGCTCTTCACCCAGGCCATGCGGTCGATGCGCGGGGAAACCTGGACGATGTTCGGCACGGCGTCCGGGAAAACCGCGTTCGGGACCTGGTAGCGATACACCACGAAGGGCGCCAGCGGCAGCATGTCGGCGGTGTTCCCTCCGCCCTGGGCGCGGAAGCGGAACAGCCGGTCGAGCGGCTCGAGGTCGTCGCCGAGATAAGCGATGTCTCCCTTGGAGGTCTGCTCGTAGACCCGGTCGTAGGCCCCCATGACGATGCCGCCGGCGGCATCGAGCAGGGCTGGCAGCTTGGTGGCGAAATACGGCCCTTCGCCCTCGACGTAGTCGAGCACCGGCAGGTTGTTGTTTTGCAGCGAGGGTAATGGACGGGCGGGCCAGGGAATGACCGGCTGCGGGGTCGGATCGGGCACGATCCAGGTGGTCTCGATCTGATTGCTCAGCGGTCCGCTACTACGGGCGCCGTAGGCCCCATCGCCGACCGCGCGGATGGCGAAGAACAGCTTCTGGCCGGTCGGGATGTCGACCACGGTCGTGAACTCCGGCCCCGGTAGGAAGCTCGGCGCGCCGACCTGGCGGGTCTGGTGGACCGCCACCTCGCGGCCTTCGAACTCGCCATCGAGCACCAGCGAGGCCTCCGGATCCCCGAGCGCGGCGGAGATGGCGTTGCCGGAAATGCCGGGGTCGTTGCTGGTCTCGGAGGCGACGAAGATTTCAAAGCGTCCGACGCCGACCGGGTCGCAGAACCAGGTCAGCTTGGCCTGCGCCTCGCCGTTGGTGCCGAGCTGGAGCGCGGCTTCGGAAAGCATCGGCGTGGGCAGGTCGGTCCGTTTCAGCCGCACGCAGGCCACGCGGACCAGCGGGCTGGGGTTGTTGTGCTCGTCGAAGACCTGGAGGTAGTAGCAGACGATGGTGTCGGCCTCGTCGGGAATCGCATCATCGACCCACGGCGCGGGCGAGGGCAGGGAGGTGCCTTCGGCCTTGGCGATGAGGGTCAGGGGGCCGGAAAGATCGACCCGCCGGTAGACGCGCCACTCCGCCGTGGTGGCGGGGAAGGTGATGGTGCCGTTGATGGCATCGATGGTGCCGTCCACCAGCACCACGTCGTGGTCCGGGATGTCGGGGTTCTCCGGCCGGTGGTCGCGACAGTCCCGGCTGGTGAAGGTCACGAAGCCGTAAAGGTTGAAGGTCTCCTTGACCGTCTCCGCCTGCAGGCTGGTGCAGGCGAAGTTGCTCCAGACCCCGGTGTGGGTGCAGACCTTCACGCACACGCTCAGGCCGTCCTTTTCCGCCCGCTGGAACAGGGTATCGACGAAGTCCTCGCCGGAAAAAACGAGCATGCGGGTCTCGATCACCGAGCCGTCGGCGCGGCGCAGCTCGACCCGGGCGCACTTGACGGCCGGGGAGTCGCGCACGACACGGACGCCGAACAGCTCGCGGGCGGGGTCCATGCCATACTCGTCGAAGGAAGCCCGAGCGTAACCAGTGGCCTCGACCCCGGCGCGGTAGCGACAGACGCGCACGGTGCCGGTCGGGCGGTCGGGCCCGGCGCGGTCGCGCAAGACGCCGTAGACCGGGCTACTATGGGCGGAGTAGTTCTTTTCCGCGCAGGAGGTGTTATCCTCGGCGCGGACGGTGAACCAGTAGGTCTTCGAGGCGTCGGCCGGCATCGAGGGCGCGCCGGCGCCGTTGTCGTGGAAATCGACGAACTCCTGACCCGGCACGTGGGCGACGCTGCCGATGTGGTTGACGGTCGGATCCGAGCCGCTGCGCAGCGCATCGCGGGCGGCGGCCCAGCGGTAGACGTGGTAACGGGAGGCGGCCTCCTCGGGGTTGGCATCGTCGAGCTGGCGGATGCGGATCTTGAAATGCTGCTGGCCGCCGAGCGTGTCCCAGTCGGCCGCGGACGAGACGCCGTCGAAGACGTTTTCCACCGAAAAAATCTGCGGCGGCAGCGGTGGCAGGCGGTCGCACATCACGACGCGCAGGCCCGGCGAGATCTCGCCGGGACGGCCGCAGATGTCGCGCGCGGCGACGAAGTAGTAGAAGGTGTCGCCGTCGTTGAAGGGCACGCCGCCCTTGGCGAGACCGTTGTCGTCGGCGTAGTAGAAGTTTTCCCGATCGGTCGCGTCGGCCGCCTCGGCGAGCGTCAGCGGCGGGTCGATCATGATCGGCAGCTCGTTGACGCGGGCCAGGTCCGCGGGCGGCGGCGGGCTGCCGCCGACGAGCAGGTCGAGCAGCGCGTCACGGCTCGGCGGCGTGACATCCCAGCCGAGCGAGGTGGCGAAGTCCTCGCTGACGCGGAAAAGGTCGAAGCCGAAGGTCGAGGGCATCGCCCGGCGCAGCGCGGTGTCCTGGCCCCAGCGCAGGCGGGCGTTGAGGTTGTCCTTGCCGCTGTGGGCGTAGGTGCCCTGCGTCACCTCGTGGAGCACTTGGAAAGGCGGACCCGGCGGGGGCGGGAAGAGCGGCGAGGAAGCGTCGATTTCCACCCGCCCGATGACCCGCACCACCTGGTCGGCGGGGTCCAGTTCGCGCACTTCGAAGGTCTGCGTGGCGGCGTCCGGCATGGGGATCACGAAGCCGTGGCCGAGGGCCAGCATCACGCCCGGGTGGGCGCGGCCGAGCAGCAGCAGCTGGTTGAGCAGTTCGGGATCTTCGGTGGCGGCGGCGATCAGGTAGGACAGCTTGCCGGCCGCCCCGAGCGAGGCATCCGGGCCGTTGTCGAGGTTCGCGCCGGTGATGGTGTCGCGATAGATGCTGGCAATGCGGGCGTTCACCATGTGGCCGTTGAAGTCGACCTTTTCGCCCAGCTCCAGCAGAGCCCGGACGGTCTCCGGATTGCCCTGCAGCACGGTGATGCCGACCCTGGCGTAGGGGTTGGCGGAGGCGATCGGGCCGTCTTTTCGGAAAACCCCGAAGCGCATCCCGAGGGTGGTCGAGATGTCGCCGGGCTGCCACATCACGTAGGCGTGGGTGCGGCCGTCCTTGGCGTAGGAGGTGCCGCTGGTGATGACCAGCTTGTCGGTATTCTGCGCGAGGGCCGCGCCGCAGAGGGCCGCGGCGGTGAGCAAACGTCGGAGGAGTTTCATCGGAGGCAGGTTTGGAAAATCACAGATCCACGTCCCAATCGCCGCCTTGGTAGGTGACGGTCGCGGACTTCTTGAACTTGAGGCAGAACGGGCACCAGCCGGCCTTGCCGGTGAGCGTGCCTTTTCCGCGCATGCGGAGCTCGCCGGCCTGCACCAAGCCGACCAGCCGGACCTCGCCCTTGATCGAGACGATGCACAGGGCTTCGCCGCTGACGCCGAGCAGCATCTTGCCGCCGAAGGTCGGGCCCTCGACGAAGTAGAATGCGCCCGCGCCGACTCCGGCCGAGATGTTGAAGAAACACGAGGCGGGAATGCCGAGCACCACCTCGGAGACCGGCACCCACACCTCGCCATAGACGTAGCCGCCGGTGAAAGGCGGCTGGCCGAGCAGCTCGGCGACGTCCTTGTCGATCACCAGCAGCGGCTCCAGCGAGCAGGTGCGGCCGATGAAAAACGCGCCCGCCGCCTCGTAGCCGCTGATGCCCATGCGGATCGAGGCACCCAGGTAGGCCTCGCGGCCATCCACGCCATCGCCGAGGTCGGGATCGATGGTGAAACCGATCACCGCGGTCAGTTCCTTCAGCTTGAAGCTCTGGAAGCTCAGCTCGCCCGTCATGTTGAAATAGCCGGCGATGCCCTTCGGGTAGACCGTGCCGGTGGTGTTCATGGAGAACTTCAAACCGAGGCTCGCCCGCAGGTCGGGACTGATCCAGTCCAGCGCCACGTCCTCGACGCCGATCCGGACCTCCATCGCCTTCTCGCCCGGGGCCAGGCAGGCGGAGGGCGCGAAGTCGTCGCCGGAATCGTAGCAAAGGATCTCGACGTAGGCGTGGAACTCGAGGTCGTCGGGCACCTTCATCTGCCAGTGGGCGTCGATCCGCAGCCGCTTCAGCGAGTCGCCCTGCACGTGCGCGTAGCCATCGACGCCGCCGGCGCCGGTGAACTCGTTGATTTTCCCGACCAAGCCGTTGATGGCGTCGTCGATCGGGCCGAGGGCTTCCTTGATCAGGTCCTTGATGACCCGGTTCATCTCCTCGAAGACCGAGTCGATCGCCGAGCGCATGGCCAGCTCCAGGTCGTATACCTGCTGCCGCAGCGCGTACTGGATCTGCCGTACGAAATCGCTGGCGAGCAGGGCGTCGCGGAGTTCCAGACGAAGGTGGGCGGCGAGGGTCTCGGCGGAGAACTCGGCGAACAGCGAGAAGTTGTAGGTGTCGAGCGGGACATCGAGATCGATGCCGGCGGACAGCGCCTGATCGTTGAGCCACTGGTGGGTCGCCGTTTCCAGCGAGGCCATCATGTCGGAGATCTCGTCCAGCGGCATCAGCGCCTCGTCGATGATCTGGTTGAACTGGTTGAAAATCTCCGCTCCGTCGGCCAGGCGGCCGCGCACGTCCACCAGCACGCCGCGGATCTGGCCCATCACCTCGACGATGCGGTCGAGCGTGGGCGAGACGTCCTCCAGCAACGCGTTCAGCTCCTCCTCGGCACCGGCCAGGATGGCATCGACCACCGGGTCGAGCGCGGGCCCGAGCTCCGGCCCCAGCAGGTCGCGCAGCAGGTAGCCGATCAGGTTGTCCAGGATCTCATACTCGGTGCCGGATTTGTAGAGCAGCCCGGGCCGGAGTTCATCGACCGAGGGCGGATCGATCGCCACACCACCGTTGTAGATCTTGACCTGCCCGGAAACGGAATCGACCGCGATGATCGCCTTCACCAGTGCCTGATCGACCCGGTTGAGCAGGCTGGTGATGTCATTGTTGGCATCCTTCAGCGCGCTCAGCCGATCCCGCACGGAGGTCACCGCTCCGCCGCCGGCGGAAAAGGCCTCGTTGATCAGCGCGTCGGCGCTGTCGGCCGGGATCGACTTCCATTCGTTGAAGGTGAGCCCGGCGGAAACCGCGTTCTGATAGCTCGCTGCCAGACGGCCGTGGACGGGCAACAGCACATCGACCTCGATGTCGTCCAGCGCGTCTTCCAGAATGGCGTCGAGGTTGTCCCCGACGAGGTTCGCCAGGTCGTCGATGCCGTCGTTCAAGGCACCGGCCACCGCCCCGGTCGCGGCGTCGGTGAGCGCGCGGGCGGCGCCGAGCTGCTCGTCGACGGCATCGAAGGCAATGTTGGTCAGGTTGATTTGCGGCAGCCCCTCATACTGCGCGCCGAAGCTGATCTCCGCGTCCTCGGGGCCGAGGAAGTCGATCTGGTTGTAGGTGTCCTTGAGGATGAAAAGGTCCCGCTTGTCCGGGTTCATCGTCCGGAAATACCGCGCCGTCGGGCTCCAGCGCAGCGGGTAGTCGAGCGGGATCAGCCCGAACAAGGACTGCTGCGCGTGGACCAGATACTGGTCCGGCGTGCCGGTATCGGGGGAGAGATACTCGGTTTTTCCCAGGCCTGTCGGGAAGCCGGTATGCGTCTCGTCGAATCCGTCCTTGTTGAAAAAGTTGTCGCCGCCATCGGTCCAGCCGCCGCAAAGATAGATCGCGGCATTTGGGTCGGGATTCGCGCTGCTCACGTAGTGGACCTTGAGATCCTCGAAATACGGCACGTCCAGTAGTCCGGCGAAGCTCGCCTGGCCGATCCCGTCCGGCGCCACGGTCGGATCGGTGAAATACAACTCCGTGCAGGGATGCAGCGTGTACTGCTTGTTGTCCGGCCCATCGACCTTGATCGAGGCGGGGATGCCGAGCCGCGAATCGATCCCCGGGTTGCCGGTGACCGCCGTGCCGAGCTTGCCGTCCTTCAGGAATTCCAACCTCCCGGCCAGCACCCCGGGCACGTGGGCGACTTCCGTCGTGGCTCCGACAACCAAGGTGCGGGTGGGGTAGCAATTTCCCGGACCAGCCTCGGAAACGGGCTCGAAGGCATAGGCCTTCGGCTGGAAGAACGAATTCCAGTCGCGCAGCGACTTCTCGCCGGTGTCATCCGGATCGATCTCCATCTCGCCGGTGATGTCGCCGGTGCAGGTGAGCATCAGGCCCTTGAATCGCTGGGTGAAGTCGGAGGGGGACGGCACCACGATCTCGCCATCGAACCACGAGTCGACGTTCTCGCTGGAGAGAAAGGTCAGCTGGAACTGCGAGACGGCGAAGAAGAAGCCGTAGAGCGACATCGATGCCTCGAACGTGCCGTCCTCAGCCACGTGTCGTCCGCTGATGCCGCTCAGGCGGGCATAGTACTTCGAGGCGGTCGGCAGCAGGTCGTAGGTGTAGTCGGTGGAGTTGCCGGCGATCTTGCTGGCTCCCTGCTGGCCGAAGCTTTCCACCGTGTAGGTGAGGCCGGCGTAGTCGCCATATCCGGTGCGGTAATCCGCGGTTTCCGGGCGTACCAGCTCCTCGGGGTGGTTCTCGTTGTCGTAGCCCTCCAGCAGCAGCACGCCGGGGGAAAGCAGGTCGCCCGTGCTCTGGTAGGAGTTGATTTTCAGCAGCGGATTCTCCTCCGCGAAAAGCCGGTAGCCGGGCATGTAGAAGCGGGCGTTGGGGAAAAAGTCGGTACGATGGGTGTAGTCGGTCAGGTGGCCCATCCCGTCGCCCTTCCAGCCCCAGCTCAGGCGGACATTGCCGGTGCTGCCGGAGGTGGCGAGGCCGCCGCTTTTGGAAATGGACATCTCGCCGGTGTCGGAGGCGAGCGAGAGCGAGGTCAGGCTCGCGGCACCGAAGGTGCACGGATCGTCGCCGCAGGCGAGGTCGTAATCGAGAGCCACGGGATCCGGCGCGGACAGCCGGCCGTAGGAGACGATGCCCTCGGCGAGTTCGAGATTCTCCACCCCGTTCCAGGAAACCTTGGCGCCCATCGGGAAGTGACAAACCTGCGAGCCCGGCTGGGTCGTGAACACGGCCGAGGTTCGGGCGGAGCCGTCCTTTTCCGCGGCGGTCACCGAGACCGGGTTGCCGCTCAGCAGCGTGGTGAAGCGCAGGTAGCCGTCGTTGGAGAACCGCTCGCGCATGGTCGCCGGATCCTGAAGCTGGGCGGCGGGCAGCGCCGCGAGCGCATCGTAGGCGGGCTGCGAGACGTGCTCGCAGGCCGAGGCGGTGAAGTCGATCGAGCCACCGAGATCGACGTCGAACTTCGACACCTCATAGATCAGCGGATGGCCCTCATCGAACATCCGGGCATTGGGCCCGAGCGTCGCGGTGAGCGGGCTGGCCAGCTTGATCTGGTCGTTGAGGGCGAGGCCGGTGGAGAACTGCCACTCGTGCTCCGCATGGTGGGCATCGACCGCGGTGTCCCGAATGACGCCGAGGCCCTGTGGAAAATGCAGCAGGGCCGAGGAAACCTGCGGCCCGCCCGGGGTGACCTGCGGCAGGCCGAACTCGACCTTGAGCTTGCCCAGCGCATCGAGCACCGGGCCGGCGCCATCGACGCGGACGATTTCCTCGCTGCCGGCCTGCACGACCGCCACCCCGCTGTCCTTCAACAACGCGCCCAGCAGGACGCCGGAACCGAAACCGAGATCGGGCCGGTTCGGGAAGCCGCCGCCCAGGTTTTCCAGCTGGATGGTCGTCTTCACGCCCGCCGCATCCAGCGCATCGACCCCCGGCTGGTTCGCCACGTCGAGCATCTCGGTGGTCAGCGAACCGAACACCAGGTCGCCATTGAAATGCAGCAGGCGCACTGCGGACAGGCCGGCGTTTTCATCGGCCATGAAGGTGGACGGGGCCTCGAGATGCTCGATCCGCACGCTCAACTCGTAGGTTTTCGTGCGTGATTCCAGCTGCACGAGGGGCACGATTCCGGCTTGGAAAACCCGGTGGGCGAGCAGCGAGGCAAGCGGCCGTCCGCTCGAGTCGTCATTCGTCGGCTGCTTCACGGAAAAGGTGAACACCCCGTCGTCCACCAGCGGCACCGAGGGGCCTCCGCCGGCTTCGCGCAGGTCGAAGTCCGCCCGGATCTGGGTGACGCCGAGTGCCGGCGGCCGCTCATAGCCGTCGTAGCGCCCCACCGTAACATCGAGGGTGGCGGTGAAGGCATCGCGATCCGGATCGGTGGCGATCAGATGGGTCCGCGTCCATTGCAGGTCGTTCAGCGCGGCGTGGATGTTGTAGGCTTCGTCGTCCGGGTCGGTGTTGGTGAAATGGAAAGCCGGCAGCTCGTCGGAAGTGGGCGTGCCGGAGGAGGCGATGTCGGTCCACACGCCGCCAATCTCCCGCTGGAGCACGCACGCGAAATGGTAGCGCTTGCCGGCCTCGAGCGTCCCGACCGGGTCGGCCGACACGACGAAGTCGACCGTTTGCGGAGCGAAGATCCTCACGGTGACCGCGCGCGACGGCGAGTAGACCTCCTTGGCTTTCCCGACCGGATCGAACACATCGACGACCGGGACGACGTCGCCCGCCTCGTCGAACAGCGCCGCGCAGACCCGGAAGGTGCCGGATTCGTTGACCACACTGTTTGAAGAAAAGCCGACCCGCGCGGTGAGCGTGGCACCGTGGCGGTAGAAGTGGACCGGATCGGCGAGCGCCTCATCGGAGTCCAGCACCGTGAAGACCGGCTCGGGAGCTGCCAGGTTGTCGCCCGGCGCGGTGTCGATGAACGAGCCGCTGATGACCGCCGGCGCCGTGCCGACCAAGCCGATGAAGCAGGCGGCCACGGCCGCCCGGATGCGCATGGGGAAGGTTTCCATAGGCTCTGAAAATGATCGTGGCATTCAGGAGCAGTTTGCGCCCATCGAGCAAGATCAAAGCGGTGTGTGGCGGGATTGTTAGCTTAACCCCTGCTAATCAAAGAGCTGTCGGGGAAAGAAGACGCGTCGTTCCAATCCGGCGGCGAATTTCCATGAAGAGTGGATTGTTTTGCAAACAAACGCCCGCGGGCTAGACAGGACCCATGTCTCAAGAAGCCCTGCCGCCGAAAAAGAAGGGGTCGTGCCTGGTCATCGGGCTGGTCGCCGTGCTCGTCGTGGGAATCGCCGCCGGCGCCGCGTGGTGGTGGCACAACCGGCCGATCCAGCCGGTGAAGCTGTCCGCCGCCGAGGTGCAGGTGGTGGAGGAAAAGGTCGACGCCATCCAGGGCGGCGAAGTTCCGAAGGCCGAACGCGTCGATCCCACCTATGAAAAGGGCGTGCGCGAGATCGTGCTGACCGAGCGCGAACTCAACGGCCTGCTCAACCAGAACACGACCTTGGGCGACAAGCTGAAGTTCGAGCTGGTGCCCAATGCCGTGCACGCGCGGGTCGAGACCGACCTCGATCCCGACCTGCCGCTGGTCGGCGGCAAGCGCCTGAAAGCCCGCGCCCGTTTCCTGATCACGCAGGACGAGGCCGGCCCGCATTTCGTCATCGATGACGTCACCGTATGGGGCGTATCCCTGCCCAACGACTGGCTGGCCGGGCTCAAGGGCCGCGACCTCATCGGCGAGTCGCTCGGCAGCGGAAACGGCCACGGACTGGCCGGCGTCGAATCGATGAAGGTGGACTCCGGCGCGATCCGGATCCGGCTCAGGGAATGACGCGGATCGCCGGGAGGAGGATGTCGTCTTACGACGCACCCCGCAGCTTCCCCGAGGTCGATCACCGCGCGGACGTCGATGCGCCTGGCGTTGCTTGGTGCTTGGTGCTTGGTGCTTGGTGCTTGGTGCTTGGTGCTTGGTGCTTGGTGCTTGGTGCTTGGTGCTTGGTGCTTGGTGCTTGGTGCTTGGTGCTTGGTGCTTGGTCCGTGGTCCGTGGTCCGTGGTCCGTGGTCCGTGGTCCGTGGTCCGTGGTCCGTGGTCCGTGGTCCGTGGTCCGTGGTCCGTGGTCCGTGGTCCGTGGTCCGTGGTCCGTGGTCCGTGGTCCGT
>NZ_BAABRI010000033.1:0-32468 GCF_040362925.1 Haloferula sargassicola
GGGGCGCTATAAGGCGGTGGTGGTCAACGGGGAAGGGAGCGGGATGTATTTCCGGATCGTGGCGGACTACATCCACCTCAATCCGGTGCGGAGTGGCTGGGTGGGGGGATCAACGGGGAGGAAGCTCGTGGAGTGGGCGTGGAGCAGCTTTCCGGGCTATGGCGGGAGGAAGGTGCCGGAGTGGCTGGAGACGGGGCGGGTGCTGGCGGCTTTCGAGTTGGCGGAGGGGCGTCGAGGTCGCGCGGCCTACGCCCGCTATCTTGAGGCGCGGGCGGCGGACCGGGAGGGAACGTTGACGGATGAGTCGCTGAAAGAGCTGCGCCGGGGGTGGTATCTGGGCGGGGAGAGCTTCGGGGAGAAGGTGGCGGCGGCGATGGGGCAGGGGAAGGTGCGGCGTCGGGCGAGTGTCAGCGGGGGCGCGGCTCTGGCGCATGACGAGGCGGAGGCGGAGCGATTGGTGAAGAGATTGTTGGAGGAGCAGGGGCTGCCGACGGGGCGGGTGGCATTGTCAGGCCGAGGGAAATGGCAGCGGGAGAAGGCGTTGGTTTGTTCTTTGGTCAGGAAGCGGACCGGGGTTTCCAACGGGTGGCTGGCGTCCCGCCTGTCGATGGGCCACGAAAGCAGCGTGACGAGGGCGTTGCGGCGGGTCCGCGAGAGCACGGGATGGACGGCGCAGGCGAGACGGCTTGAGTCAATGCTCGAAATCGAGGACTGACCCCGATGCCGAGAGACCCCGATGCCGACCCAGGCGCTGGCCTACGTGAAGAGCAACAGCGGCTGGGCGAACCGCTACGAGGCGATCAAGAAACTGGCCGACAAGGTGCGCGGCGTAACCCCGCCGAAGCCGGGCGGACCGGACCCGGAGGCCAAGGCGCGCGAGACCGGCGAGCAGAGCTACGTGGAGATCGCCTCCCACCTGAAGAATTTCACCGACCGGCTGGAAGCGCTGGCTACACTCCGCCGGACACCCGCATCGGCATCCCCGCCTTCACCGCGATCCACGCCGAGCTGACCTCACTGAACACCGCGCTCCCCGGCCTGGCCCGCCCGCTGGCCGACGCCATCGCCGACCGCCAGACCGCCATCGCCGCGCTCAAGGCCGGCTTCGACGGGGTGAAGGTCAGCGTAAAATGCCAGTACGGGCAGAACTCGGTGCAGTTCGGGGCGATCCACTCCTTTCCGATGCCCCTGCCGGGGCTGGATTTCCTTGGGCCGCTGGTTCGTCTTGGTTGAGTCGGGCGGGGAGGGACTCGAAGTAAGACCTCAGGGGGGCGGAGATCTGGGGGCCTGCCCGGCGGTCGATGCCCGCCGCCCCCATGCACGAGCGGCGGGCCTTCGGCCGCCGATTTCTTGAGGCGGGCAGCCGGTCAAAGATAAATCGGGGTCCGGTGGTTGTCACCACCGGCTCATCTCCCAAGTCCCTCCGGGACGGAAGAAGCCTGATCGGAGCTTCATCCCGTGCCAATCGGGTGGGACCCCCAAAGAGAAAGCGGAAGCGGCAATCGCGGAGGCGCTGAACGAGCCATGACCCCGGGGAGTGGTCCTGAATCCAATTGCAGCATGCCTGTGAACAGAAAGACTTCGTCAGTGATGATTCTTTGAGGGGCTGGCGCGTCATCCAAGCGAAGCGCTCTCAATTTACCAAAAACTCTAAGGACCGCCTGCCTGAGGTGTCATATAACCGATGAGAACCACGCTTTCCGCCATCGTCCTGCTGACGACCCTGTGCCTGCATGTCCTCTCGGCGGCCTCCCCGGCATCCGATGCCGCACGGTATGCCGCAGCCATTGACCAAATCAACGCCGCTCATCTGCGGAAACCAGGCAGGGTGACGGAGGACGAATTGCGCGGGCAGATTCCCCAGACGGCGTTGCGAGCCCTTGACCGTGTCCTCAAAGCGCGCCCTTCCCCTGAGACCGCGGATGCCCTGCTCAAGTGTGGGGAGGCAGCGCTCGATCTCGCGGACATGGAGAGGTTCCAGAGAATTCGCGAACGACTGCAGCAGGTCGATCCGGACCGTCCGGACCGGATCGGCGACGCGGTGGCACGGGATCGTTTTCTGGTTCGGGGTATCGGGGATTTCGAGGCGGGTTATCTCAATGAATTCGCGAATGTGACCGAGGCCATCCTTGAAGCGTATGACGAGGTGTTTGGATTCAAGGAATGGTCCAAAGTTGCCGGGAAGAAGATCCGAATTCGGATTCATTTGGTTCCCGAAATCACCCGGCCACCCCATTTTGCCCCGCAGTATCCCTACCATTCGGAGATCGACATGCCGGTGGTCGACGATTCGGAGTTCCGATCGCCCACCCCCAAGGGGCAGATGATGTTCTACGGGCTTTGTCACGAGCTGGGCCACTTGATCGCCATGTGGGGTGATCGCGACACCATGGAGGATCATCACGCGTGGGCTCACTACACCGGCGTGACGATCGTCGAGCACATGTCCGTGACACCAAAGTACAGGGGAGTCCTTGAAAAGCTGCGGGACGCGCAGTGGCGTTCCCTGTCTCTGGAGCGTAGGAATCAAGGCGAGCCTTCGATGACCGACCGTGCGGGCGTGCTGGCCACACTCATCCGGCTGCACGATGTTGCGGGACCCCGTTCAATCGGGGCGGCCCTCAACTACATGGAAAAAGAAGCGATGGGGCACCGGATCAATCACGTCCGCTATTACAGGTTCAAGGACCTGAGGCAGGCACTTGATCAAACCATTGACGACCGGCAAACCAAAGCAGCGGTTGGCGAGGTCCTGCCATAGCGGATGGTCAAGGCGCTGCTGCGCAAACGCGGCGAGCATCTCGAACGAAGCTTCTGCCATGTGCTCGATCACGGGAAGCACCGGCGGGCCACCCTGCGCGGGCGGGTGAATCTGACCAAGCGTCAGCTTGTGGCGGCCTTCACGCACAACATCTCACTGCTGATGCAGCACCTTACCGGCTACGGCACCGTCAAACAATGCCAGGCGGGCAACCGGATGGCCGGATGGGCGTGTTTTGCCGCCCTGTGGGCGTGCCTTGCGGACATTGTGATCGTCCGGTCCGGGATCGGAGGGGGATGCGCTCGATCTGTCGTGATTTTGCCGTGCGCGGCTGGGTTTTGTGGGTGCGTCCCGACCTCGCCGCGAATCGGCCTATTTCAACAGGCTGCTATCCCTTCGAGGGTTTAGATAAGGCCTGCCACCGGTGCTTTGTCCCGCGCCTTCACAGCTCGCCGCTCCCACCTGAGCGTGAGGGCGGGTCTCCACCCACGATCATCCGCCACCGCAGCCACAGCGGGAAATCCACCCGATAGGCAACGGTGCGATGAAGAGGGGATCCACGACCCATGACAGCGATGGAAGGTTTTCCCCGCATCGAATTCTCCCGTCCGCCGATAGGGGCGATCAGGGCTTCATCGAGCCGGTGGCGAGAAAGCGTTGGTGGAGCTCGAAGGCCATCGCGAGGCTCTGCGGGGTGTGGCCCTCAATGACGCCGTGGAGGTAGGCATCGAGCTCCTCGCGGTAGTCCGGGTGGACGCACTTGGCGATGATTTCCTCGGCGCGCTCGGTCGGGTCCTTGCCGCGAAGGTCGGCGATGCCCTGCTCGGTGATGACGACCTGCACGCTGTGCTCGCTGTGGTCCATGTGGCTGACCAGCGGGACGATGGTGCTGATGTCGCCGCGCTTGGCGACGGACGGGCAGGTGAAGATGGAGATGAAGGCATTGCGGGTGAAGTCGCCCGAGCCGCCGATGCCGTTCATGAGGTCGTTGCCCATCAGGTGAGTCGAGTTGACGTTGCCGAAGATGTCGATCTCGATGGCGGTATTGATCGAGATGATGCCGAGGCGGCGGACGATCTCGGGGTTGTTGGAAATCTCCTGCGGCCTGAGGACGATGCGGTCCTTGAAGTAGTCGAGGTTTTCATAGACCTCGGAAAGGACGGGCGGGCTGAGGGTCAGCGAGGTGCCGCTGGCGAAGGTGATGTCGCCCTTTTTCATCAGCTCGATGACCGAATCCTGGACGACCTCCGAGTAGAGCTGGAAGGGCGGGATGTCGGGGTTCGAGCCCATGGCACCGAGGACGGCGTTGGCGATGTTTCCCACGCCCGACTGGATCGGCAGGAACTCCGCGGGAATGCGGCCGGCCTGCAGTTCGGCGGCGAGGAAGGCGGCGACGTTCTCGCCGATCTTCATGGTCATTTCATCGGGCTCCTTGAAGGCCGCGACCTCGTCGGGGAGGTTGGTGCGGACGATGCCGATGATTTTTTCCGGGTCCACCCGGACGGAGCGGGAGCCGATGCGGTCGTGCGCGGTGGTCATCGGGATCGGCAGCCGGTGCGGCGGGTCGTAGGGCTCGTAGATGTCGTGGATGCCGCGCAGGCCGACGGGGTGGAACTCGTTGAGCTCGATCAGGATCTGGTCGGCCTCGTGGAGGAAGGTCGGGGCCGCGCCGACCGAGGTGGTGAGGACGATCTGGCCGTCGGCGGTGACGTCGCAGGCCTCGACGATGGCCATGTGGAACTTGCCGAGGAAGCCGTAGCGGACGTTCTGCGGCAGCACCGAGAGGTGCATGTCGAAGAAGTGGGTCTTGCCCTCGTTGATCGACTTCCGCAGCGCGGAGTTCGACTGGTAGGGGGTGCGCCAGGAGATGGCTTCGGCTCGGGCGAGTTCGCCATCGAGCGAGTCGCCGGTCGAGGCGCCGGTGACGACGCCGACCTTGAACTCGCGGCCGGCGGCGTGTTCCTCGCGGGCACGGGCGGCGAGCGCCTTGGGGATGGCCTTGGCGGCACCGGCGGGGGTGAAGCCGCTGAAGCCGATGGTCATGCCGTTCTGGACATGGGCGGCGGCCTCCTCGGGCGTGAGTTCGGGATAGGTCCTCGGGTGGAATGGGTGGGTCATGGCGCGTGGCGTGGGGTGGATTTCTACTGCGTTTCTAGTGGCCGCCGAGCAGGGCGAGGAAATAGCCGGCCGCCAGGGCGGTGCCGATCACGCCGGCGACGTTCGGGCCCATGGCGTGCATCAGGAGGTAGTTGTGCGGGTCGGCCTTCAGGCCCTCGGTGTGGCTCACGCGGGCGGCCATCGGCACGGCGGAGACGCCGGCGGAGCCGATCAGCGGGTTGATCTTGTTCTTGCTGAAGAGGTTCATCACGCGGGCCATGAGCAGGCCGCCGGCGGTCGAAACGCCGAAGGCGATCACGCCGAGCACGATGATCATCATGGTCTCCATCCGCAGGAAACGGTCGCCCTGCATGGTGATGCCGACGCTGGTGCCGAGGAAGATGGTCACGATGTTGATGATTTCGTTCTGGGCGGCCTTGGTGAGGCGCTCGGTCACGCCGCACTCGCGCAGGAAATTGCCGAGCATGAGCATGGCGATCAGCGGGGCCACCGGCGGCACCAGCAGGATGCACAGGATGGTCACGGCCAGGGCGAAGATGAGTTTTTCCAGCCGGCTGACCTTGCGCAGGCTCTTCATCCGGATCTTCCGCTCCTCCTTGGTGGTGAGCAGGTTCATGATCGGCGGCTGGATCACCGGCACGAGCGCCATATAACTGTAGGCGGCCACGGCGATCGGGGCCATCAGCTCGGGCGCGAGCGCATTGGAGAGGAAAATGGAGGTCGGTCCGTCGGCCCCGCCGATGATGCCGATGGCGGCGGCGGCGTGGGACGAGAAGCCGAGCGCGATGGCGCCGAGGAAGGTGACGAACACGCCGAGCTGGGCGGCGGCACCGAGCAGCAGCATCCGCGGGTTGGCGATGAGCGGGCCGAAGTCGGTCAGCGCGCCGACGCCGAGGAAGATGATCGGCGGGAAGATCTCGAGAATCACCCCCAGTGAGATCCAGTGGTAGAAGCCGCCGGCGTGGGTGCTGTTCATCTCCGTGATCTGCTGGCCGTCGATGACCATGGAGCCGATGGCGGGGACGTCCGCGACGATGCGGCCCGAGGAAGCGGCCCAGACCAAGTAGTCATCGGGCGTCACCTGGATTTCGCCGCCGGCGTAGGGGACGGTGATGGCCTCGTCGTCCCGCGGCTTGCCATCGTCGGTGGGCGTCGGCTTGTCGGGATGGACCACGAACAGCAGCGAGCCGTTGCCTTCGGCGAAATGCCGGGCCTCGTTGGCGAAGAGGTCGCGGATCTCATCGGGCTTCAGGCGGATCAGGTGGTCCGGGCGTTCGTGCGGGACCCGCTCGATCGTGATCACGTCACCCTTGGAGGCCATGGCGGCGAAGACGGTGCCGGTGACCGGGCTGCGGACGGGGCCGGCCGGTTTTTCAACAAGGTTCTCGGTCGGCAGGTTCGCGAGGAGCGCGCCGAAGGCGATCGGGATGAGGAGCAGCGGTTCGAAGCCTTTGTAAACGGCGAGCCAAAGGAGAACGAGGACCACCACCCACATCACCACCATGCGCCATTCGAGGACTCCGAATCCGGTCAGGTGGACGAGCTGCTGGAGTTGTTCGAGCATGGGAGTGGATGGAAAAAGTGAATCTGAGGGTGGGCGGCGATCAGGCGATCACCATGAGTTCCTGGCCTTCATCGACCGAGTCGCCCTGCTTGACGGCGATCGACTTGACGGTGCCGGCGGAGGTGGCGCTGACGACGGTGTTCATCTTCATCGCTTCGAGCGTGAGGACCTGTTGGCCGGCGGCGACGGTCTGGCCGACGGCGACATCGACGGACACCACGACCGCGGCGAGCGGGCTGACCAGCGAGCCATCGCCCGAGGGCGCGGCCGCGGCCGGCTTCGGCGCGGGAGCGGGGGCGGCGGCCGGAGCGGCGACGCTGGCGGAGCGTGCGGGAGTGCCGACGAGCGGCTGCACGGGACCGCTTTCTTCTCCGAGGATCTCGACCTGGACGTCGTAGGTTTTTCCGTCAACGGTGATGCGGAGTTGTTTCATGGGATGATAGGTTGGAGATGAGTTGGTGGGGTTTTGGAATTCAGCGGACGCGGTGGGACGAGAAGATCTGGCGGCGCCCTTCGGACGCCCAGCTGTCCCGGGTGGGAGTGATGCGGACGATCTGGTAGGCCTGGCCTTCCAGCGCCACCGCCACGGCGGCGGCGAGCACGGCGGGGATGGCCTCGTCCACCGCCGGGGCGGCGGGCACGGCGGCTGGTGCCGGTGCGGGCTGCGCCGCCGGCTTGGGCTTGTTGGCGGCCCTGGTGAAGCCGAGGCCGTTGAGCGTGATGAACAGCATCAGCGCACCGAGGACGAAGAGGACCATGATCTGGCCCACCGCGAGGAACTCGATCGCTTCGGTCATCGACGGGTGCAGGGGCACGTTGGCAAGGAGCGGAGTCATGATGAAGGAATGGCTGAGTTACGGTTAGAGCGGGATGTTGCCGTGCTTCTTCGGCGGCCGGGTGTCGCGCTTGGAAAGGGTGGCCCGCAGGGCGAGGGCGATGCGGGTGCGGGTGCCGGCGGGCGTGATCACATCGGTGACCATCGCGCGTGCGGCGGCCTGGTAGGGCGAGGCGAACTGCTCGCGGTATTCCTCGACCAGCCGCGCCTGTTCGGCCTTGGGGTCCTCGGCTTCCTTGATCTGCTTGCCGAACAGGATGTTGGCCGCGCCTTCGGCACCCATGACCGCGATTTCGGCGGTCGGCCAGGCCAGCACCAGATCCGCTCCGAGGTCGTCCGAGCACATGGCCAGGTAGGCGCCGCCGTAGGCCTTGCGCATGATCAGGGTGATCTTGGGAACGGTGGCCGCGGCGTAGGCAAAGAGCATCTTGGCGCCGTGGCGGATAATTCCCCCCCGCTCCTGCGCCAGGCCGGGCATGAAGCCGGGCGTGTCGACCAGGTTGACGACGGGGATGTTGAAGATGTTGCAGGTGCGGATGAAACGCGCGCCCTTGTCCGAGGAATCGATGTCGAGCGTGCCGGCGCGCACCGCCGGCTGGTTGGCGATGATGCCGACCACCACGCCGCAGATCCGTCCGAACCCGACGACGAGGTTTTTCGCAAAGTCCGGCATGATCTCCATGAAGCTCTCCGGATCGACGAGGCGGTCGATGACCTGGAGCACGTCGAGCGCCTTCTTCGGACTGTCCGGCACCAGCTCGTTCATGCCGAGGTCCGGCGCGGTGTTGATCGGATAGTCGAGATCGTGCGGCGGATCGCAGACGTTGTTGGCGGGGAGGTAGGAGAGAAGGCGGGCCGCAAGGGCCATCGCGTGGCGGTCGTCCTGGGCGATGAGGTGGATGTTGCCGCTGACGGTCGCGTGGGCGGCGGCGGAGGCGAACTGTTCGAGCTCCGCATGCTCACCGGTGGCGGCCTTGATGACGCCCGGCCCGCAGATGAACATGTTGGCGTTCTTTTCCGTCATGATCAGGAAATCCATGAGCGCCGGCGAGTAGGCGGCACCGCCCGCGCAGGGCCCGGCGATGACGGCGATCTGCGGCACCACGCCGGAGAGATAAACGTTCTTGAAGAACACCTGGCCGTAGCCGGAAAGCGAGGCGACGCCCTCCTGGATGCGGGCGCCACCGGAGTCGTTCACCGCGACCACGGGGACGCCGACATCGTGGGCGTAGTCCATCAGCTGGCAGATCTTCTTGGCATGGATGCGGCCGAGCGAGCCGCCGCTGACGGTGAAATCCTGGCTGTAGGCCGCGACGGGGCGGCCGTCGATGAAGCCGGTGCCGCACACCACGCCGTCGTAGGGCAGGTCCTTGTCCTCCATTCCGAAGGCGTGGCAGTCGTGCTGCGCGTGCATCCCGAATTCCTGAAAGGTGCCGGGTTCGAAGAGCACTTCGAGACGCTCGCGGGCGCAGAGGATTCCCTTCTCCTTGCGCTTTTCGAGCTTGTCCTTGCCGCCGGCGTCGCGGGCTTTCTGACGGCGGTTTTCCAGGTCTTCCAAAAGTTTCGGGTCGATGGCCATGGTCGTGGTCGGTGGATGATTCGGGATGCGGGATTCAGGCGTCGGCCGGCTTCGGCATGCAGAACTCGGTCAGCACGCCGTGGGTCGATTTCGGGTGAAGGAAGGCGACCAGCTTGTTGGCGGCCCCTTCGAAAGGTTGTTCGTGGATGAGGCGGACACCGCTCGCCGAGGCCGCGCCGAGCTGGCCGGTGATATCGTCGGTGGCGAAGGCGATGTGGTGGATGCCCTCGCCGTTCTTCTCGAGAAACTTGGCGATCGGGCTCTCGTCGGAGGTGGGCTCGAGCAGCTCGAGGTGCACGCCGCCGCAGTCGAAGAAGGCGGTGCGAACCTTCTGGGATTCGACTTCCTCGCGGCCGTGGCAGTGGAGGCCGAGAGACTCTTCGTAGTAGCGGCAGGCCTCGTCCAGGTTGCGGACGGCGATGCCGAGGTGGTCGATTTGCTGGATCATAAAATCGGATCGTTGGGTCGTTCAGCGAAGCTCTTCCGTGCGGAAGCCGGCGTCCAAATGCCGGGCCACCCATGCCTCCATCCGGTCCTTCGACCGCTTTTCTCCGGTGGTGGTTTCCTCCCTCGGGAAGTTCACGACCCGACGTTCTCCGGGAACCATGGCGGGGCCAAGTTCCGTCCCTCCGCCTAAACTCGGATTACCGTCGCATATGCTCCGATGGGGGTCCCGGATGTACGGTAAATGCCATAATTGACGCAAATCTTGAGGGGGCAAAGAAGGCGGACGTCCGGGATTTTGGGAGCAGGATGAATGGGATATCAGCGACCGATGGGATGGGGATTCCCATCAAGCTCGCCGACCTGCGCAGGCAGGATCTTGGTCCGGAAGCCTCGAAAGAATCTTCATCCTATTGATCCTCCTCAATCCAGTCATCCTGCGGCGATTCCCGGGATGCCTCGCCCCGCCGACGGAGAACGGCATTTCGTGCGCGGCTTTTCGGACGGGACGGGATGAGGAACCCGCGCACCTGAAAGATATCTACCTCGCGCCGCCGCAACCGGCCGTCCGCGAGCGAGACCGCTTCCATTCCTTTTCCCAAGTCACGCCATGAGTTCCACCGAGTCCCCTCTCTTTCCACCCAGCACCGAATCCGAATGGCGCGCCGCCGCCGAGGCGCTTCTGAAAGGCGCTCCCTTTGACAAGGTGATGCGCACGCCCACGCCCGAGGGCATCACCCTCGAGCCGATCTACCGGCGCGAGGTGCTCGATGACATCCCGGCCGCCGCCGCGGTGCCTGGTGCCGATGGCTGCCTGCGCGGCACCAAGGCTGAAGGCTATCAAGTCGAGCCGTGGCAAATCGCCCAGGAGCTGCCCTACGGCGACCCCGCGGAGTTCAACCGCGCGTTGCTGGCGGACCTCGCCCGCGGCCAGAATTGCGTCAACGTCCTCCTCGACATCGCCACTGCCAACGGCCGCGACCCCGACTCGGCGCCCGTCGGCGAAGTCGGCGCCTGCGGGCTCTCGCTCGCCTCGCTGGCTGATGCCAAACGCGCCTTCGCCAACGTCCTCCCCGATGCGGTGAGCTTCCATTTCCAGCCCGGCTGCGGCGCGCTACCGGTGCAGGCGCTTTTCAAAGCCTGGCTGCAGGACAAGGGCGCGGATCTTTCCGCCGTGCGCGGCGCGCTGAACATGGACCCGCTGGCGATGCTCGCCGCGTCCGGATCGCTGCCGACCTCACTCGACCAGTGCTACGACGAAATGGCCGCCCTGGTCCGCGACCAGCTCACCCACATGCCCGGCTTCTCCGCCATCGGCGTAAGCACGCTGCCAGCCCACGGCGCCGGTGCCAGCGCGGTGCAGGAACTCGGCATCGCGCTCGCCACCGGGCTCGCCTACCTGCGCGCGCTGACCGCCCGCGGGCTTTCCGTCGATGAAGCCGCATCGCAGGTCTGCTTCACTTTCTCAATCGGCGGCAACTTCTTCATGGAACTCGCCAAGTTCCGCGCCTTCCGCCCACTGTGGACGCGCGTGGTGACCTCGCTCGGCGGCAGCGCGGATTCGGCGAAACCCCGCGTCCACGGTCGCACCGGCCTCTACAACAAGACGCGCCACGACCCCTATGTGAACATGCTGCGCACCACCACCGAGGCGCTGTCCGGCGTGCTCGGCGGCGTCGACAGCCTGTGCGTCGGCACCTTCGACGAATGCCTGCGCGTGCCCGACGACTTCTCGCGCCGCATCGCCCGCAACACGCAGGTCATCCTGCAGGAAGAGTGCGAGATCCCCGCCGTGGTCGATCCCGCCGGCGGCTCGTGGTTCGTGGAATGGCTGACCGATCAGGTCGCGCGCAAGTCGTGGGAGGAATTCCAGGCGATCGAGAAGGAAGGCGGCATGGAAAAGGCGCTCTCGTCCGGCTCCATCCAGTCGGCCGTGTCGAAGGTTCACGGCGGTCGCGAAAAGCTGCTCTCCCAACGCCGCATGTCACTCGTCGGCACCAACCAGTATCCCGACATCGCCGAGAAGCCGCTGGCCGACCGCGCCTGCGACTACGCCGCGCTGCGCGACAAGCGCGCCAAGGAACTCGCCGTCCTGCGCACCAGCGCCGACGTCCAGACCGACGCCGACGTCATGGCCCGCCTCGCCGCGTTGCTGGAAGGTGAGAAAAAAGACCTCCTTCCCGGCCTCGTCGAAGCCGTGCTGGCCGGTGCCACCATCGGGGAAATCACCCGCACGCTCCGCGCTGGCGCGGGCGATGCCCCGCAAGTCGGTCCGCTCCCCTCGACCCGCCTGGCGGTGATGTACGAAGAGCTTCGTAGCGCGTCCGACGCCTTCCGCGAAAAGACCGGCAAGGCCCCGCTGATCCACCTCGCCAACTGCGGCGCGCTCCGCCGTCACAAAGCCCGCGCCGACTTCACCCGCTCGTTCTTCGCCACCGGCGGCTTCGAGTGCCACTACGCCGAAGGTTCTTCGGAGCCGTCAGAAGTAGTTGCGCGCGCAACTACATCCGGCGCGAAGATCGTGGTGATCTGCGGCAACGATGAGGATTATCCGACCTTCGTCCCGGCGGTCGCCCAGGCGATCAAGGATGCCGACCCGGGCGTTTCCGTGATCCTCGCCGGCTTCCCGGGCGACCACGAGGCGGCCTACCGCGAGGCGGGGATGGACGACTACATTTTCGTGAAGTCGAACAACTACGAGACCAACCGTAATTACCTCGCCAAGCTCGGCGTCCTCGAAGCCTGAACCCCGCAACCTTTCCCCACACGAAATCATGAACGACGTCGATTTCACCACCCTGTCCTACGAGCCCATCCCGCCAAGCGCGGATGCCGAATCCTGGAGCGCCTCCGTTTCCGCCGCCACCGGCAAGTCGCCGGACGCGCTGGTCACGGAAACCATGGAACGCATCCCCGTGAAGCCGCTCTACACCGTGGCCGACTACGAGGGCATGACCCACCTCGACTACACCGCCGGACTGCCGCCCTTCCTGCGCGGACCCTACGCCACGATGTATGTCTTCCGCCCGTGGACGGTGCGCCAGTATGCCGGCTTCTCGACCGCCGAGGAGTCGAATGCGTTCTATCGCCGCAACATCGCCGCCGGTCAGCAGGGCCTTTCGGTCGCCTTCGACCTGGCCACGCACCGCGGCTACGACAGCGACCACCCGCGGGTCGTTGGCGACGTTGGCAAGGCCGGTGTGGCGATCGATTCGGTGGAGGACATGAAGGTCCTCTTCGACTCCATCCCGCTCGACCGCGTGTCCGTTTCCATGACCATGAACGGCGCGGTGATCCCGGTGCTGGCATTCTACATCGTCGCCGCCCTGGAGCAGGGCTGCACCCTCGATCAACTCAGCGGCACGATCCAGAACGACATCCTGAAGGAGTTCATGGTGCGGAACACCTACATCTATCCACCCGCGCCTTCGATGCGGATCATCGGCGACATCTTCGCCTACACCTCGCGAAACATGCCGAAGTTCAACTCGATCTCGATCTCCGGCTATCACATGCAGGAGGCGGGCGCGACGGCCGACCTGGAGATGGGCTACACGCTGGCCGACGGTCTCGAATACCTCCGCACCGGCACCGAGGCCGGGCTCGACATCGATGCTTTCGCGCCACGGCTGTCGTTCTTCTGGGCGATCGGGAAAAACTACTTCATGGAGATCGCGAAAATGCGCGCCGCCCGCGTGCTGTGGTCGCGGATCGTCAGCCAGTTCAATCCGAAGAGTTCCAAGTCGCTCGCGCTGCGCACGCACTCGCAGACCTCCGGCTGGTCGCTCACCGAGCAGGACCCGTTCAACAACGTCGTCCGCACTGCCGTTGAGGCGATGGCCTCGGCCTGCGGCCACACCCAGTCGCTGCACACCAACGCGCTCGACGAGGCGATCGCGCTGCCGACCGATTTCTCGGCCCGCATCGCGCGCAACACCCAGCTTTTCCTCCAGGAGGAAACGGGCATCTGCAAGGTGATCGACCCGTGGGGCGGCAGCTACTACGTCGAGTCGCTGACCCGCGAGCTGATGGACAAGGCATGGGCGCACATTGAGGAGGTCGAGAAACTCGGCGGCATGACCAAGGCGATCGAGGAAGGCATCCCGAAGCTGCGCATCGAGGAAGCCGCCGCCCGCCGCCAGGCGCGGATCGACAGCGGCAAGGAAACGATCGTCGGCCTCAACAAGTACCGCCTCGAGAAGGAGGAGCCGCTGGACATCCTCGACATCGACAACTCCGCGGTGCGCGAGTCGCAGATCCGCCGCATCGAGCAGATCCGCAAGACCCGCGACGCCGATGCCTGCCGCAACGCGCTTGAAGCGATCACCCGCTGCGCGGAGTCGGGCGAGGGCAACCTGCTGGAACTCGCCGTGACCGCCGCCCAGGCCCGGGCGACGCTGGGTGAGATCTCCGACGCGATGGAGAAGGTCTTCGGCCGCTACAAGGCACGCATCCGCTCGATCTCGGGCGTTTACGCCAAGGAATTCGGGAACGATCCTACGATGAATACCGTAAAAGAACTGATCGAGCGGTTCGAGCAGGAGGAAGGCCGCCGGCCGCGGATCCTCATCGCCAAGATGGGCCAGGACGGCCACGACCGCGGCGCCAAGGTGGTCGCCACCGCCTACGCCGACCTCGGTTTCGATGTCGACATCGGCCCGCTGTTCCAGACGCCGGAGGAAACCGCGCGCCAGGCCGTGGAGAACGACGTCCACGTGGTCGCCATGAGCTCGCTCGCGGCGGGCCACAAGACGCTGCTTCCCGAGCTGGTCGGCGAGCTGGCGAAGCTTGGTCGCGACGACATCATGGTCGTCTGCGGCGGCGTGATCCCCGCGCAGGACTACGAGTTCCTGCTCAACAACGGCGCGAGTGCGATCTTCGGACCCGGCACGGTGATTCCGGAGTCGGCCAAGCGCATCCTCGAACTCCTTCTTGCCTGAATTCCCATCATCCGAATCCATGTCAGACGACACCACCTCCAGCCTCGCCTACCTGCTGGAAACCAAGAAATCGGACAGCGAGCGAGCGTCTGTCATCATCGGCCGGGCGTGCGAGTGGTTCAAGGCGCAGCTTGAGGAAGCGCGCGTTCCCTATCATTTCACCGACAGCGGCGTGCAGGAGCACGGGGGCTACGGCTACTTCCAGATCAAGTCCTTGTTCAAGGGCACGGCGATCACGCTGCACCTCAAGATCGCGGAGATCCACGAGAAGCCGTTCTGTTTCGCCGACATCCGGGTGCGCGGCCAGCAGGACCGGTTGCTGTTTCCGTTCTTCGGGGAAATCGGGACCCACGAGGGCAAGCTGACCATTCTTCACTACACCGCGGATTTCCTGCTTTCGACGCAACAGGATGTGACGGCGATGTAGGGCTGCCGGGATGGGGCGGGCGATTTTTTACACGGAGGAACGGAGAAAACGGAGGACACGGAGCAGGGAATGATCAGGTTTTTGATTTCCCTCCGTGACCTCTGCTTTCTTCTGTTTCTCTGTGATGAGATGGCGCGAACTCTCGCAGGAGCGGTTGGAATCCTGTATTGGATGTCGAAGTGAACAGCGAAGGAAAGAAGCCCGAGTGGGTGCCGGAGGACGACCATCACGGCACCTACGCGAGCGAGGTGAAGCCGGGGGTGGCGGACGGGATGGCGTTTTCGACGAAGCCGCGGAAGAAGCGTCGGCCGCTGGAGGCGGATGAGGCGGTGGAGGGGATTCTGGATTCTAGCAGGACGATCCTCGCGCGGGCGATCACGGTGATCGAGAGCCGCGCGCCGGCGCACCGACCGTTGGCGGCGGAAATACTGCGGCGGTGTTTGCCGGAGTCGGGCCGCTCGGTGCGGGTCGGGATCACCGGCGTGCCGGGCGCGGGAAAGAGCACCTTCATCGAGCGCTTCGGCTTGCAGCTCTGCGAGGCCGGACATCGCGTCGCGGTGCTGGCGGTGGATCCGACCAGCGCGGTCAGCGGCGGCAGCGTGCTGGGAGACAAGACGCGGATGGAGGATCTTTCCCGGCATTCCTCGGCTTTCATCCGGCCCTCGCCGGCGGGCGGCACGCTCGGTGGCGTGGCGGCGAAGACGCGGGAGACGATGCTGCTGTGCGAGGCGGCGGGCTACGACGTGATCCTCGTGGAAACGGTCGGCGTCGGCCAGAGCGAGGTGGCCGTCAGGACGATGGTCGATTTTTTCCTGCTGCTGCAGATCGCGGGCGCGGGCGACGAGCTGCAGGGGATCAAGAAGGGCGTGATCGAAATGGCCGACGCGATCGTGGTCAACAAGGCCGACGGCGACAACAAGCGGCGGGCCGAGGTGGCGCGCGGCGAATACTCGCGGGTGCTGCACTACCTGCATCCCCACACGCCCGGCTGGACGCCGAAAGCGATGGCCTGCTCGGCGCTCGACGGGACGGGTGTGGATGCGGTGTGGAAGACGATCGGTGATTTCCGGAGCCAGCTCGAGGAAGCCGGAACATGGAGCTCGCGGCGGCAGGAGCAGAATGTGAAGTGGTTCCACACGCTGCTGAAGGACGCGGTGCTGGCGCGGTTTTTCGAATCGGCTGCTGCGGACGGCCTGCGCGAGATCGAGGGCGAGGTGGCGGCAGGAAAAGTGTCGGTCACCGAGGCGGTCGACCGGCTGTTGTGGCCTTGAAGGAGGGTCTCATGGGGGCCCTGCGATGGTGCGGATCGCCGTTTGCCAGCGGTACGCATCATGCTCATTGCCGCGAGGAAGTTTTGAATCTCTCGTCGTCAGAGCCTTGTCGAAAACGCCGGATCCTCTACGTGTCGGATTTCCACGAGGAGGAGTGGCTGCTGGGCATCGCCGAGTATGCGCGGCAGGCGAACTGGGAGCTGATCGCCAACATGCGCTTCCATGGGGATTTCCCATCCGAGACCGAGGCCGATGGCATCTTGATCACGGCCTACGGCGCACGGGTGCGGTCCTGGATGCGGCGGTGGAAGGGCACGCCGATGGTTCATCTCGGGATTCCTTTCGGAGGGATCGACCTCCCCTTCGTGCAGTCGGATTTCGAAAAGGTGGGGCGGACCGGTGCCCGCCACCTGATGACCTTGGGGCGTGTGCAGCACGCTTTCTACTGCCTGCAGCCTGGGCCCGACTCGCTGCTGATCCGCGATGCCTTTGAGCACGAGCTGGCGGCGGCCCGGCTGCCATCCGACCGGTTGGTGGTGGGCTCGGCGGAGATGGAGAGCAGCCCGGCGAAGCACATCCGCATCCCGCTGCTGGCCGAGCAGCTGCGGCGGATCAAGCGCCCGGTGGCGATCATGACCTGCGATGACCGGCGGTCGCTCGACCTGCTGGAGGCCTGCGAACTCCTCGGGCTGCATGTGCCCGACGATGTGGCTATCCTCGGTTGCGAGGACCGCAAGGTGGAGGTGGCGCTGGCGAAGGTGGCGCTGTCGTCGATCGACTTCGACAAACACCACATGGGCCGACGGGCGGCGGCGATGCTGCAATCGCTGATGAGCGGGAAGCCGCTGACGCGCGACCGGGAAATGATCGCCCCGGCGGGGGTGAAGGACCGCGCCTCCACGGCCACTTTTTCCGCCCCGGGCAGCGACTTGCGGCGGAGCGTGCTGCACATCCGGCGTCACTATGCCGAGCCGCTGCGGCTTTCGACGCTGGCCCGGCTTGCGGGCATGTCCGAGCGGGTGTTTCGCGACGAATTCAAAAGCTGCGTGGGCCACGGGCCGAAGGAGGAGATCATCCGGGTTCGCCTCGGCGCCGCCTGTCGTCTGTTGCGGGATACCGATTACAAGCTGGAGGCTATAGCGATCGAGACCGGTTTCGGCTCGGCCAAGAAGCTGTGCGAAGTCTTCGCCCGTGCGCATGAAACCACGCCGGGGCGGTGGCGCGAACTGGCGCAGGAGCGGAGGTTGTTCGCGGAAAGCATCTGATTTCGAATCGGCGACGAGTGATTGAAGAAAGCGGGAACCGTTTCGCCGATTCCGGGAATACCGACGGGTGGCCTTTTCCCAGCCGATGCGTCTAGGGTCCGTGCCAGCCGCACCTGGATCAACCCGACACTCCATCAAGATGCAGGGGGGCGGCTTCCAAAAAAACCAATGTCCGCATGAGTTCGATCACCTCGATTCCCGGCTTCACCACCTTGCCACGCTGCTTGGCGCGGGTGACCTCCCCGCATCGCTCCGGGGCGGGACAGCCGGCAGGTTCGAGGATGAGCGATGCTCTGGCCAGTCACCACGTTGGCCCGGACCGCACCGGGGGAATCGTGAAGTCAACGGGGAACATGGGTTCCCCGTTGGCTTCCGGTTCCTCCTCCGATTTTTTGTCAGCACGTTGAAATGGTAGACCGGCGGCGGTCTTCGCGGGGACCGCCGCCGGCATCGTGCCGGGCTCACCCGACCCGCCGTGCCCGGAAGCCCCGGGCGCTGGAGCAGGACTGGGCGCCCTTGTGACAGGTGAAGGCGTGCGAAGCGGCGGCCCGGCAGATTTCAGATCCGGGTTGCGGCGATTTTTCCGTATGAAAAGCGGCCGAAAGGAGGTATGCGAAGTTGATATTTCCCGAGAACGGGATCCGGCCATGAAATTCATCCCATCCTTCCTGTTGTCCGCCGCGCTCGTGGCGGGGGTCGCGTTTTCCGAAGACGAAAAACTTCCGGATGCCTCCTTGTCCGAGGTGCAATTCGGGTCGCAGGTGAATGACGTCGCGCTCAAGCCCTCGGAGTTGGAGGGCAAGGTGGTCGTCGTGGAGAAGTGGGGAACCAACTGCGGTCCCTGCCTCGCCTTCCTGCCGGAGCTGGCGAAGATCGCGAAACGCTACGAAAAGAAGGGACTCGCGGTGGTGGGCATGGAGGTCCAGCAGAGTGACAAGGCCAAGATCAACAAGATCCTGAAGGACGCCCGCGTGAAATATCCCGTGGTGGCGGGCGGATCGACGCCCGTGAACTCGAAGTACATCCCGCACGCCCAGGTGTTCGGTGCCAACGGGAAGCTCCTGTGGGCGGGCAACCCGCATGACGACGGCTTCATGAAGTCGATCAAGGCGGGCCTCAAGGAGGCCAAGGACCTGCCGGCGGACGCCGCCGTTTCCGTGGATGAAGAAGAGGCCCCGATCATCGCCTCGCGGGAATGGACGAACACGGACGGAAAGACCATCACGGCCGAGGTGATGCGGGTCGATGGCGACACCGTCGTTTTCCGCATGAACGAGCGGGAGGTCCCCTACGCCCTCGCCAAGCTGTCGGATGACGACCAGCAGGCCATCCGCGAGGCAGCGGAGGAGTGAGGCCGGCCTTTTCCCGCTGACCGGGATTTGGCGTAACGGCGCGACGGTTTTGTGGTAGGGCTGGGGGCGATGTCCGAGGCCCGATCCGACCTTTTTCTGACCACGCGCTGGACCTTGGTCGGCCAAGCCGCGGGGAGCGGAGGCGACTCGGCCAAGGAGGCGCTGGGTTCGCTCTTCGCCATCTACTGGAAGCCGCTCTACCGATTTGCCCGGCGGATGGGAAACAGCGCGCCGGATGCCGAGGACCTGGTGCAGGGCTTCTTCGCCCACCTGCTGGAGGGCGGGGGCCTGGAACGGGTGGATCCCGATCGCGGCCGCTTCCGGGCTTTCCTGCTGGCTTCGCTGAAACACTTCGCCACCAACGTCTGGCGGCGGGACCACGCCCGGAAGCGCGGTGGATTCACGCCCCACCTGTCGCTCGACTGGCGGGACGCCGAAACCGGGCTCGGTCTCCAGGCGGAGGATGCCCGCAGCCCCGACCGTTGGTTCGACCGGGAGTGGGCGCTGGCGCTGCTCGACAAGGTGCTCGACGATCTGCGGCGCGAGGAGCCGGAGTTCGAACGCTGGAAATCCTTTCTCAGCCTGGGGCGCGACCGCCTGTCCTACGCCGAAGTCGCGGCGGGCTTCGGCATGAGCGAGGGCGCCGCGCGGGTGGCGGTCCACCGCCTGCGCAAGCGCTACCGGCAGCGGGTGCGCGAGGAGATTGCGGGGACCCTGCAGGACCCGGCGATGGTCGATGACGAAATGGCGGCCTTGTTCGCGGCGCTGGCGGACGATTTATCGTAACGAAAGCAGGGAGAACGTGAAGGGAACGGTGAGATGAACACGCAAGCCACCTGCCCGCAATGCGGCCGCCCGCTGCCTGAGAAAACCACGCACGGGCTCTGTCCCGCCTGCCTCCTCGGCCAAGCCATGGCCAGCCGGACTTTCGCCTCGGAGAGCGATGACGAGGGTCCGCCACCCCCGCCGACGCCGGAGGAAATCCAGGACCGTTTCCCGTCGTACGAAGTCGTCGAGTGCCTCGGACGCGGAGGCATGGGCATCGTCTACAAGGCCCGCCAGAAATCGCTCGACCGCTGGGTGGCCATCAAGGTGCTGGTTCCCGGCGAGGGAGATGAGGGTCGCTTCGCGGAGCGCTTCGAGCGGGAGGCGAAGACCCTGGCGAAGATGAGTCATCCGAACATCGTGACCATTTTCGATCACGGAGAGACCGGCGGGCTCTACTACATCGTGATGGAGTATGTCGATGGCGTGAACCTGCGCGACCTGCTGAGGGAGGGGAAGATGGAGGCGGAGCAAGCGCTGGCGATCGTGCCGCCGATCTGCGAGGCGCTGGAATACGCGCACGGCAAGGGCGTGGTGCACCGCGACATCAAGCCGGAGAACCTGCTGCTCGACCGGGACGGGCGGGTGAAGATCGCCGACTTCGGGATCGCTTCGCTGGTCGGCGCGACCGGTGAACGTGCCGGCACGCCGCCCTACATGGCGCCCGAGCAGGGAAAGGGCGACGTGGACCGCCGGGCGGACATCTATGCGCTGGGCGTGGTGCTCTATGAAATGCTCACCGGCGAACGACCTACGGCGGATCTCGTAGAACCGTCGCGGAAGGTGCAGGTCGACGTGAAGATCGACGAGATGGTGCTGCGGGCCTTGGAAAAGGAGCCGGAGCGCCGCTACCAGACCGCGGGCGAGTTCCGGACGGTGGTGGAGACGATGACGCGCGGCGGGAGGGACGTCCCACAGGCCCCGAAAACAAGGTCGCTGCCGGGATTCCGCTCCTCGGCTGCCTGTGCGCTGGTGCGCTGGGGAGTGGGCTTGGGAAGCCTCGGGTTTCTCGGGTTCCTTGGGAAGGTGGAGGGTTTTGAGGGGTGGCAGCGGCTTTTCGGGATGTTTGGTTTCTTGGGCTTGGTCGGCCTTGCGGCCATCATCGAAATGGTGGCGAGGAGGAGGAAAAAGATGAGTCCCTCCCTCGTAGCCCCGGTGGCCGGAGCGGTGGCAGCGGGCATCGTGGTCGGGATCGTCCTGCCGGTGCTGCTCCAATCGGGAGACGGTGGTTTCCGGAAACTGTCCGACGAAGGATGGAAGCTTTGGCAGTCAGGGCGGCCCACCGAGGCGCGGGCGAAGTTCGAGGAAGCGGTGAAGTTGCGCTCCGATGACGCGAAGGCCTGGAATGGCCTCGGCTGGGCCTGCCTCAATTCGGGGGATCCGGATTCGGCGGAAGAAGCCTTCGACAAGGTGCTCGCCCTTGAGCCGGGCCATCCGGCGGCCCTGAACGGGCTCGGCCAGATCGCGCTTTCGAAGCGGGACGACGAGCAGGCGGAGCGCTATCTTCACCAAGCCGCGGATCGCAATGCCACGGCGGCATGGTTCGGGCTGGCGAGGCTCTATCTCCTTCAGGGGAGGTATGACGAGGCCGAGGAGTGGGCCCGTCGGCTCGATCAATCCGCGGCCCACAGCGAGGACTCGAAGCGCTTGCTGGAAGAGATTCGAGGCAGGAAATCGGCGATGGTTTCCGGAGAGGAGATCAAGGATCTCGCGGAAAGCTTCGATGAGGCGCAGGAGCTTGAGGGAAACCAGATCGCCCGGGAGCGGGCGCTCGATGCGGCATTGAAGTCCGCAAGCTCGCTGGTGGCTCGACCCATCACCCTCGAGGCGAGGGTGTGGAAGATCGAAACGGAGCGGGTCCGAGTGCGGTTCTTTCCGTCGCTCTTCCAGGATTCCGACGATTTCGTGCCGCAGCTGCGCTTTGTCGCGGAGGGCGCCGAGGAGCCTGAATTCTATTTGAGCATGTCGGGGGTGAAACCTCTTGGCGGAACTTCAATGGGCGGATCCACCCGAGGGGAAGTCGAAATCGGGCCTTGGTTTTCCGTGGACGATGCCGGTGCCTGGAAGCCCGGGGATCTGCTGACTTTCCGGGGAAGAATCGATCAGGTGAAGTCCGCGCCCGGTTGGGACGGCTTTACGGACAGCGAGCCGAGACGGCCGAAGCAGAAAACCGTTCCGGGGTTGGTCGTCTCCCAAGTTGAATTCGTTTCCCAAATAGCCGGCCCGGACCCGAATCCTCCGACGACCCGCGATCAGGTGCTCATCGAGGACGCCGCGCTGCGGATGACCGCTGCGATCCGCGACAAGGATGAGGCGGCCCTGAAGGAGCTTGCGGTGGACCGGATCCCGGGCTGGCGGGATGCCCTGCCGGCGTTCGCCTTCGAGCTGCGCGAGCGCTTTCGCCAGGTCACCGGCCGCGAGGGTTTCGACCTGAAAACGGGTGAATCCATGGTGAAAGGTGACCTCGGGGTGGTGCGCTGCGTGGGGGCGAAGGAGCTGGGTGGGAAGTGTGTGGTGATGTCTTTCGTGAAAACGAAACAGGGGTGGAAGAACTGCCTGCTGCGGACCGCGACCGAGAACGTACCGCTCGATCAAATGCTGGGCTACCTGGCGGGCCAGCTGGAAGCGGCGGCGGAAAAACGGGAGGCGGCCGGTAACGACGAGCGGCCGGCCGCGGAAGTCTACCTCGATCTCGTCGAGGAGCTTGCGACGCAAAAGGCGGGAGGATTGGGGCACGTTCATCCGAACGTCCGATCCACCCAAGCGAAACTCAAGGTGCTGCGGGAACGGCATCCCGAGCTTCCGGATGAGGCCACGCTCCAGCTGGCGCAGGAACGCTTGACCAAGCTGATGATGGATCAAACGGGCCGGGCGGCGGAAGGTCTCGGGACCCGGCATCCCGACCTCCGGCCGCTGAATGCAAGAATCGCCGCGCTGGAGGCGCTGATCGCCGAGGCCAAGCGGCGGCAATGACGGCCCATCAATCGGGCGACCCGATCGGGAACCCCCCGAGCTGGATGCGGACGATTTCGACGCCGTCGGTGAGCTGGTCTTCGTTGAGGAAGTAACTCGAAAGGTAGAACTCGGCCTCCGGGAGGAGCGAGCGGGAGACCCGGAATTCAAAACTCGAAACACCCCAGTCGTCGTAGCGCGAGACCGGCACCTCTCCGATCATCTCGCCGCCGAGCCATAATTCCAGGACGCCATCGACGCAGAAACCCTCGGTTTGTTCGTTGAAGCCGCTCATCAGGCAAACGGTCACGTCCACCTTGTCTCCGGGACTGGAGACGATGTCGACCGTCACGCCCAAGGGCAGCTCCCGCTTGCTGGCCGCCTCGATCATGCTCGCCGGCGCGGCCGATCCGATGACCGGGACGAGCAGGAAAAGCAGGGCGAGGAGGACTTTCATGCGGGAAACGACGGGCCTTTCGGGCACCGCGGGCGGGACCATACACGGCGTGCCGGGAGACGTCACCCCCAAAGAGCGGCCGGGTTCGTGACGGGACCGCCTGAATTTGGGCTGGATTTCCTACGCTCCGAAGCATGGTTTGCGGCCATGGGCGAGGTGTTTCTGAAATTGGAGAAGGTGAACGTGTGGCGGGGCATCGACGCCCGGCAACCGGCCTTGCGGGAGGTCTCGCTGGATCTGCGGACGGGCGAGAGCGTGGCCATCCTGGGACCGAACGGCTCGGGGAAAAGCACCTTGTTAAAGCTGCTGACCGGCGAGCTGCGGTGCGAGGCCCGGCGCGGCTCCACCTGCCGCCTTTTCGATGAGGAACTCTGGAACATCGAGGAACTGCGCCATCGCATCGGCGTGGTGATGCCGGAGGAGGTCGCCCGTTTCGATCCCGATGAGCTGGCTTTCGACGTGGTGCTCTCGGGCTTTCGTGGAGCCTACGGTCGCACTCCCTTCATGCGTTTCTCTCGAAAGGAGCGCGTCAAGGCCTCGCGCGCGGTCGACCGGATGGAGGTGGAAGCCCTGGTGGAGCGCCCCTTTGCCGAGCTGTCATCGGGCGAGCGGCGACGCTTCCTGATCGCCCGTGCGCTGGCCCATGAACCCCAGGTGCTGGTGCTCGACGAACCCTCGACCGCCCTCGATTTCGCCGCCACCACCGAGCTGACGCGGCTACTCCGGGAACTCATGACCCACGGCACCACGGTGGTGCTGGTGACCCATCATCCGGCCGAGATTCCGCCGGAAATGGAGCGGGTCATTGCCTTGAAGGAAGGCCGCGTGTTCGCCGATGGGCGGAAACGCGGCGTCATGACCGCCGCCGGCCTCAGTGATCTCTACGGACTTCCTCTGAAGGCCCGTTGGCTGGACGGCTGGTGCGCGGTTCGCCCTGCTTGACGGAGGGATCAGACCTTCTGCTTCACCCGTTGCACCGGGTCATCGCGCCACATGAAGAGCGCCTTCACCACCTCGGTGAACTCGTTTTTCTTCACGTGGTGCTGCTCGCGCTCGATCTGCACGGACTCGGCACCGACCACCGGGTCGTCCTCGGTCGCCGTGGGATTGGGATCGATGCGGTGCTCGAACCTGTCCAGCAGGCGGGTGCGGATCTCCCCATGCACCGACAGCAGCTTCCGCGCGGGAGCGGCCAGCGGATGGTCGGGAGGCGTCTCCTCCAGTGCGGCGCGGGTTTCGGCCTCGGCCTCACGGAGGCGGTCCTTGAGCAGGGCGAAGATCTTCTGGTCGTCGGATGTCGGGGAAGCCATGAGTCACCGTGGCATGGATCGTGGCGTTCGCAAGCGATCGGAGGTTGCCGAGCCGGCCCGGGCCTTGGATGCTGCCGCCCCCGATGAGCCGCCTGCCGAGTAATGACCAGACCCAGGTGATGAATTGGTCGCTCGGCGTGGCGATCGTGCTGCTGGTCGTCAAGGTGACGGCCGCCGTGATCACGGGCTCATCGGCGATCTATTCGGATGCGGCGGAATCGGTCACGCACATGCTGGCGGTCGGCTTCGCGGCCTGGGCGCTGCGGTTTTCCCACAAGCCTTCGGATGACACCCACCACTTCGGTCACGACAAGGTGGCCTTCATTTCCTCCGGGCTGGAGGGCGCGATGATTGCCGCGGCCGCGCTGTTGATCGGCTATGAGGCGATCCTGCAGTTCGTCAACGGTGTGAAAATCAGCTCGCTCGGCGCGGGGATGATCCTGACCGGGGCCGCGGCTGCGGTGAACATGGCGCTGGGGCTGGCCCTGATCCGCGTGGGGAAACGGCGGCACTCGCAGCTGATCCGTGCCAATGGCCAGCACGTCCTGGCCGACGTCTGGACCAGTGCCGGCGTGCTGGTGGCGCTGTTGCTGGTGGGCCTGACCGGCTGGGTCTGGTGGGACCCGATCTTCGCCTCGCTGGCGGCGGCGAAGCTGCTCTGGACCGGCCTCAAGTTGCTGAAGGAAAGCTTCGCCGGCCTGATGGACGAAGCCGACCTGGAGGTCGAAAAACAGCTCCGCGACCTGCTCGATGCCGATTGTGCGAAATACGGGCTTTCCTATCACAACCTCCGCCACCGCCACTCCGGGCGCACGCATTGGGTCGAGCTGCATCTCGTTTTCCCCGATGAAATGACCGTCCACCGGGCGCACGAGATCGCGACCGAGATCGAAGCCGAAGTGGCGGCGACCTTGGAGCCGGACGGCCGCGTGATCACCCACCTCGAGCCCCGGTCCGCGGAGCATCACGAGGAGGATTGGGAGGTGAGATGAGGGAGTAGAGGAAAGAGTTTCATGTCACAATCCTGCGGGCTCCGGTCAATGGACCGTGAAGCCATGCAAGCCGCACCTGTTCTCGAATTCCCTCCAACCATGGACCGAACCCGATTTTCCGATCTGATCCGGGGGCATCACCGGGGGCTGCTGGCCTACGCCACGGCGTTGGTGAAATCGGATGCCGCCGCCCGCGATCTGGTGCAGGACGCCTGCGTCGCGGCGTGGCAGAGCCTCGCGAAGTTCGATGCCACCCGCGACTTCGGCGTCTGGATGCGGGGGATCATCCGCAACAAGTGGCGGGAGTATTGTCGGCGGCACCGGCGGGAGGTCGCGCTGGATGAGAAGACGCTGGAGCGCTTGGAGGAGCCGTTCCGGGAGGCACCGGGGGACGCGGAGCTTTTTGCGCGGCTGGCGGAGTGCCGGTCGAAGCTTCCCGGGCCGATGGCCGAGGCGGTGCGGGTGACCTACGATGAAGGTCGTACGTCCGACGAGGCCGCCGAACTGCTTTCCACCACCGCTGCGGCGCTGCGCAAGCGCCTGGAGCGGGCCCGCGAGGCACTGCGCCTCTGCCTGTCCCGCCATGACTGAACCCCGAACCGATTTTGGAGCGATGAAACACGAAGATGATTTGATGGACGCGCTGCTGAAGGAGCAGGCGAAGGGCGGAGCGGATGAAAAGCTGCTGGCCTCGATCGAGGAGGCGTTGGACGAGAAAAAGTCCGGCGGTGGCGGTTGGCGGCGGGGTGCGCCGTGGGCGGCCGCGGCGGCGATCATGATCGGTGGCTGGGTGGTTTACCACAGCCAGCCGGAGGAGGAGCCGGTGATCGCGTATCATCCGACGAGCGCGCCAGTAGAGTCGAGGAGGGTGATGGAGGCACCGGAGTTGGCGGACGCGAAAATGCAACCAAGCGTGCCCTCTGAGCCGGTGGTCGCGGATGAGAATCCGTTGACGGGTCTGTTTGTCGAGCCGGCTACGGCTCCGCCCCATGGAGCAGCACCCCAGACGAAGGGAAATCTGGACGGTTTTGCTCAAGACGAACCGAGTTCGCGGCCTCTCCCTCGGATCGTCGCTCCTCCGGCAGGTGAGGGACAAACGAGGCGACTGGACGACTTGAGAGGGATGCCTGGAGATGTGGGCGGAGCAGGATTTGAGCCTAACCTAGCTCTGCTGCCTCCGGTGGAAGAGCGTCTGCGGTCCCGTGGATCTGAATGGTTCCCCGTGCCCGGACGATCTCTCCCGAAGGAGAAGCTGCTCCAAGGGGCGGATGCCGAGGAGTTTTCCCGCGACAACTACGGCCAGCTCGTCGATCAGCCCTGGAAGTCGCCGTGGGACGATCCGCTTTCGACCTTTTCGATCGATGTCGACACGGCTTCCTACACGAACGTCCGGCGGGCGATCCTGGAAGGCCGCGCGATCCAGCCGGATGCGGTGCGGATCGAGGAGTGCATCAATTATTTCGACTACCGCTACGAGCCGCCGTCGGAGGGGAATGCCTTCGCCGTCCACACGAAGCTGGCGACCTGCCCGTGGCAGCCGGAGCACCTGTTGGCCCGGGTGGCGATCAAGGGCAAGGAGATCGCGGCGAATGCGCGGCCGGCGTCGAACCTGGTGTTCCTGATCGATGTGTCGGGCTCGATGCAGTCGAGCGACAAGCTGCCGCTGCTCAAGCAATCGATGCAGGTGCTGATCGATTCGCTGGACGAGCGCGACCGGGTGGGGATCGTGGTCTATGCGGGTACGGAAGGCGTCGTACTGGAGCCGACGCTGCTCGACGAGGCCGGGAAATCGAAGGCGGCGGCGGCTTTGACGAAGCTGGAATCCGGCGGTTCGACGAATGGCGGCGCGGGCTTGGCGCGGGCCTATCAGATGGCGGATTCGCATCGCGTCGATGACGGCGTGAACCGGGTGATCCTGGCGACGGACGGGGATTTCAATGTCGGCACCACCGGTCAGGGCCAACTGGTCGAGCTGGTGAAGAAGCAGGCGGCGAAAGGCGTGAGCCTGAGCGTGCTGGGCTTCGGCACCGGCAACCTCAACGACGCGATGATGGAGGCGATCACCAACGACGGGAACGGCAACTATTTCTATGTCGATGGCCAGCGTGAGGCGGAGCGGATTTTCCTGCAGAAACTGAGCGGCACGCTGGTGACGATCGCCAAGGACGTGAAGATCCAGGTCGAGTTCAACCCCGGCAAGGTGAAGGCCTACCGCTTGATCGGCTATGCGAACCGGGTGCTGCGCAACCAGGACTTCAACGACGACAAGGTCGATGCCGGCGACATCGGCGCGGGTCACACGGTGACGGCGTTTTACGAGATCGTGCCGGTCGGCGTGGATGGCCCGGACACGGGCGGAGTCGATGGCCTGCGCTATCAGCAGCCGGCGGAGCGCAAGGAGTTGGTGGAGAGCGATGACTGGTTCACGCTGAAGCTGCGCTACAAGTATCCGGAGGGCGAGAAGAGCCGTTTGATCGAGTCGCCCGTGACCGGTGATCCGGTGAAATGGGAGGACGCGGGGAACGACTTCCGCATGGCCTCGGCGGTCGCGCTTTTCGGGATGAAGCTGCGCGGGCAGGTCGAGGAGGTGCCGTGGGACCGCGTCGCAGAAATCGCCCGCCCGGCCTTGGCCGACGACCCGGAAGAGCGGAGGGCGGAGTTTTTCGAACTCATCAAGAAGCTGGACTGAGGCTGTATGTAGTTCCCCCTTCAGGGGGCTGCGGCAGGCGAGCGACCGGACCTGTGCAGCCCCCTGAAGGGGGAACAACGTGCAGCCCGTGGCGGCGCTCAACCTGTCGGTCGGGCGACTGCATCGAGAAGCTGGACTGAGGCTGAATGTAGTTCCCCCTTCAGGGGGTTGCGGCAGGCGAGCGACCGGACCTGTGCAGCCCCCTGAAGGGGGAACTACGTGCAGCCCGTGGCGGAGCTCAACCCGTTGGTCCGGCTCCTGCTTGAAGGCTCCGGACCATGATGGAGAAACCCCGGGATCTGCCGCACCTTATCGCGGTGGATCCTTTCCTCGGAACGGTGGAGGCGAAGCTGCCGGTGCCCGAAGGAATCGCGGCGACCTGGTGGACGGCAAAGCCGCCGGTCGGCAACACCCACCCGGGCGCGTCGCTGCCCTTCGCGATGGTGTCGGCCTGCGCCTACTCGGGTGCCTACGTGACCGGATACGGGCGCTACGGCCTTTCGCTCGATGGCGGACCGCCTCCGGTGGCTTTCGCGAAACACGAGGCGCTGGGGATTGCGCATTTCCAGCAGAGCGGCACTGGGCGGATCCGGATGTATTACAATTACCTGCTGACCACGCCGCTCGGCGACGACGGCCTTTACGGTCGGACCGAGCGCCGGCCGCTGCCCGATGAGCGCGCCTGGCCGGGCTACTATGCGGGTCGTTTCGGGGAAACGGAGGTCGGATTCGAAGTCACGGCGCTGCCCCGCGGGATCCGGCATCGCTATCGTTTTCCGGAGGGGAAAAAAACGGCGGTGGCCGTGGATGTGTCGGCCGGCGGCTTGTTGATCGATGACATGGGCACCTACCCGCAGGGCGCGGATTTCCGCGCCAGCGGCGATGCGGTGTCGGGCGTGGTGGTGATGGAGGGCATTCCGATCCACTTCCACTGCCGTTGTCCGGGCGGCGTGCCTTTCGTGTGGGAGGACGAGGAGGAAACGGGCGGGGAGGCCTATGAGCTGACCTTGGACAAGCAGAAGTTCCGCCCGACTTTTGGGTTCGGGTTCCGAGGCGAGGCGGGGGCGGAAATGGAGCTCGCTTTCGGGTTCTCGCTGCAGTCGGCGGAGCAGGCGGCGGTGGCGATCGAGTCGCCGGGAGACTTCGAGGCCTCGACGAGGGAGGCGGCCGAGTCGTGGGAATCGGTGCTTTCCAAGGTGGAGGTGGAAGGCGGCACGGCGGACCAGCGCGAGATGTTCGCGACGGCGCTTTACCATTCGTTTCTCAAGCCGGCGGACTTCAGCGGGGAGAATCCGTTCACGCGCAAGCCGGGCCCGTTTTTCTTGGATCTGTCGACGCTGTGGGACCTCTACAAAACGCAGCTGCCGCTGATGATGACGCTGTGGCCGGAGAAGGGCGCGGCCTTCGTGGAGTTCCTCTGCGAGGTGGCGGAGCGCGAGGGTGTGTTCCCGATCAGCTATCTGATGGACAACGTGCCGGATCGCTTCACGAAGCAGGCGACCGGGCTCTGCCACGCGATCCTCGAGGACGCGCGGCTGCGCGGAATCGAGGCGGATTGGGATCGGGTGCTGACGCTGCTCTACCGCACCAGCCAGAGCGGAAAGGGGCGGAAGAGCCGCTTCGGCGACTACGGCCGGCGTTTCGTGGTCGATCCGCTGTCGCACACGCTGGACATCGCCTACGCCCACTTCTGCATGGCGCGGATGGCGCGGGCGCTGGGGCACCAGGTGATTCACGACCAGGCCACGGCGATGTCGGTGCACTGGCGGAATGCCTTCGATCCGGCGACCGGCCTGCTGCGGCAGGACTCGACCTACTATGAGGGGGAGAACTGGAACTACTCCTTCCGTTTCCTCCACGAAATGCAGGAGCGGATCGACCTGGCGGGCGGCAACGCGCGCTTCGTGGCCCTGCTGGACAAGTTCTTCGGCTTCAAGGAGCCGGCGCATGGCGAGCGGGTGTTCCGCTTTGAGGGGCTCAACAACGAGCCCGACATGGAAACGCCCTACGCCTATCTTTATACGGGCCGGCACGATCGTACGGCGCGCGTCGTACGTCGGGTGATGCAGTGCCGTTTCACCACGGGCCCGGGGGGATTGCCGGGAAACGACGACTCGGGAGGGCTGTCCTCGTGGCTGGTGTGGAGCGCGACGGGCCTGTTTCCCGTCTGCGGCCAGCCGCTGGTGCTGATCGGCAGCCCGCTGTTTCCCAAGGCGACGTGGCACCTGCCGGGCGGGGATTTCACGGTAGAGTGCGACAACCACGGCGATGAGCAAGTCTTCGTCCGCGAGGCCACGCTCAACGGCCGGCCGCTGGACCGCGCGTGGCTGAAGTTGGATGAGTTCCGGAGTGGTGGCGTGCTCCGGCTGACCATGAGTGACGAGCCGTCGGAGTTCGGAACCCGCCGGCTGCCGCCGAGCTTCAAGCCATGAAACCTCCCTTGGCACGGAAGATGCACCCGGGCGAATCAAGCACTCCCCCGCAGCCTGCATTTTCCCGGACCGATGACTCATCCTGAGCGACAGCAGCCCATCCAGAACGCCGTTTTTCTCGTGCGTGCGGATCCCATCATTTGCGGCCATTCCACCGAGGCCCGCAACCTCGCCGAAGCCGCGCTGGCCATGGGCATGGAGAACGTCCACATCGTCAGCTACCCGCTGCACACCTTGGAAAACAGTGGCCTGCCACTGAAGGACCAGGCCACGATCAGCCCCTACTCGCCCGGCATTTCGGTCGATCGACCGGAACCGCTCGGCGACTACAAGGTGCTCGATGGACGGCTCAGCCTCGGTATCGGCGGGCACTTGGTCGATCTGCTCTACAAGCTGCCCGGTCGCACGATGCTGATGGATCTCTACCTCGTGCCGCACGGCCTGATGACCATGCGCGCGGTGAACAGCTTTCGCATGTCCGGCACCCGTTCTTCGGTGTTCACCGTCGGGGAGGCCGTGGGCTCGGACATCACCAACGTCGTCGGCAACGCCCTCGCCGAAGGCCGCCTCGGTGCCGCGCAGATCCTGCTTTCCAACTATCTCGAACACGACCATCCGGTGGCCGTCAGCCGTTTCACCAAGGACCTCATCGTGAAAGCCGGACGCGAGGTTGACGAGCATCTCGGCACCCATTTCGCCGGCCAGCTGGAGAGCAGGGTCGGCATCAGCTACCCGGCCATCGACACCGAGACCTACCTCAAGATCGAGCGGGATCAGGCGCGGGTCGAGGAAGTGCTGAGCGCCCGCGGACTCACGAAGGATGGCTACGTCATGTTTCTTTCCCGCATCGCGCCAGCCAAGGGCGTGGATGATCTTCTCGCCGCGTGGAAGGACTGCAAGCTCCGCGGCTCGAAGGAGCTGATCGTTTGCGGCAACGGACCGGCCCTCGGCGAGATCCGGGAAATCGCGGCCCAGCTCGGCGACGTCCGGGTCTTCAACGACGTCAGCGATGCGGAAAAGGGAGCGCTCATGCACGGCTGCCACGCCTGGTGCCTGCCGAGCAAGCCGCGACCGGAGTTCGTCGAGACCTTCGGCATCGCCGTCGCCGAGAAGCTGCTCGCCGGTGGCCTCGGCCCGGTCATCACCACCCGCACCGGCGGGATTCCCGAAGCCAGCGGCGGCCACTGCCTCGAACACGAGCCGGGCGATGTCGATGGGCTTCGCGCTTGCCTCGACCGGATCGCGGAAATGACCGACGCCGAACGTGAGGAGCTTTCTCGTGTCGGACGCGCCTTTGCCCTGCGCTTCGATCGGACGGTGATCCTGCAAAACCTGATCGATCGAGCGGTTGCCAAGGCTGAAGCGGCCTGACCCTCAGGCCAGCGAGAACTCCCCCTCATCGTCCATGCCTACCCAGCCAAGTTGGTGGAAAGCACGAAGGATGGCGGGACCATCGTCTTCATCCTCACCAAGTTCAATGGTCGCCGATCCCGTCAGGCCGCGCAGCGATTCGATGCTGATCACCGTCGTGCTCCCGCGCAGGTGAATCCAGTCGCCCCAGTTCTTGGACTCGTGCTTCGGCTGGAGCCCCTCCGCCCGCAGCGCGGCGATGACATCGGTGATGGTCGAGAGTTCGGAGGGATCGGCGGGCTGCACCTGAGTCTGCATGGACCGAGGAGAACTCGGATTCCGAAGGGTGGCAACCCGGGTCTGTCTCGGATTGTCCCAACTACTGCAAAAGCAGTAGAAGAATTGCTCTTGCGACCTTCCGCCGCCTGGGGCGTTGGCTCGGTCTCGCCGGATGAGGTAGGGTCGCGGGTCGTGCGGCCACCTCTCCCGGCTCCCTGCCACCGCGCCTCCGGATCGGCGTGAATCCGGGCCTTTAAAACTTTTCTGAAAAAAGGTGTCGAAAGGTGTTGACCGGGGGGGCGGCCCGTGTAGGTTCCTGCCCGCCGCGCCACGGTGCGCGACACGAGAGACGAAAGTCGATCGGAGCTTCTGGGTCGGACCTGAGGGTCGCCTGGGACGGTTCGATCGGCTTTTTAGTCCCCTCGAAAAAGATCTTTCAAAGCACTGGCCCGGACGCCTGAGGTTCGGAAAGCACTGGGAGTAAGTCGCTTGCGATGAGGTTTCGGTGGGTTTCCGAAAAACGGCAAGAGTCCGGGTGGAATGGAAAAGGTTGAATCGTGCGCCGCGCGCAAAGGGCTCTGAAAAGTGCTTTTTGATTCGCGCGGTTGGAATGGGCGGAGTGGGAG
>NZ_BAABRI010000034.1:0-32100 GCF_040362925.1 Haloferula sargassicola
GCGGCGACCGGTGATTTCCCAGGCTGAGCGGAAGGAGCAAATCGGGACAGCGCTCCTTTCGCCGATTACCCCGCGTGTCCGTGCCGGTTTCCATGGCTGGTTTGCGGCACGGACCGCGGAAATTTTTCCAAGGAAAGCTCCGCATCCGCCTCTCGGGACATTGGCGGCTCCGGAGCCTCGCAAAACGGTTGTCCGCCCTGGTTTCCATGGCTGGTTTGCAGGGCGGCGACCGGTGCCTTTCATGAGCGAGTCTGCCGATGGCGGCGCTTGCGACTACCACATCTCCGTTTTCCCGGAGGAAACGAAGCTCCACATGGCCGCGGGGCCGGGGAAGTTCATCATCGATGGCACCCTCGGCGGCGGCGGCCACAGCGAGGCATTCCTCGAGAGCGGAGCCCGCGTGCTCGGCGTCGATCGCGACCCCGAGGCCATCGCCTATGCCAGCGCCCGTCTGGCTCGCTACGGCGAACGCTTCCGCACGTGGCACGGGAATTTTGCCGATCTCTGTGAAGACCCCGGGATCCAGGGGGGAGAGCGGGCCGACGGTCTGCTTCTGGATCTCGGGGTCTCCTCCCACCAGCTGGATGCCGCCGAACGCGGCTTTTCCTTCATGCGCGAGGGCCCGCTGGACATGCGCATGGGGCCGGGCGTGGAAACAACCGCCGCCGAGGTGGTCAACACCTGGCCGGAGGCCGAGCTGGTCCGCATCCTGCGCGAATACGGCGAGGAACCGAAGGCGCGCCGGATCGCCGCCGCCATCGTCCGCCAACGGGCGGAGCAACCCTTTTCCACCACCAGCGACCTGGCCGGCTGCATCGAGAGGGCCATCGGACGCCACGGTCGCACCCATCCCGCCACCCGCGCCTTCCAGGCCATCCGCATCGCCGTCAACGACGAGCTCGGATCCTTGAAGAAAGCGCTGGAGGCCTCCGTCCAACTGCTCAAGCCCGGGGGGCGATTGCTGGTGATCACCTTCCACAGCCTGGAGGACCGGATGGTGAAACAATTCATGAGGGACCGCTCGCGGGAGTGGATCGACCAGCCGCAGTGGCCCGAGCCACGGCGGAACCCCGACCGGGTCTTCCGGCTGCCACAGTCGAAGGCGATCGCCCCGACCCCTGATGAAATCCAAGTCAATCCCCGGGCCCGCAGTGCGAAACTGCGGGTCGCCGAGCTTCTGGACCCTGCTGAAATCTAAGCCATGAACCGACGCAAATCCGAACCCCGGAAATCGAATCTCCCCGCCTTCATCGCACTCGGACTGCTCACCGCCATCGCCACCACCGGCGGGGCCATGCACGCCATTTTCCGCAATGGCCAGATCAAGGCCGAGCGCAAGATCAGTGACGCCCACAAGCGCATCGAGGACCTCCGGGCCGACATCCAGATGGTCGAGGTCCGCCGCGAGCGCCTGATGGACCGCTATGAGATCCGCGACCAGCTCGCGATGATCGATTCCCCCCTGGTGCCGGTGACCTACCAGGTGGTGGAACGCGTCGAGGATCACCCGGTGGATCCGATGCCGGTCGCCGCCCGCCCCTGACCTTTTCTCATGACCCGGCGGAACTTCCAGCGTCGCTGCCTGCTGCTGTGCTCGATCTTTGTGATCGGGCTCAGTCTGCTTTCAGTGCGGCTGATCAAGATCCAGCTGCTGGACCGCCAGAAGTACCGCGAACGTGCCCGCGCGGCCTACGATCGCAGTGAGGTGCTGCCGGGCTTGCGGGGGAAAATCGTCGATCGCAACGACGAGGTGCTCGCCAAGAGCATCGGCCTGAGCACCATCATGGTCGATGCCATGCTGCTCGATGATCCGGTGGTGGTCGTGCGCGCGCTGGCCTACGAGCGGGCCTCGAACGAGCCTGGCTGGGAGCAGCTCAGCAGCGACGAAAAGGCCCACAAGGTGAAGGCCTACCGCAGCATCATCCTCGAGGAGGAGCGGGAAAAGCCGCACATCCTCGTCGATCGCCACCTCGCCCGGGCCGTCGGCCTGCTGGCCCGTCCGCTCGGCCTCCGGCGCGAGGAATTGAGGGCCCGGATCGAGGGCCCGCTCTCCAAGGGCCGGAAATACTTCCCCATCGCCAAGGACCTCACCGAGGACATCGCCGATTCGATCCGCGAGCTGATCGAGCGCAACGACCTCAAGGGCTTCCGTTTCGAGAACAGCATCAAGCGCTGGTACACCTCCGACATGCTGGCCGCGCACGTGATCGGCTACACCAGCGAGGAGGAGGTCAAGGACGACCGTGGCAAGGCGAAGTTCGTCCAGGTCGGCAAGTTCGGCGTCGAAGCGGCGCTGGAGGAATACCTGCGTGGCCGGGACGGGCGCTGGGACCACCTCAACATTCCGATGCCCGGGGAAAAGGGCAACATGGTGCCGCCGGTGCACGGCCTCAACGTCCAGCTCACGCTCGACATGGGGATCCAGGCGATCGTGGAGGAGGAGCTCGATGCCGGGATGAAGGAATTCGTGAGCCAGCGCGGCTGCGTGGTCGTGCTCGACCCGCACACCGGCGGGCTGCTGGCGATGGCCAACCGCCCCTGCTACAACCTGAACTCCAAGGAAGGGCTCAGCGAAGGCGCCCTGAACTATGCGCTCCAGGGGATCTACGAGCCGGGTAGTACTTTCAAGGTGGTGGCCGTCTCCGGCGCGCTCAACGAACGGCTGGTCACCCCGCAGACCTCGATTTTCTGCCACAATGGCTACCTGGCGGAGCTCGATATCGAGGACTCCCACCCCTATGGCATGCTGACGGTCGATGGAGTGATTCAGAAATCGAGCAACATCGGCGCGTGGAAGCTCGCCCGCCAGCTCGGGGCCGAGCGGTTCTACGATTACGCCCACCAGTTCGGCTTCGGCCAAAAAACGGGCATCCTGCTGAGCGACGAATCGTCCGGGATCGTTCGCAACACCTCGCGGGTCAAGGATTTCAGCCGGGCGGCCTATGGATACGCCCTCAACGTCACGCCGCTCCAGGTGGCGGCCGCCTACTCGGTGATCGCCAACGGCGGCACGCTCTACAAGCCGCGGGTGGTCGACTCGATCATCGCCCGCGACGGCACGGTGCTGGAGCGGTTCGAGCCGGAGGTGGTGAGGCGCGTGGTTCGCGAGCAAACCGCGCTCCAGGTGCGGCATGCCATGCAAATGGTGGTGGAGCCGGGCGGCACCGCCACCCAGGCCGCGGTGGAAGGATTCAAGGTGGCGGGAAAAACCGGCACCGCCCACAAGGTCCGCCCCGACGGGCGCGGTTATCTCCAGAACAAGACCGTCTCGTTTGCCGGCATGATGCCCGCCGCCGATCCGGCCTTTGTCTGCGTGGTGGTGATCGACGACCCGCGCACGACCGAGGTGAGGCACTTCGGCGGCACCATCGCCGCCCCGATTTTCGCGAAGATCGCCGCGCGCCTGGCGACCCACCTGCACTTGACTCCGACCGAGCCGGTGGCTGACGAGGACCTCGCCGCCACCGAACACTGATGAAGCTCCGAGACGCCATTTCTGAAATCCGCAAACCCCTGGTCCAAGGCACCTTGGAAGGGGAAATCACCTCTGTGACCGCCGACTCCCGGACCGTCGAGGAGGGCGGGGCCTTCGTGGCCGTACGGGGCGGCCAGGTCGACGGGCGGCGTTTCATCGACGATGCGGTGCGCCGCGGCGCGGTGGCCGTGATCGCGGATTCTCCGCCGGAAACGGGAGCGCCGGCGGGGGTCACCTGGATCCAGGTGAGCGATACCCGCGGAGCCCTGTCATCGATCGCCGCCCAGCTGGCCGGCCATCCGTCGGCGGACATGAAGATGGCCGGTGTGACGGGAACCAACGGCAAGACCACCATCGCCTTTCTCATCCACCACCTGATGCGCGCCGCCTGGCACCGCGCCGGGATGATCGGGACCATCCGCATCGATGACGGCGTGGAGGAGGTGAACGCCAGCTGCACCACGCCCGATTCGCCGGGAGTCCAATACCTGCTGGCGCGCATGGCCGGAAACGGCTGCCGCGGCACCGCGATGGAGGTCTCCTCGCACGGCATCGACCAGAAGCGCGTCGCGGACGTCGCCTTCGACGCCCTCGTTTTCACCAATCTCACCCAGGACCACCTCGACTACCACGGCACCATGGAGGCCTACGCCGAGGCAAAGTTCTCGTGGTTCGAGGCCACCGCGGCGAATCCTCAGGGCAAGAAGCCGGCGGCGGTGATCAACGTGGACGACGGCGCCGGCGCCGAGCTGGCCGAGCGGCTGGAGGGGAAAATGACGGTGGTGCGCTACGGCTTCGGGCTGCACACGGACATCCGCGCGCTCGATTTCCGCCAGTCGCCCCGCGGCATGGAGCTGAAGCTCGAACTACGGGGAAAGCAGTATCTCGTCCGCGCGCCGCTGATCGGCCGCTTCAATGCCTACAACATCATGGCGGTGCTCGGCGCGGTGAAGCCGCTCGGTCTCTCGTTCCGGGCCGCGGTTTCCGCCCTGGCGGATGCCCCGCAGGTGCCCGGCCGCATGGAAAACTGCGGCACGCGGGATGGCGTCACCGTTTTCGTGGACTACGCCCACACCCCTGATGCGCTGGAGAACGCGTGCCGTACGCTCAAGGAGCTGGAGCCCAAGCGGCTGATCACCGTGTTCGGCTGCGGCGGCGATCGCGACACCGCCAAGCGCCCGCTGATGGCCAAGGCCGCCGCGCGCCATTCGGACGCCTGCATCATCACCTCCGACAACCCCCGCAGCGAGGACCCGGAGGAAATCGTCCGCCAGATCGAGGGCGGCATGGGGACGGCGCGCTACCGCACCGTCACCGACCGCGCCGAGGCCATCCGCATTGCCGTCCATGCTGCGGCTCCGGGCGACATCGTGCTGATCGCGGGCAAGGGGCACGAGACCTACCAGCAGTTCGCCGACCGGACGATCGACTTCGACGACCGCAAGGAGGTGAAACGCTCGCTGGCCGCGCGGCCGGACCCTGAGGAAAGGAGGCGCCCGTGATCGCCACCGAGGCAAAAACCTTGGCCGAAGCCTGCGGCGGAGAGGTCGTGGCCGGCGATCCCGCCCGGGTGGCGGAGACGGTATCGACCGACACCCGCACGCTTGAGCCGAAGGCCTGCTGGGTCGCGCTGAAGGGCGACCGCTTCGATGCCAATGCCTTCGCCGGCCAGGCCGCGGCCGCCGGCGCAACGGTGCTGGTGGTGGAAAAGCTCGACGGCCCGGTGCCGGAGGGAACCACGGTGATCGTCGTCAAGGACGGCCTGCTGGCGCTGCAGAAGCTGGCGCACTGGCACCGCATGCGGCTCAAGCTGGAGGTCGTCGGCATCACCGGCTCGAACGGCAAGACCAGCACCAAGGATTTCACGCGCACCGTGCTCGGCACCCAGTTCGAGACGATGGCGACGCGGGGCAATTTCAACAACCACATCGGCGTTCCGCTGACGCTGCTTTCCATCGAGGCAGGGCACCAGGCGGCGGTGGTCGAAATGGGCATGAACCACGCGGGCGAGATCGCGCCGCTGTGCCAGATCGCGCGCCCGCGGATCGGCATCATCACCAACATCGGCACGGCCCACATCGAGTATCTCGGCAGCCGCGAAGGCATCGCCGAGGAAAAGGGGGCCTTGGCCCGCGCCTTGCCGGAGGATGGAGCCCTGCTGGTCCCCGCCGGCTGTGACTTCGCCGATTATTTCAAGACCCGCACGCACGCCCGGGTCATTCCGGTCGGCAACTGCCGGGGCGTGGTCCGGGCCGAGAACCTGCGCCAGGACGGCATGCGTTCGCAGTTCACCCTGGTCGTCGAAGGCCGCCCCGTGGGCGAGGTGAACCTGCCGGTGATCGGCCGTCACATGGTGAAGAACGCGCTTTTGGCCGCCGGCTGTGGCTGGTTCCTCGGCGTGCCCTTCGACAAGATCTGCCAAGGGCTCAGCGGCACCATGCTGACCAGCGGCCGGCTGCGCCGTTATGAAACGGGCGGCGTCACCGTGTTCGACGACACCTACAACGCCAATCCGGAGTCGATGACGGCCGCGATCGACACCCTGGCCGAGGTTCCGGTCGCGAATGGCGGTCGCCGCTTCGTGGTGCTCGGACGCATGGGTGAGCTGGGCGAGCACGCCGCCGAGGCGCACCCGCGGATCGGCCGCCTGGCCGCCGAGCGTGGCCTGCAGGTGGTGTCGGTGGGCGAGGGGGCGGAGGGGATTTCCCGCGGCGCTGGCCGGGGCGAACATTTTCCGGATGTCGATGATGCCGTGGCCGGCCTGGCGGGCCGCTTCCGGCCGGGCGATGTCGTGCTTTTCAAGGCCAGCCGCGGGGCCGCGCTGGAACGTGTGATGAACCGGGTGTTTCCCCCTGAAAACTGATGCTCTACTGGATCTACGAATGGTGGCGGGCGGCCTTCGAGTCGGAAGTCGCGGCGAACAAGGAAGGCCTGGCCCATGCGCTGAGCTTCCTGAACCTGCTGCAGTACATCACTTTCCGCGGCGCGGTGGCCTGCCTGATGGCCTTCGGCCTGAGCATCGCGGTGGGCCCGCGGGTGATCCGGCGGCTGATCTCGCTGAAGGTCGGTCAGCCGATCCGCACCGCGGAGGAAGTCCACAAGCTCGCCGAGCTTCACGGCGGCAAAGTCGGCACGCCGACGATGGGCGGCGTCCTCATCCTCGGGTCGGTACTCATTTCCACCCTGGTCTGCGCCCGGCCGCTGAACCCCTTCGTAGCCGTCTGCGCGTGCTCGATGGGGGCGCTCGGGCTGCTGGGCTTCGTGGACGACTACACCAAGGTGAAGCTGAAGAGTTCCGATGGCGTCAGCGCCCGTCAGAAGCTTTTCTGGCAGCTGGTGGTGGCCGTCGTCGCCAGCTCCTTCCTGTATTTCAAAACGGAGATTTCGGGTTTCGGCGCGACGCCCGAGATGGCGGAGCGGCTCGGCTACCAGCCCGGCTACCTGCTGGGCGGCGAGCCGATGAAGTTCAGCCAGGTGAGCTTCCCGCTGTTCAAGGGCCCGATCATCGACCTCGGCTTTCTCATCATCCCTTTCTACGCGGCGATCATCATCGGCTGCTCGAACGCGGTGAACCTGACCGACGGCCTGGACGGGCTCGCCACCGGCTGTACGATCACCGTTTCGCTGGCCTACGCGGCGCTGGCCTACCTCGCCGGCCATCATTTCATGGCCAACGACTACCTGACGATTCCCTACAACCGCTTCGTCGGCGAGCTGTCCGTGTTCCTGCTCGCGCTGGCCGGCGCGGGCTTCGGCTTCCTGTGGTTCAACTGCCATCCCGCGAAGGTCTTCATGGGCGATACCGGCTCGCTGGCCATCGGCGGCGCGCTCGGCACTGCCGCGCTGTGCGTGAAACAGGAGCTGCTGTTGGTGATCATCGGCGGCGTGTTCGTGATGGAGGCGCTGTCCGTGATGCTCCAGGTCGGCAGCTTCAAGCTGCGCCGCAAGCGGATCTTCGCCATGGCGCCGATCCACCACCACTTTGAACTCCGCGGCTGGCATGAAAGCCAGGTGATCATCCGCTTCTGGATCCTTTCCATCATGCTGGCGCTGGCCGGCATCGCCCTTCTCAAGATCGTCTGATGACCCTCACCGGCACACGCGTGAACATCCTCGGCGCCGGCTCCAGCGGCCGCGCGGCGATGGCGCTCGCCCTGCGCGAGGGCGCGGAGGTGCATGTGTTCGATGCGGGAAATCCCACCGGCCTGCCGGAAAACGTGACCGTGCACGGCGGGGCGACCCCCGAGGGCGCCGAGCCCTGCGATGTGCTGGTGGTCAGCCCCGGCATCGATACCTATGGCCCGCTGGTCGGAGCGTTCGCGGATGTGGCCGGGGAAACGATCGGCGAGATCGAGCTGGCCTGCCGCTACTATGAAGGCCGTATCATCGCCATCACCGGGACCAACGGCAAGACGACCACCACCGAGCTGGTCGAGCGCTTGCTGAACGTCGCCGGCATGTCCGCGGTGGCCTGCGGCAACTACGGCGTGCCGGTCTGCGAGGTGGTGATGCGCGATCCCCAGCCGGAGGTGCTGGCGCTGGAGGCGAGCTCGTTCCAGCTCGAAACGATCGTGGATTTCCGCCCGGACGTGGCGGTCTGGCTGAATTTCGCGCCCGACCATATGGACCGATATCCGGACGTGGAAAGCTACCGGCGGGCGAAGCTGCGGGTGTTCGAAAACCAGGGCCTCACCGATACGGTCGTGGCGCGTGCCGGCGAGGATCTTCCCGAGCTGGAGGCCCGCCAGATCACCTTTTCCACCGAGACGCGGGATGCCGACTGGTGGTCGGATGGCGAGACGCTGTTCCTTCACGGCGAGCCGGTGTTCAACCTCCGCGAGGGCTCCCATCTGCGCGGTCTGCACAACGCGGAGAACGCCATGGCCGCGCTGGCCGCCTGCGAGGCGATCGGCGTTTCCCGCGACAAGCTGCTGGCGGCCTTCGACGGCTACGCGCCGCCCCGTCACCGCTGTGAGCTGGTGCGCACACTCGACGGCGTCGAGTGGCTGAACGACTCCAAGGCCACCAACCTGCACGCCCTCGAGAGCGCGCTGCGGTCCCAGAACCGACCGGTGGTCCTGATCGCCGGCGGCAAGGAAAAGGGCCTCGACTACACGCCGGTGCTGGCTTTGTTGAAAAGGCACGCCGCCGCCGCCGTGACCTTCGGGCAGATCGGCTCCAAGCTGGGCCAGCTTTTCGCGCAAGCGGTGCCGGTCGAGACTTGCGGCACGCTCGCCGAGGCCATCGTCGCCGCCCAGAAGCGCGCGGTGCGCGGTCAGGTCGTCATTCTTTCCCCGGGCACCTCCTCCTTCGACCAGTTCACCGGCTACGAGGAGCGCGGCGACGCGTTCTGCCGGCTGGTCAACGAACTCCGCTAACCCTCACACCCACCCACACCCCTTATGAGAAACCAACGCCTCTCCGTGAAGCGTCGCACCGTGAAGAAGAGCAAGTTCCGCAAGCTCTTCGCGAACGTTTCCAAAAAGAACAAGCGCCATCGCGCCACCACCGCCGCCGCCATTTCCCCGGAGGAGCTGGAGGGCGACGTGCCGAACCTCGGCATCGGCAAGGCGCTGCTGGTCATCCTGGCGATCCACGTCGTGGCCATCGGCGGGATCTTCTATCACAGCTACCGCCTCGACCGCTCGAACGAGCCGGAGCAGGCCAGCACCGCCACCAAGCGGGTGGTGAAGGCACCCGGCAACGAGCTGGCCGAGAGCGCCGCGATCCGCGTGACGCCCTCGATCGCCCGCGCCGTCGATCCGACCCAGGACGAGGTCCTGCCCGTGTTCCGCGCGTCCGACCAGATCTATTCGGCCGGCACCGGTGATACCTACGCGACCATCGCCGAGCGGTTCGGGATCGATGAAATGGAGCTGCGCGCCGCCAATGACAACATCCCGCTGCGCCAAGGCCGCCGCCTGCGCATTCCGCCGAAGTCGATCACCGCGGTGGAGCCCGAGGAAATCGCCTCCCTGCGCGTGGTGCCGGCCCCCGAGCCGGAACCGGCTTCGGCCCGCGAGGCACTCGACGAGCTGGTGGCCACCGATGCCGCCGTGGCCCTCGACCGCCAGGTGGCCGAGGCCCCGAAGGCGGTGCCGGTCCCGCACGCGGCCTCGACTCCCAAGCCGAAGCCGGCCTCCGGCAAGGGCAGCTACAAGGTCAAGTCCGGTGACACCTTCTGGAGCATCGCCAAGCGCAACGACGTCCCGGTCAACCGCCTGATGGAGGCCAACGGCATCACCGACGCCCGCAAGCTTCGCGTGGGCATGTCGCTCGTCATTCCGAACTGATTTCGCCCCGTATCCACCCGTCATGAACCGCTATCTCAGCTTCATCCTCTGCGCCGGTGTCGCCGCGTTGGTGGCGCTGGGATTGATCATGCTGGCCAGCACCAGCGCGTGGGTGAACGGGCAGGAGGAGCCCTACCACTTCTTCTGGCGCCAGAGCGTGATGGCGGTGGTCGGCATCGTCGGCGCGATCTTCCTGGCGCTGGTGGATCCGTCGCTGCTCCGGCGGTTCTGGCCGTGGCTGCTGCTCGGCGGCTGTCTGCTGCTGAGTCTTTGCTACGTCCCCGGCGTGCGGCTGGACCTCAATGGCGAGACCCGCTGGATCAAGCTGCCGGGCCTCGGCCAGTTCCAGCCTTCGGAAATCGCCAAGTCGGTGACGATGATCGCCCTCGCCGGCTGGTTCGCGCGCTGGCAGACGGAGATCCCGACCTTCTGGAAGGGCTTCGTGGTTCCCGGGCTGATCCTCGGTATTCCTTTCGCGTTGATCTTTTTCGAGACCGACATGGGCACCGCCGTGGGCATCGGAGCGGCGGGCTTCGCGATGATCTTCACCGCGGGCGTGCGGTTGATTTATCTGATTCCCACCGTGCTGCTCGGCTCCGGTGCCTTCGCCTTCCTGGTCCGCACCAATGAGAACCGCTGGTCGCGGATCGAGGCGTGGCTGGATCTGGAAAACCCCGTCCACCAGCTCGACAAAGGCCTCCAGCAGTGGCGCGCGCTGCTCGCCTTCGGCAATGGCGGCGTGGAGGGCCAGGGCCTCGGCAACGGCTTCGAGAAGTTCGGCCACCTGCCCTACGCCCACACCGACTTCATTTTCCCGAACATCGGCGAGGAGCTGGGCCTCTACGGCACGCTCGGCACGGTGCTCTGCTACGTGGTGATCGCCATTGCCGGCACCGGCATCGCGGCTTATTCGACGAACGTGTTCAACCGCTGCCTCGCGATCGGCCTGACCGCGGTGATCGTGGTCCCGGCCATGCTCAACATCGCCGTGACCACCGCCGCCCTGCCGAATACCGGCCTGCCGCTGCCCTTCGTCAGCTACGGTGGCACCAACCTCGTGTTCACGCTGGCGTCGGTGGGCCTGCTGTGCGGCATCCACCGCCGCACCCGCTACGAGGAAAAGCCGGCCGGCGTCCTGAGCACCAGCCAGACGGCGGACCTCCGGCTGTGACGCGTTGAAGTCCGCGCACGCTTGGCCCCGGCGTTGACGCGGGAGGTTCCATGGTCTCCCATCGCGCCGATGCCGAAGGACGAGGGAAAAGGATCGCGGTTTTCCGCGGACGGGCTGCGGTGGGTGCTTTCGTATCTGAAGCCGCACCGAGCGGTGTTCCTCCCGTCGATGCTGGCCTTGTTCATCACCGCCGGGCTGGCGCTGGCCTTCCCGTGGTTCATGAAGGAGTTGTTCGGAGGCACGGTGGAAAAGCTGCGCAACGGCATTTCGGCGGAAGCCGTGCTGGCGGAGGCCAATCGCGTGATCCTCGCCCTGCTGGTGGTGCTCGCCGTGCAGGCGATCATCGGCTTTTTCCGCGTCCAGGGCTTCATCCGCTCCGGCGAGTCGGCGCTCAACGACCTGCGCAAGGACATCTTCGGCCACCTCCTGCGGCTGCCGGTCCCGTTTTTCCAGGAGCACCGCTCCGGCGCGCTCAGCAACCGCGTTTCCGCCGACCTCGGCACGGTGCGGGAGACGCTGATGACCACCCTGCCGCAGGCCGCCCGTCAGTCGGTCACGCTGGCCGGCTCGATCGTCATGGTCTTCGTCTCCTCGTGGAAACTCTCGCTGGCCATGATCGGTTCGGTGCCGCTGGTCGTGCTGGCGGTCGCGATCGCCGGCCGCAAGGTCCGCGGACACTCGAAGGCGGCGCAGGACGCGCTGGCCGAGGCCGGCACCGTCATCGAAGAGGGCGTGCAGTCGATCTCCGACGTCAAGGCCTTCACCAACGAACCCTTCGAGGAAAAACGCTACGCCACCTCGCTGGACGAGTTCTATCGGGTGACGCTGCGCGGAGCCCTGGCGCGGGCGAGCTTCCTGGCCTTCGTGATCTTCGTGATGTTCGGCACCATCGCCGGCGTGACCTGGCTCGGGGTCCGCATGATGGTCGATGGCCAGCTGACCGAGAAGCAGTTCTCGGGCTTCATCCTCTACAGCGTCTTCGTCGGTGCCTCGCTGGGCTCGATGCCGGAGATCATTTCGCAAATCCAGGCCATGAGCGGCGCGACCGACCGGCTGCGCGAAATCATGGGCCTGCCGACCGAGGCCGACGGCGGCCAGGCCGTCGAGCATCTGGGCGGCGCGCTCGCTTTCCGTGACGTGCATTTCCACTACCCGTCGCGCCCCGACCAGGCGGTGCTTGCCGGCGTGGACTTCGAGGTCGCGCCCGGCCAGCGGATCGCGCTCGTGGGGCCATCGGGTGCCGGGAAATCCACGGTTTTTTCCCTGATCCTCGGCTACTACCGCCCGGAGCAGGGTCAGGTGCTGTTCGACGGCCGCGACGCCGCTTCGCTCGACCTGCACGCGCTGCGCAAGGGCATCGCGGTGGTGCCGCAGGAGGTGATGCTTTTCGGCGGCACGATCCTCGAAAACATCGAGTACGGAAAGCCGGGAGCCAGCCGTCAGGAGATCATCGAGGCCGCGAAGCAGGCCAACGCGCATGCTTTCATCGAGGAGCGCGAACAAGGCTACGAAACCGTGGTCGGCCCGCGCGGCGTGAAGCTCTCCGGTGGCCAGCGGCAGCGCATCGCCATCGCCCGCGCGATCCTCGCCGATCCCCGTGTCCTGCTGCTCGACGAGGCCACCAGCGCGCTGGATGCCGAGAGCGAGCGGCTCGTCAATGAGGCGCTGGAGCGCTTGATGGTCGGCCGCACCAGCCTGGTGATCGCGCACCGGCTGTCGACTGTCCGCACCGCCGATCGGATCCTCGTTTTGAACCAGGGCAAGCTGGTCGAGCAGGGCAGCCATGACGAACTGATGGCCCACGGCGGCACCTACAAGGTCCTCGTTCAAACCCAGCTCGGCTAGGCTACCCGGATCTTGCCACGCCGCGCGTGACCCTGCCACACTCCGCCTCCGATGAGCGAATCCAGCCGAGACCACGGAACCCAACCTGTCGATGCCCTGATGGAAGCGTGGGGGCTGAGCAACCACGACATGGTCGATGCCTCGCCCGAGCAGCTGACCCACAAGCAGGTCCAGCGCGCCCGCAAGGGCCGGGTCCTCACGCTGGCAATGATGCAAAAGGTCGCCCGCACCCTGAACATCGCCGCCTGGTATCGGCTCAAGAAGGACGAGCGCGAGCAGTACTACGAGTATCTCCACCGCGATCTCTTCAACTATGCCAAGGGCCACGATCCCGACTTCCAGGATCCGAACGCGCCCCTGATGGAGGCCGTGAAGGCCCGCGGCGGCAAGATCATCAACCGGGAGCCCTGAACTCACCGGCCTTGCACGCCGGATCAAGCTGCGGGGAGGAAGCGGCTATTTCGCGCGGGTCTTCGAAAAGAGCCATTGCTGGAGTTTTTCATCGCGCAGTACCTGGTCCGCGATGCCGTGGTCGGCGCCGGGGATCTCGGTGTAGGTGATGTCGGCCTTCGCCTTTTCGAGCGCCTCGACCATTTCACGCGATTGTTCCACCGACACGGTTTCGTCCTTTTCCCCGTGGAAATTCCAGATGGGGAGCTTGCGGAGATCGCGGGCGTTGGCCGGGTTGCCTCCTCCGGAGATCGGGACCGCGGCGGCGAACAGCTTGGGTTCCTCGGCGATCACCGACCACGTCCCGAAGCCCCCCATGGAGAATCCGGCGACGTAGATCCGGTCTTCATCCACCGGCAGGTTTTCCGCGAGGTCCTCGGTGAGATCGATGATGTTTTCGGTGATCTCGGGGTTGCTCCAGAAAACCTCGGGCGGGCACTGCGGCGCGACCACGATGCACGGGCGGACCGCTTGGTTCTGAGGCGAGGCAAAGGTTCTCGGCAGTCCATTGACCTGCCTTTCGTTGTCGTCCCCCCGCTCCCCCACGCCGTGAAGAAACATGACCAGCGGCAGGTCCTTCCCCGCTTTGAAGGATGCCGGAGCCCAGATCTGGAACTTCAGGTCCTCGATCTCGCCTTTCACCCATTCGCCCTTGGCGAACTTCGCGTATTCGCCCAGCTCGGAAAGGTCCACCTGCCCGGCCGCGGCGACCTTTTCCCGGACGAATCGGGCATCCTCCTCGGAAAGCTTGGCGAGGGGGATGGAAACCTCCCGGCCACCCTTCAGCACCGTGACCGAGGTGTCATCGCCTCGCACGAAGTCCGCCTCGATCGTCCGTCCATCGGTCGAGGTCCACGTCCTCGCCTGCGCCGCCGAAGCCAGCGCCAGGACCGCCCAGCAACCCGCCGCCCTCATCCTGTCAGCCATTGTCTTCATCACCCTTCGCAGTCCCAAACGCGAAGCACGGCGTCAATTCGATTTCATGGCGCCGCCGGGGCAGGCGGCGCGCGAAAATACTTTTTCACCCTTAACCATTTCGTCTTTCGAAAAGCTTTCGGTTCCGCTCGATGGGGTGAATCTTGCCGGGTCCATCGGGATCTTTCGATGGAACCGGTCGGGGGGCCGGTCCTCGGATTCAGGCGCGAGCCGATCCCATGGAACGAGAACGAAGCGCATGGCTCCGGGGGGTGCCATGCGCTTTGCCGTGCCCGCGGCGCGCCGCCCGGAGACGGGGGAATTTCGCTTGCGCGCGGAGCTTGCCGGCGCCCGGTCGGCGGGGAAGAATCCGCTCCATGAAGTCATTCGAGGATGCCTTTTCCGAGCAGCGCACCGCCCTCGATCACGCGATGGAAGCCGGCTTGTCGCTGCAGCAATTCCGTTCCCGGCACGCCGAGCGGCAGTGGACCCGGGAGATCGGTGCCGAGCTGCAGGTGCTTCTGGACGAAATGACCCGTGCTGCCGACGAGCTGAGCCATGCCACCCGCGTGGTGGCGCTGAGGCATCGGGAAAAGCTCGGCGGTCAGTGAGCCGGGTTCGCTCAGATGTCAAAAAAAGCTGTCGGGTTTCCGGCCGCGAAGTCGCCAAGGGAGTCGCAGGGGGTGGTCTTGTTCCGCCTCGTGCGAAAACCCACGCCTTCCCGATCATGAAACCCCGTCACTCCCGCTTCACTCCCTCGATCCTTCCGTTCCTTCTGGTGGGCGCCGCCCACGCGGCATCGCTCGTGCTCGTGACCGGCGATGCCGGTCGGGATGCCGACCTGGTGGCGCACCTCGAATCCCTCGGGCATACCGTGACGACCGGAGCCTACGGGGCCATCGACACCAATCCGTCCGAGGTGGCCGCGCTGAACTCCGCCGACCTCGTCATCATCAGCCGGAACACCAACAGCGGCGACTATGCGAGCGGCGCGACGGAAGTCGCCGCCTGGGACTCGCTGACCACGCCCGTGCTGCTGGGAAATGCCTACATCGCCCGCAACAACCGCTGGAGTTATGTCGATACCGCGCTGATCCAGGCGGATTACGGCAACGACATCTCCGCGCCATCCGGGACCGCCACCGTGCATCCCTTGTTTGCAGGGCTGACGCCGAACACGATCGCCGATCCCGCGATTTCCGGGCTCGAAAAGTATTCGTTTTCCTCCAGCTCGGACATCCCTGATGGCGGCACGGTCATGGGCGATGGCATGACCATCGGGGTCCGCAACAACATCAGCTTTCAGAACGTGATCGTCGCCAGCTGGGAGGCGGGCGGCATGACCGGCAGCGGCAACCCACTGGGCAGCGACCGGTATTTCTACGCCTTGCCGGAGGACTTCAGCAGCTTTGATGCGAACGGCGTCCAGCTCCTCGACAACATCGTCGACGCCACCCTGGTGCCGGAGCCGGGAGCGGCGGTGCTGACCCTCACGTTTTTCGTGGCCGCGGGCCTGAAGCGCCGCCGCAGCTGAGATCCGCAGGTCGGCCGTTGCCGGCTTGGCAATCCGGCGCCCGCGTGCGGGGGCCGGGTATGGCCGCAGGCACGCCGCTCCTTTCCTCCGCTCCGATCACGGCATGAAAAAACCCGCCGCCCCCGAAGCGGAGCGGCGGGTGGGAAGGATTCGACGTCCTTTACTTCACCGCCTGCAGGCGGCCGAAGAATTTCGCCGAGCCGCCGGCCGGAATGGTGGCGGTCACGTCGTCCGGGTCGGTGCCGTTTTCGACCACGGTGAAGGTCACCCCGCCGCTGGTGCCATTGGCCGCGGGCACGGTCACGGTGGTCCAGCTGGCAAGGCCGGAGCCGTACTGAAGCGAGGCGGCCACGTCGCCTTCCGATGCATCGCTGCGCTTGAAGGTCATGACCAGGTTGTTGCCGGACTTGGCGGCCGCCGGCGCGATGGAGGCATCGCCCACCGACGGATCGCCGCCGAGGACGTATTCCAGCAGGTTGACGATCCCATCGCCGTCCGGGTCGGCCGTTTCCCCACGATCCGCGGCATCGAGGCCGTAGCCGAGGATCCAACTGTCGAAGCCGGTGACGGCGCTGACGCTGAGGCTCAGCAGGCCGGTGGTCTCGCTGAAGGTCCAGGTATTGGCACCATCGACCATGATGTGGGTCACGCCGTCGCCTTGCGCGGTGAAGCCGGCGAGGGAGAAGGTGACCGGGTCATAGGTCTTGGTGCCGGTGGCATCGACCAGCGTCCAGCTGTTGCCGTTGGCCAGCGAGGCCTGGCTGAGGTCGAGGTTGAAGGCGCCGTAAAAGTAGGCATTGCCGGCCCCGGTGACCTTGTTGGAGACGCCGTTGGCGCGCGGGGCGAAGGTCAGTGAGGCTCCGTTGGACAGGAGGATCGAGCTGCCGCCGGCCACGATGGAGTTGCCGGTGAAGGTGTTCGCGCCGCCCAGGGTGGTGATGGCATTTCCCGTGAAGGTCATGCTGCCGCTGGCATTGGCCACGAAGGAGGGGGCTCCTCCAAGCGTGCCGGTGTTTCCCACGCCACCGCCGGTCAGGGTGAAGCTGGCGGTGGTGTAGTTGATGCCGGGGTTGGTGACGGTGATGCCGGTCAGGTTGCCGTTGGCATCGATGTCCGCCACCGCGGTGGCTCCGGTGCCATCGCCGGTCACGGTGACCAGCGGGCGGCCGATGAAGCCACCGCCGCCGACCGTGACGCCGGTGGCGCTGATGCCGCTGCCGGCCGGGGTCTCAAGGGCCTGGCCGATGGTGATGGCGTTGCCTCCGTTATCGATCGTGCCACCGGCGGAGTGGACGTAGGTGTGCGTCAGTCCGTTGAGGAAGGCGGTGTTGGCGGCGTTGGCCTTCAGCGTGCCGCCGCTGAAGTTCAGCGTGCCGGTGCCGGCGCCCTGGGTGACCGCCTTGGTGGTGACGGTGCCGCCGAGGAGGTTCACCGTTCCCGCACCGGTGGCGTTGCGGCCGAGTTGCAGGCCGTTGTTGTCGGCCGCCAGGGTCAGGCTTGCGGTGCCGGAAACGTTGAGCTCGCCGGTGCCGCTTTCTCCCACCCACAGGCCGAGGTCCCCCGCGGGGGTCTGGTTGTAAACGGCGTTGCCCCGGATGTTCATCACGCCGCGGCTGTCGGCTCCGGCGCCGTTGGTCACGGGACCCGCCTGGGTGAAGGTGCCGCCGCTGAGGTCGAACGAGCCGGTCGAGGTGCCGAGACCGAGGGCGAGGAAGCCGCCGACGCTGGCACTGCCGCTGGTCTGGCTCATGCTGCCGTAGGCACCGTTCCGGCCCAGCGTCAGCTGGCGGTAGATGCTCAAGGTGCCGGAGTTGAACTTCAGCGCACCGGCGCCGGTGGCGTTGTTGCCCAGGTCGAGCGTGCCGCGGTAGGCGGCGGCGTCGGCGTTGGAGCAGTTGTTGTAGTTGACCGTCGCGCCATTGATCTCGAGCACGGCATTGGCGGCGGCGGTGTAGCCGATGACCGAGGTCAGCCCGTTGTTCGGTGTTCCGTCGTCGGCCTGGGCGCCATAGGTGCCGCCGTTGACCACCAGCTTGCCGGCATCCACCGCGAGGTTGGCGGTGGCGACGTTGGACGGGTTGGTCAGGGTCAGCGTGCCGGCGTTGCGCTTGACGATCCCGAGCAGGTGGGTGTGGGAGCCATCGTTGTTCCGGATCAGCAGGTTGGAAGTGACGTCATCCGGTCCATACCAGAAGGTCCACTTGGTGGCCACGGCGCCATCGTTTTGCAGGATCCCGGCGCCGATCGGCGCGCCGCCCAGGAAGTCCTGGTTGATGCCGACGATGCCGGCCTGGATGTCGAGGTCACCGCGGATGTCACCGCCGTTCAGCACCAGCTTCCCGGTGCCGGTCTTGATCAGGTCATAGCCGCTTCCGCCATCGCCCACCGCGCCGGCGTAGAGCGTGTTGGCGGCCACGTTGACGGTGCGGGAGGCACCGAGCGTCACGGCGCCATTGCCCATGTTCAGGGAATTGGAGCCGGTGAACATCACATCGGCGTCCCAGATTTGGGCCTTGGCGGGCGTCATGTCCACCTGGGCTCCGCTGGTGTTGTCCAAGGTTCCACCGGAGAGATGGAAGGTTCCCCCGGCGGCACCGAGGGCGGTCGGGCTGTTCAGGTTCAGGCCACCGGCCTCCAGATAAACGTCCCCGGTCAAGGTGTTGGCCCCGGCCAGCGTGAGCGCGGCGGAACCTTGCTTGTAAAGCAGGCCCTCACCGGTGATCGGGTGGGCGTAGGTGTCGGGCGAGGTGAGGTCGAGGATCAGCGTCCCGTCCTCGCCGATGGCGATCGACGAGCTCTCCGCGATCGAGCCCGAACCTGTGATCTTGAGGGTGCCTTCGTTGATGACCGTGGTGCCGGTGTAGGAATTGTCGGTGCTGAGGGTGACGGTTTCGAAGCCGTTTTTCACCACCGATCCGCTGAGGATGCCGAAGCCTCCGGAGCTGGAGATCGTGTAGGGCTCGAACTGATTGTCGAAGACGATCGCGCTCGGGCTGACGTCGGCGGCGAGGTTGACGGCGAAGCTGGTCGCCGAGTCGTCGAAGATCACGGGGCTGTTGGCGCTGAAGGCGATCGGGTCGCCGAGGTAGCTCCAGTTGTTCGAGGAGGTGTCCCAGTTGCTGCCGGACGTTCCTTTCCAAACCAAGGACTCGCCGGTGATGCGGATCACGATGGCCGAGCCGGTGTCGACCAGGCTGGCGGACTGGTTCGGATTGAGGTTCGGAACCGTGCCGAGCGTGAAGTGGGCGATGCTGCCGGCGAAATCGCCGTAATAGATCACCGGGTAGTCCTCGCCGCTGGTCCAGGCGCCGGAGGTGTTGGTGGCGTTGACGGTGATCTGCCCGGCGGCGCTGGTGGTGAGGGTGCCGGTGCCGGCGTCGATGTAGCGGTTCATCGTGGTGCCAGTCGCCTGTACATCGATCCTGGCCGCCCCTTGGAAGGTAAGCGTCTGGTTGATGTAGAGGGCGTTGGCGGTGCCGTTGCCGGACGTCACCGTGTTGGCGGCGTTGTTGGCGATGGTCAGGTCATCGATTTCCCCATAGCCGTCCAGCGCGCCCTCGGTCACCGTGACGGGCGTGGAAACGTCGGCATAGTCGGCGAGCGCGAGCTTGCCGCCACCGGTCACGGCGATGTTGGGGCTGCTGCCGAAGATCAGCCCTTTCAGCGTCAGCGTGCCGCCGGTCACCGCGGTGGGGCCGGTGTAGGTGCAGTCGCCGCTCAGGGTCAGGTTGCCGGCACCGAGCTTGGTCAGGCCGCCGTCGATCGCTGCGTCGTCGACGATGTCGCTGTGCAGCAGCGGCTGGGCGACGGTGACGTTGAAGGTGTTGGTGTCGAAGATTGCGCCGCCGTCGCGGATGTTGGCGCGATCGACGCCGGTGCCGTCGCCGAGGTTGAAGAAGGCTTCGTTGTGGGCCACGGGCCGGAGGGTGCCGCCGTTGAAATTGAACGTGCGGGTGCCGGTGGTGGCGGTGGAAACCACCGCGTAGGTGCTGATCGTGCCGCCATCGAAGTGGTAGGTGTTGCTGCTGGCGGCCGCGCCGGAGCGTTGGAGGTCGATGTTTCCGGTGCCTCCGACGGTCGTGCCATGGTCGCTGTAGCAGAGGATGTCGCCGCCCGTCTGGTGGACCACGTTGGCGCCCACCGTGCCCTCGGCGTTGAGTTTGAGGGAGCTGTTGGTGTTCAGCTTGAGGGTTCCGCCGTTGATGTTGAGCTCGCCTTTCGAGGTGTCCCACACGCCGACCCGCAGCCACTTGGTGGCGGTGGTGCCGACGTGGAGCGTGCCGCCGTCGAGCGTCAGCTTGCCGAGGTTGGCGGCGCCGGCGTAACCGAGCGTGAGGTCGCCGCTGCAGGTCACCACGGCGGTGCCGCTGATGGTTCCCGTGCCGTTGACCAGGGCGGCGTTGTTGTTACCGCGGCCGAAGGTGAGGCCGTTGGAGGTGAAGGTGCCGCCGGAGATGTTGAGGACACCGGAGCCGCTGTCGGCTCCGCTGACGTCGGAGCCGCCGACCCGGACTTCGCCCCCTGCGGTGAAGGTGCCGCCGGTCATGTCCATCAGGCCGGTGCCGTTGCGGTAGCCGATGGTGGTCTGGACGTTGCCGAAATCGACGGCGGCATCGGCACCGAGCACCAGGTGGCCGGAACCGCCCGCCCCGATCCGCTTGGCACCGGTGCCGGCGGAAACGAGCTGGGCCGTGTCGTTGAGGGTCACGGTCATGTCCGAGCCGGCGGACTCGCCGACGAGCAACGAGCCATTGCCGTTCACGGTAAAGGTCGAAGCGCCGTTGAGCGTGAGCGAGCCCTTCGGCAGGGTGGTGGCGTCCCCACCGTTGTAGCCCATGCTGACGTTGTCCGCGCTCAGCGCGGCACTGCCGTTGAGGATGATGTTGGAGGAAACCGCGCCAGCACCGTTGCCGCGGCCGAGGCTGAGCCAGTTCGCGACATTCAGCGAGCCGGCGTCCATGATCAGGGAGGTCTCGGTGCCACCCGTGGTGTCGAGGCCACCGACCACGAACTCGCCGCTGGAGGTGTATGCCCCGGCGGAAATCACGGTGGTGCCTTCTTTCAGGGCCGCTCCGAACGAGCCGCCGTAGGCCGTCACGCCCGCGGCCAGGGTGCCGCCTCCGGAAAAGGTGAGCTGGCCCGTGCCGGTTTTGTGGACGCTGAGGTTGGCGCCGTTGCTGGCATCGAAGGGCGCCGCCCACTGCCAGTCGCCACTGCCGGTGAAGGCGATGGCGTGGCTGCCGGTTCCCCCGAGCGCGGGGTTGGCGTCGGCATTCACGATGGCCGGGTTCGACGATTGATTGGTCCAGGTGTGGATCTGGCCGCTGGTGCCGCCGAGCGTGAAATTGAAGGTGTCGTTCCCGTCACCGAGGGAAACAGGCCCGGCACCGGCGGCGATGGTGAGGTTGTTGAAACGGGGCGACGCGGTATTGGCGCCGGAGTCGATGTTGAGGGCCGCGGTCTGGGTAGCGGTGACCTCGAGATTGATGCCGGGGTTTCCAATCGCTCCGCTGAGCGTCGAGTTGGTGGCCGTATAGACCAGCGACAGCGGCCCCGCCGGGCTGCCGGTCCACTGGGCGGTGTCCGGCGTGGCGGTGCTGGGGAGGACATCTCCGACCCAGTTTTCGGCCAGGCCGAGGTCGGTGCCGGTCGCGGACGGGCCGCCATCCCACACGACGGTGGCGGAAAAGGCGGTGGAGATGGCTGCCGCCGCGAAGACGGACGCGGGCAGCCAACGGTTGAACCGAGAGGGTTTCATTTGGGTACAATGGGTTTGGTTGAAGTTTCCATGGGAAACGATGTAAGTTCCCGGACAGAGGGGCCTGGATGGGTTGCCCGACATGCCTAAGGAACGATTCGTATTCAATCCCGACGACCTCCTCTGGCAAGAGATCATTATGCTCTATTTTCCACTCACCCGGGAAATCGGACCGGCGAAAAACCGTTGATGCATAAGATTGCAACGCTGCGTTGTCGTCGCAAATCGTTGACTATAATCGAATTGGGATAGCGAGGAAAAGGGTCTGCATGTCAAGAGGTGAGGCTGACATGAATCGATGCCTCCAAGTCAAAATAGGCGGGCATGACTTCGCTGGACGCCCCGGCGGCAAAGCGCCCGCCGGCGCCCTGCCGAGGGTGGGGCGGGCGGGCGCGATGGATAGCTGGGGAATCAGCCCTCGATACGGCGGATGCCGAGCGGGTTGGCCTCCCGCAGCTCCGGCGGCAGGGCGAAGTCGGGAAAACCCTGCCACGCCGCCGGGCGGCAGTAGCGGGTGATCGCCAAGGTGCCGACCGAAGTGCTGCGTCCATCCGAGGTGGACGGATACGGCCCGCCGTGGACCATGCTCGCGCAGACTTCCACACCGGTCGGGAAGCCGCCGAAAAGAAGGCGACCGCAGCGGGAGCGGAGAGCCGCGACGAGTTCCGGCTGCGCGGCCAGTTCGTCCTCGGTGGCGTGCAGGGTGGCGGTCAGCTGGCCTTCGAGGCCGGCGATTGCCCGGGTGATTTCCGGCAGCGACCCTCGGACCACGAGCGCGGCGGGACCGAAGGCCTCGGCCTGCAGGGCTTCGTCGCCGAGGAAATCGGTGGCGGACACCTCGAACAAGGCCGGCGCGGAGGCACCCTCGCCGCGGGCCAGCGTTTTGACCCCGGGATGGCCGGCGAAGTGCTCGCAGGCCTCGCCATAGGCGGAGGCGATCCCGGCCGTGAGCATGGTCGCCGAGCCGGCGGTGCCGATCATTTCCGAAAGCTTCGCCAGGAAGGCCTCGCCGGCATCGGTGGGCAGGAAGACCAGCCCGGGGTTGGTGCAGAACTGGCCGACGCCCAGCGTCAGCGAGCCGAAGTAGGCCTCGGCCAGCGCTTCCTCGCCCTTGGCGAGCGCGCCGGGGAGGATCACGAAGGGATTGACCGAGCTCATCTCGGCATAGACCGGGATCGGCTCCGGGCGCGCGGCGGCGAGCTCCATCAGCGAGGTGCCGCCCTGGCGCGAGCCGGTGAAGCCGACCGCCTTGATCGCCGGGTGGGCCACGACCTTGCGGCCGGTGCTGCGGCCGCCGCCGAAGAGCAGGGAAAACACGCCCTCGGGCATGCCGGTTTCCCGGGCCGCGGCGACGATCGCGCTGCCGACGATTTCGGCCAGGCCGGGGTGGCCGACGTGGCCGATCGCCACCACCGGGCAGCCGGCGGCGAGCGCGGAGGCCGTGTCGCCCCCCGCCACCGAGAAGGCGAGCGGGAAGTTGCTGGCGCAGAAAACCGCGACCGGTCCGAGCGGGACCAGCATCGCGCGGATGTCGGGCTTCGGCAGCGGTTGGCGGTCGGGCTGGGCGCGGTCGATGCGGGCATCGACCCACGAGCCGTCCTCGATCAGCCCGGCGAACATCCGCAGCTGGCCGCAGGTGCGGGCGGTCTCGCCGCGCAGGCGGGGCTCGGGCAGGCCGGTTTCGAGCGGGCCGCGGGCGACGATGTCCTCGACGCTGGCCTCGATCTTGTCCGCGATGGCGCGCAGGAACACGGCACGCTCCGCGCCCGAAAGCGCGGCGTAGCTGGGGAAGGCCGCGGCGGCGAGCGACACGGCCTTTTCCACCTCCTCATCGGTGGCGGCGAGGTAGGCCGGATCGAGCTTTTCGCCGGTGGCGGGATTGACGGCGGAGGTCCAGGCCTCGCTGCCGGTGGAGCGGGCGTGGCCGATGAAGGAGGTGCCTTGGAGATCGATCATGCTTTCGAGGGGAATCAGACTTCCGGCGCGGTGGCGATGGCCTTTTCAATGATCGCGGTGGCCTCGGCGAGCTCCTCGCCGACCAGTTCGAGCCGCGGCGGGCGGACGCGGGTGTTGCCGAGCTTGCCGCCGGTGGCGAGCTGCTGCTGGAGCTTGATGAGCTGCACGAATTTCACCACCGTGTCCATGCGCAGCATCGGCAGCATCCAGGTGTAAATCGGCATCGCCTCTTCGATGCGGCCGGTCGAGGCCAGCTCGAGCAGCTTGAGGTTGTGGCGCGGGAAAGCGCAGCCGACGCCGGTGATCCAGAACGTCGCCCCCATGGCGAAGCCTTCGAGCGCGCAGTCATCGACCCCGACGCCGAGTGCCAGGCGGTCGCCGCAGACCTCGCGGATGCCGGCGATGCGGCGGGCATCGGTCGATGATTCCTTCACCGCGGCGGCGTTCGGCAGCTCGTCGGCGAGTTCCTTGATGTGCAGCGGGGTGAAGTCGGTTTTGTAGGCGACCGGGTTGTTGTAGATGATGCAGGGCAGGTCGGTGGCGGAAATGACGGCGCTCATGTGGGCCTTCATTTCCCGCCAGTCGGAAGCGTAGAGGTAGGGCGGCAGGACCATCAGGCCGCGGCAGCCGTTGTCCTTGGCGGCCTTGGCGAGGTCGATGGCCTCCTTGGTCGAAAGCGCGGCGATGCCGGGGATGATCGGGATCTCCGGCGTGGCCTCGACGTAGGTTTTCTGCAGGGCGACCTTTTCCTCGAAGGACAGCGTGGCGCCCTCGCCGAGCGAGCCGTGGGGGACGATGGCGGAGACGCCGTTCTCGACCAGCCAGCGGCCGTGCTCGGCCATCAGGCCGTGGTCGATGGTGAGGTCTTCGTTGAACTGCGTGAGGGTGGCGGGCATCACGCCCTTCCATTCGATGCTCATAGTGCTTGGGGTAGAAGTTCGGTGAGTGAGGAGGCGGCGGACGGGATGCCGTGCGCGAACGGATCGTCGGGGTTCAGGAAATAAGTGCCCTCGCCGTTGACCCAGGCGCGGCCGGAGATGCGGGGCAGGATCTTGCCGCCCGGCAGCGGCTCAAAGCGCCCGCGGAACACCGTGTCGAGGATCGAGGCCTGGCGCAGGATCTCGCCGGGCCGCAGCTTGCCGGCGGTGGCCAGGCAGGCGAGCTTGGCGCTGGTGCCGGTGCCGCAGGGCGAGCGGTCGTAGGCCTTGCCCGGACACATCACGAAGTTCCGGCTGTCGGCCAGCGCCGGATCACCGGGCGGGCCGAAGGTTTCCACGTGGTCGATCTCCCCGCCATCGGCCCCGGTGATGCCTTGGGCGGCCAACGCGTGGCGCACGGCCCAGGTGAACTCGGTCAGCGCGTCGAGCTGGGCGAACCCGACCGCCGGGCCTTGGTTCTCGATCAGGAAAAACCAGTTTCCGCCCCAGGCGACATCGCCGGTGATGATGCCCCAGCCGGGAACTTCGACCGGCACACCGGCGGCATGCCGCCAGCTCGGAACGTTGGCGACCTCCACCTCGCCGTCATCGCTGGCCGTGGCGGTCACCACGCCGACGGGCGTGTCGATGCGGTGGATGCCGGTGCCGATGCGGCCGATGTGCCGCAGGGTCGCCACCAGCCCGATGGTGCCATGGATGCACATGTTCAGGTTGGAGACGTTGTTGAAAAAAATCACCCCGCACACGCAGTCCGGCTCGTGGGGCGCGCACAGCAGCGCGCCGACCATGGCATCGTGGCCGCGCGGCTCGTTGCAGACCGCCTGGCGCAGCCAGTCGTGCTCCTCGCGCAGGCGGCGGGCGCGCTCGGACATCGGCCCGCGGCCCAGCTCGGGCCCGCCGGCGATGACCACGCGGGTCGGCTCGCCCTCGGTGTGCGAGTCGATCACGCGAAGGGTTTTTCCGGGCGGGCCGGGATCGATGTTGCTGACGGGGAAGGACATCGGAGCCCTATTTGTAACACGCGAATCTTGGCAAAAGGGCTAGCGGCGACTCCCAATCGGGCATAACTCCCCGGCAATCCAGCGATCATGAAAGGCGCGCCATCTTTCCTCAACGATTTCGTCGGGTCCATCGACGGGCTGCTGCCGGTGGACCGTTTGTTCGACGGCGTGGCGGACATCGTTTTTTTCATCAAGGACGCCGAAGGCCGCTACCTGGCGGTGAACGATACGCTGGTCGAGCGCTGCGGGCTGAAGTCGCGCGACGAGCTGCTCGGCCGCGCGGTGGACGAGGTGTTTCCCGCTCCGCTGGCCGGCGAGTTCGCCAGCCAGGACAGCGAGGTGCTGCGCTCCGGCACCGCGATCCGTGACCGGCTGGAGCTGCACCTCTACCCCGGCGGTGCGTCGGGATGGTGCCTCACCTACAAGCAGCCGGTGCGGGCGAAGGACGGCCGCATCGTCGGGCTGTGCGGGATTTCCCGCGACCTCGATGCGCTGCACGGGCCGGACGACGAGTTCGGCGCGCTGTCGACGGCGCTGGACCAGATCCACCGCCACTACGACGAGCCGCTGAGGCTGCCGAAGCTGGCGGAAATGGCGGGCCTGTCCGTCTATCAGTTCGACCAGCGGATCCGCGGGCTTTTCCACCTCACGGCCGGTCAGTATATCTTGAAAGTCCGGCTCGATGCCGCCTGCGAGCAGCTGGCGGGGAGCAAGGAGCCGATCGCCCAGGTGGCGCTGGCCTGCGGCTACTCGGACCAGTCGGCCTTTTCCCGGCAGTTCAAGCAGGCGGTGGGGATCAGTCCGCTTGAATACCGCCGGCGTTTCTCGGAGCGATCCTAGAAGCGCCCGGGCGCCATGGCGTCGATCGGCCGGAAGGGCATGTCGCCCGCCAGCAGGTCGCCGACCAGCCGACCGGTCACCGGACCGAGGCTCAGGCCCATCATGGCGTGGCCGGTGGCGACGATTGCGTTCGGGATGCCGCGCAGGCGGCCGAGGTAGGGGATGCCGTCGGGCGAAACCGGACGCAGCCCGGCCCACGGTTCGACCTTGTCGAAATCCTCCAGGCCGAACTTCGGGAAGTAGCCGGAGACCGACTTGACGATGCCCATGACGCGCTTGCGATCGATCGACAGGTCCAGCCCGCCGACCTCCATGGTGCCGCCGAAGCGCAGGCTGGAGCCCATGGGCGTGATGGCCACCTTGGCCTCGGTGAAAATCGAGCACAGCGCCGGCAGCTCGGGCGGCTCCGGCAAGGTCAGCGAGTAGCCTTTTCCCGCCTGCAGCGGCAACCGCCTGCCGAGCTTCGCGAGCAGGCCGCTGCTCCACGAGCCGCCGGCGATCACGAACTCGTCCGCCTCGAAGGTCCAGCCGCCGCCGCTGGCGGAAACGATGGCGCCATTGCGGGTTTCGAAGCTTTCGATTTCCACCTCGGGCACGATGTCCACGCCCAGGGCCAGAACCCGTTTCCTCATCGAGGCCATGAAGGCCTCCGGGGCGAGGTGGCAGTCCTTCGGGAAATACACCGAGCCGGCCACGTCCATGGTCACGGCGGTGTCGAGGGCGGCGGTCGCGGGGGAGTCGAGCACCTCGGCCGCGACTCCGATCTCGTTGGCCTCCTTCGCCAGGTGGGCCTCTTCCTCCAGCGCGGCCGCCGTTTTGCAAAGCATCAGCAGTCCGCGGCGCTGCAGGCCGAAGGACTCCTCCTCCTCCAGTTCGACGAAGAGCCGGCGGCTTTCGAGATTGAGGTCGCGCAGCAGCTCACGGCTGGCGGCGACGTGCCGGGCATTGGCGTGGCGGTAGAACAGCCAGCCCCAGCGCGCCAGCGAGGGATCGAGCCGCGGGCGGACGAAAAACGGGCTCTCGGGGTTGAACATCCAGCGCAGGCCCTGCGAGATCATGCCCGGCGCGGCGAGCGGCACGAAGTGGCTGGGAACGATCATGCCCGCATTGCCCATCGAGCAGTTGTCGCCGCCCTCCGGCTCGCGTTGGACGACCGTGACGGCGTAGCCGCGCCTGGCGGCGTAATAGGCGGCGCAGAGGCCGGTGACGCCGCCACCGATGATGCATACTTTCCGGGTTCGCACTGCAGCCGCAGTCTAGCGCGCCGCGTCTTGTCGGCTTGGTGAGGAAATGCCGGGGATTCGGTCGATTTCCCGAGGCCGGAGGGACGAAAAAAGGCGGACGGCCCGCAGCCGCCCGCCTTCGTGGGTGGGTTCCGGAATTATTCGCGGCCGGGATCGAGCGTGCCGAGCCCGACATCGACATACTGCCCGCCGGTTGTCTGGTGGCAGTGGATGGCGATGAGGTTCACGCCGCCGGGCTTGAGCGCCTTTTTCGCCTCGGCGGAAATCTCGAGCTGCTCATAGCCGGCCACGAAGTCGCCCTTCTTCGCCGCCAGCACGCCGTTGAGATAGATCTCCACGGCCTCGTCGTGGTGGACGGTCAACACCAGTTGGTCGACCTGCTTGTCGCTCATCTCGGGCAGCTCGACGCGGCGTCGCAGCCAGATGTCCTGGGTTTTCCACGGCGTGCCGATTTTGCCGATGCCGGGCGTCTCCGGCGTGCCGAAGCCGCCGGGACCTTGCTTCCAGTTCTTCGTTTCCGCGTCCGGCTTCATCCAGTCGGATCCGGGTTTGGAAACGGTGTAATCGTAGGGCTGGGTCGATTCCTGTGAGGTCGGAACCAGCGCGGTGTAGACCGGACCGCGCCACTCGAAGCGGTTCGCCTTGGCGATCCATTCGGGATCGACCTTCAACTCGCGGTCGTAGGTCATGAGGCCGTTGATCTCGATCTCCACGTCGGTGATCTGGGTGTAGATCGCGGCATTGAGCCCGTGGTTTTTCCGGAACTCATCCAGCATGCCGGCATAGCGCGCATAGAGGTCCTCCAGCTCGCGGCCGGTCTCGGTGGTGGTGTAGCCCCAGCCCTTCTTCTGCCACGGGTTGTTGTCGCCGACCTTGAGGCCGATGCCGCCATACTCGCCGAGCACGAAAGCCTTGTCCTTCGGTGCCTCGAACCAGCGGGGCGCGGGGTAGGGGTGCATGTCGTAGAGGTCGCCGACGCCGAGATAGGGGCCGCCGTGGTCCTGAAAGCCGCTGTCCTCGTTGACCAGCCGGGTGGGGTCGAGCTCGCGCACCATCTCCACCAGCTTGGCGGTGTCGTGCTTGCCCTGGCTTTCGTTGAAAACGATCCACATCACGATCGACGGGTGGTTCTCGAGCTTGTCGATCATCTCCCTGAGTTGCGTGGCATACGCCTCGCGATCGATCTCAGGACGTCCGCCCGGCGGGGTGTCGTAGGAGTTCACCGATGGCATATCCTGCCATACGAGAAGACCCATCTGGTCGGTGTAGTAGTACCAGCGTGCGGGCTCGACCTTGATATGCTTGCGGGTGGTGTTGAAGCCGAGCTTTTTGGTGATCTCGAGATCATACTTCATGGCGGCGTCGGTCGGCGCGGTGTAGTTGCCGTCCGGCCAGAAGCCCTGGTCGAGCGGGCCGAACATGAAGTAGGGCTCGCCATTGAGGAGCAGGCGCGGAACGCCATCGACCTCCGCCATTTCGATCGAGCGCATCGCGAAGTAGCTGCCGACCTCGTCGGCGACCTTGCCGTCGCGCTTCAGTTGCACGGTGATCTCGTAGAGATGTGGATTTTCCGGCGACCACAGCTGCGGGCTCTCGACCGGCAGGCTCAGCGGCGATCCCGCCGGGCCGGTCACGGATTTCCCCCCGGCCAGGGTGACGGTGATCTCGCCCTCAGCCCCGTCGTAGAGGTCGGCGGAAACGTGGAGCGCGCTGCCTTTCACATCGGGCACGAGGTGGAGGTCCTCAATGCCTCCGTCAGCCACCGGCTCCAGCCAGACGGTCTGCCAGATGCCGGAGGTGGGCGTGTACATGATGCCGTTCGGGTCGAGCGTCTGCTTGCCACGCGGCTGGCCTTCGGTCCAGGTCGGGTCGGTCACCTTGACCACGAGGTTCTGCGATCCTTCGCTCTTGAGCTGGTCGGTGATGTCGAAGCTGAACGGCACGTAGCCGCCCTGGTGCTTGCCCAGCGACTTGCCGTTCAGGAACACCTCGCTGCGGTAATCGACCGCGCCGAAATGCAGCACCACCCGCTGGCCGGCCCACTGGGCGGGGACGTCGAAGTTGTGCTGGTAGTAGAGCGTTTCGTCCGGCTTGAGGCTGCGCTTCACGCCGCTCAGGGCGCTCTCGATCGGGTAGGGGATGAGGATTTCCCCATCCCACGCGTCCGGCTCGGCGTCCTCGCCGGTCACGGCGTAGTTCCAGAGTCCGTTGAGGTTTTGCCAGGCCTCGCGGGTCATCTGCGGGCGGGGATACTCGGGTCGCGGGGCCGCGGGGTCGATGTCCTTGGCCCAGCGGGTCAGCATGGGCGGGTCCTTGGGCGTCCAGCCGGTCCCGGCATGGGCCAGCCCGGTGGCGGCGGCGAGGGTTGCTACGATAAACGTCGTATTCATGGTTTCTTGGGTTGGGAAAGGATCACGGGGCTGGCGTCATGGCCACGCCCACGAAGCTGTCGGCGCAGCCGTAGTAAAGGAACCAGCGGCCGTCGTGGTGCAGGAGACCTTCGGCAAAGGTGGTTCCGGAAGCGTACTGGCCGGTCTTTTCCCAATCCAGCTCGGGTTTGAAAAACGGCTCGTCGAGCTGGTCGAGGACCTTGGCTGGATCGTCCGCCGAGAAAAGCACCTGGCCGCAGCCGTAGACGCCGGCCGGGTGGGCGGGATCGCGGTCCGCGCCGTTGGCATTGCGGGCGTTATAGATCAGCACGATGCCGTTGTCGGTCTTGACCGCCTGCGGGCCCACCTCCGTCAGCGAGCTGTCGAACTTCCCCTTGCGCGGGCGGATCAGGGTCTTGAGTTTGCCGTTTCCCGCCTCGACCGGCTGCCAGTGGAGCAGGTCAGTGGAGGACGCCAGGTTGACCTGTCGTTCGCCGAAATACATCCAGTAGCGTCCGTCGATTTTCGCCGCGACCAGGGTGCCATCGACCAGCTCGTGGACGATCGCCGCCGACTTGGTGCGCAGGTTTTCGTAGCGGGTGCCGGCGAAGGGCGAGCCGAGCTTGGTCCACGTCACGAGGTCATCGGACTTGGCGATGCCAATGCGGAAGTCCTTCCGGTTCCACTGCGTGTAGGTGATCAGGAAAGAGCCGTCGGGCGCGGTGGCCAGCCGCGGATCCTCGCAACCGCCCGGCCATTCGTAAGGCTTCTGGTCGTCCTCGGCAGGGAAGAACACCGGCGCGGGGCGGCGCTGGAAATCGAGGCCATCGTCGCTGACTGCCAGCCCGAGGCGCGAGGTGTGGCGACCGATCGCCATTTCGCCGCTGTCGTCTTCGGCGCGGTAAAGGACGTGGATCTTGCCGTCCTTCAGCACGGCGGCGGGATTGAAGGTGTGGAGTTTTTCCCAATGAACCGGTTCGCCGAGGATCGGATCTCGGAAGGTGCTCGCGGGCTCCGGCTCGATGACCGGACCGGCGTTTTCCGGCCGGGAAAAAGGTCCGAGCGCCCAGTCGGGAAGGTCAGCGGCGGTGAGAGGCAGGGCGAGGCAGAGCGCGAGGGGAGGTAGGAGTCGTGGCATGGAGAAATTGGATTTTTTCAAGAGAGGCATGTCCGCCGACGCGGAGACGTTCCCCTGATAAACCCCGGAGCCCTCGATCTTTCACCGGCTGACGCGGGATGTCGGAGGGCCGCGTGTCATTTCCCTCCAATTGAGGGGATTCCCAAATCGCACGACCCGGGGCAGCCTGTCTCTGCGCGTTGATTCACACACAATGAAACGCCCCCACCAGCTCCCCCAGGCTGGTCTCCCCCTGAAAGGCCCCGGCTCTCCCATCACCCCCACCCGGGGAGGGCCCGGGCCCTTTTCATTTCGACCGGCCCGCTCCCTGCGCCCCGGGCTTCTTCTCCGCGGATCGCAAAACGCTCGACTTCGGATGGGTGGTCCTGCGGCTGGATCGCTACTGATGGGTCGGCCAAATGCCGGCGACATCCATTCACATGCCGAAGCGGGCCCGCCGTTTCCCCACGGTGCCGCTGCGGGGTCATACGAGGGAGAGATGCGGCCGGGACCGGACTGAGCCCACCGCCCCGATGAAGAGGGCGCGCCGCGTCTCGAAAAGCCCCACCCCAAGTCTCACGGCAACGCGATGGGAGGGGATGTTGCGCCTTGGGTCGAGATTTTCACCGTCGCCTCGAGGATCCCGCCGTCGCCCTACTTCGAGTCCCTCCCCGTCCGACTCACCCAAGACGAACCAACGGCCCACCGGTTTCCCGCCTCAAGAAATCGGCGGCCGAAAGCCCGCCGCTCCTGCACGGGGGCGGCGGGCATCGACCGCCGGGCAGGCCCCCAGAACTCCGCCCCCCTGAAGTCTCACTTCGAGTTCCTCCCCGTCCGACGCACCCAAAACGAACCAGCGGCCCAAGGAAATTCACCCCCGGCAGGGGCATCGGAAGGGTGCTAACGGTTTCCCCTGGGGTGCCCGGAGGGGGTGGAAAGTGAGCGGAAACCGGCAGGGGCATCGGAAGGGGGCTAACGGTTTCCCACCGCTTCCGTCGGCCACCTGACGCCGGAGGCCGTCCGCCAGCCTCTTCGGCATCGCGATGCACCGGTCCTTCTTGCTCTTCGCCTGCCTCACCCACACCAGCCCGTTGCCGAAATCGACGTCCTTCACCCGCAACCTCAATCCTTCGGAAACCCTCAGGCCGCAGCCATAGAGGAGCCCCACCAGGCATCTCGGAGTCCCTTCAGGCA
>NZ_BAABRI010000035.1:0-26544 GCF_040362925.1 Haloferula sargassicola
TCGTCCCGGAGGGACTTGGGAACTTAGCCGGTGGTGACAACCACCGGAACCCGTCCCGGTCACATCCAGCCCCGGCAGGGGCGGGGGAGAGCGCGGCATCGAAAAGCTTCTCCGCGGATTCCACCGCCCCTGCCGGGGATCCATGGAAGATAGGACCTTTCCACCACCGCCTCATCTCCGAGCCCCCTCCGGGGCCCCCCATCTGTCCATCCGCGGTTTCCCATTTCCAAGCATGATCGGATTCCCCATGTCACAGTTGATGCGCAAATCCTCTTGTCATGACTCGCCTGTCCACGCAGATCTACGCAGAACCTCACGGAATACCATGGAACAAGACCAATTGAACTACCTGAAGATGGCCGTCGTGACCGACGAGCTGCTTGACCAGAACGAGAGCGTGTGGAGCGGCCTGCCCGCGTTCGCCAGCGAGGTGGCCACCTCGCGAGCCCTCATCGCCCGCATTCAGGGTGGCTCACGGGGGCAGTCCGGCATCGATACCCGGCCGTTCACCCAGCAGAAGGAAATTGCCAAGAAAACCATCGCCCGGCTCGGAGCCGACCTCGGCGCCCCCGCCAGCGTTCTGGCCGAAACCCAGGGCGATCTGGAAGCCGCCGCCAAGCTCAACCAGAGCTACTCGGACCTCTACTACGCCACCGATGCCGAGGCCGACGACCTCGCCTACCACCTGCTCCAGGCCGCCCGCGCGCTCGATCCCGCCGCGCTTGCCAACTACGGCGTCTCCGCCGAGCAACTCGAGCAGTTCGATGCCGCCGTCGAAAACTACCAGGGCCTCATCGGCTCGCCCCGGGTCGCCATCGCCAAGCGTAGCGCCCACACCGTCTCGCTGCCGGAACTCTTCGTCCAGCTTCGCGCCTCCCACGACCGGCTCGACCGCCTCGCCGTCATCTTCCGCAAAACCGCCCCTGATTTCCTCGCCGCCTACGAAGCCGCCCGCGTCATCGTCGACCGCCCCGCCACCCACGGCGCGGGGGAAACGCCCGAACCCACCGAGCCGGAGCAGGCTTGACTCCTTCTTTTTGAACAAACCCGCCTGCCGACCCCATGCTTGGTCTCCCAATCGCCAGCCGCCTCTTCCGGTAGATCGGGAGGCTGGGTATCACCCACTATCTTCGGCTTGCGCCGTTTTATCCCTACCTGTGTTTGGTCTGGAAGGGAGCGGTCTCGTACTTCGCCCATTTGGCTAGCCTTCTGGAATCCTGCACCCATCCGCGGCTCGAGTTTTGAGTTGGGCTTTGAGGTTGGAGGTCCCCGGGGGTGAACCCGGGGCTAAGGTCCGGCATCCTTGCGTGACTGAAGAGACGGATCAGGACGCTTCATCTGGGCGGAGTTTGCCGAGGCATGGGAGCGGTGGAAGATGCCGCGGCCGAAGGTCTTGGAAACCCCATTGCCCTGGAGCTGGCGGGAGGCTCGACAAGCCGGGAGAGCATGAGTAAACGATGAAGTCCGAAACAGAAACCAACGGCGTCGCGGAATCGAAGCGCGTCCATCCGAGGAGCCCGGTGCGGTCATTCCGCACGCCGGGATCTGCGAGGGGGGCGGCGGATGACCGGCGTCCCTACCTCAATCGCCACAAAAGAATGCTCGCAAATGTCGCGCTTCCATCGTTCCTGCCCCACAGCTTCGCGACGCTGATCGGTATTCTCGTGATTGCCGCGATCGAAGGATGGTTCCTGATGAGAGGACTTCGATTGAGTTACCCTGAATCCTATCGACACGCCTTAAATGCCAACTGGAAGTCCACCATCGTCGGGATCCCATTTGCGTGGCTCCTGTGGATTGTCGGCCTGATTCCGATTTCATTGGGAGCGTCGGCAGTTGGGCTCGAGACGCATCCAGCCGTGGTTTCGACGGCCATGCAGACTGCGTTTTTCGGTGGGATGATGCCTACAGAGTGGATGAATGTGGGTAGCGCGGCAGCGTGGCTGGTGATGCTGATTCCTTTTTGGATGGGGTCGGTCTGGATAGAGCGACGGACTGTAGCGAAGCGTCTTCCTGACCACGACCGCGCACAGATTTCAGCTGCGGTCGTGCGCGGCAACCTCGCGAGCTACAGCATCTTTTTGATCTTCGGCGTCATTGCGTTTACCAACGCGATGGCTGACCTGCCCAACCAGCAGCAACGCTTTCGTGAGTTCCGTGAGCGTCAGGGCGCCTACCGAAAACAACAAGGCCAATCCCAAAGATAGCTTCGGGCGGTAGCCCCGAAGCTATCGGTTGTTGAACGGGCCCAGGCGGGTTGGGCGGGCGGTGTGGCTATCGCTCTTGCGGTTTCAATCCGCGTCGGTGGGTCAACGACTTGCCCTGATCGGGCGGCGGCGGATGGCCGTTTGACGACCTCCGCGGGGGCCGCGGGGCGAATCGCTCCGGGATTCGCCCGCGCCGGGAGAGGGGCGAGCCGCCGGTGGAGCGGGGTTTCCGGAAACGCGGCGAAGCATGGGCGCTTTTACGGTGAAAGCCGTCGTTCGCAGCCGCTACTTCGGAGTGATCGGGAATTCGGTGCGTTTGTGGCAACTGCTGCATCACGTCCGGCGCTTGGCCTTCAAATGGTGGCACCGCCGCAGCCAGCGGCGCAGCTTCACCTGGGCGGAGTTTGCCGAAGCGTGGGAGCGGTGGAAGATGCCGCGGCCGAAGATCTTGGAAACCCCGTTACCCTGGAGCTGGCGGGAGGCTCGACAAGCCGGGAGAGCTTGAGTAGACGATGAAGTCAGAAACAGAAGCCAACGGCGTCGCGGAATCGAAGCGCATCCATCCGAGGAGCCCGGTGCGGTCATTCCGCATGCCGGGATCTGCGAGGGGGGGGGCGCCGGATGACCGGCGTCCCTACCTCAATCGACAAAAAATGAGAATCCCCGCTCTAGCCTTTGCTCTATTTGCGACAGGAATCCATGCAGAGACCATCAGGGTCTATCGTGAGGAGCGCGTAGAGACGCCTGAGCATGTGCGATCCAAGCTTACTGGGGAACCTTCGAGATGGACCGCAAAGGGAGAGTTTGTTGGGCAGATTGATTTAGGCGATTTGACCCTTGATGGGATTATTGCGGATTACTGTGAAAGATCCTGGAAGGATGAGCCATTCTACGGGCCGGTAGAGAAGTTCGTATTCGAGGACTCGAAGGGTAGGGTTTACGTGGCGCACCTCGAATACGTGAAGGATAGCAAGCTCCTCGGAGAAGGTCGTAGAGTTGCGGTGAAGCGGCTGGAGAAGGTTCGGCGCAGGAAGGACCGATTCACGGGAAGCCCATACGGAGGGAGCAGCATCTTTGACGACACGCTACTCAAGGGGCTTCGGACCCTCGTCGTGAAGTAGGAAAGGCAAGTCGAACAAGATTAGTCGAAGCAGGGCGACCCCTTACCGCGGCCTTGTTGCGGGGCGGTCTTGGTGATTTAATCCGGGAACGAGAATCGGAGCGCCGCCATGAGGGTCGGGGCCGCCTGTTCTCAGACGTTCGACAGAAAATCCATGAAAACAATCACTGCAATCTTCGTCCTGACCTCTGGAATGCTCATGCCACTTCTGGCTGAACAGGCAACAATCCGAATCGACGCAAGATACGAGGGCGTTGACGTGAAGTGGCTATCTGATCTCTCTCCGAACACCCGGGATGCACTCAAAGCCACAGGTGGGACCCTTCGATTGCCAGCGGTGACAGCGAAGACTGGGGAGATCGCTACTATCGAGGTGATTCAGGAGTTTCATACAGGGACATCGACTCTCAAAGAATCCGTGGTGCCTTGCGGTGTCGTAGTCGATTGGTCCCCAGAACTGGTCGATGGAGCGATCCGGATTTCTGGGAAGAACCTCCTGCGGCGTACCACGAACAAGAATGCCGATGGCGTAGCGACACGCTTCGAAACTCAAGAAGCCTGGATCCACCTCAATCTTGAGGACGGAGCGACCAAGCAGGTTGAGCTCGAAGGCGGAGGGAAGATGTTCATTACTGCGACCTTGGTTGATTCCTCCGGCCGCCCCGTCAAAAAATGAAGAAGGCGAACAAGGCGTGGGCGGACAACCCGCTACCCCGCCGCGAGTCGGAGATTGAACCGTGATTAGAAACCTTTACCCTGAGTCCGACAGGCGCTCCCGGTAGCGGGTACCAGGCCCCAAACGTTGCTAGCCCGAAAAATCCGAGGTTGACACGATACCGAATCGTGGTATCGTTCTCGGGCTTTGAACAACCGCCATCGCGCTACTCTGGCTGCCATCTTTCGGCCCCCGGTTCAGGCGTCCATTGCTTGGAGCGACATCGAGTCGCTACTTCGAGCTTTGGGTGCTGAGATTTCAGAGGGCCGTGGATCACGGGTCCGCATAGCGCTGAACGGAGTCAGGGCAGTTTTTCATCGTCCTCACCCACAGCCGACGACCGACAAAGGTGCGGTGAAGTCGATGAGACGATTCTTAACCGAAGCAGGAGTACAACCATGATGAACTACAAGGGCTACAACGGATCGGTCCGGTTTGATGACGAAGCGGGAGTCTTTCACGGCGAGGTCATTGGGCTACGCGACGTGGTAACATTTCAGGGAACGACGGTCGATGAGCTGAAGCAATCCTTCGAAGACTCCGTGGATGACTACTTGGACTTTTGCGAGGAGAGAGGAGAGGAGCCGGACAAGCCATTCTCCGGCAAGTTCCTGCTGCGTGTCGATCCCATGCTCCATAGACGCTTGGTGGAGCTTAGCGCTGACGAAGGAGAGAGTCTGAATAATTGGATTGCTTCACGACTCGGTGAGCTGGCCAACCCAAACAAAGGCTAACAAAGCCGCACCCAACCCCGCTACCGGCCGCGAGCCGGAGCTTGAGGTGCGTGAGTAGCTTGTATTCTGAATCGGACTGGCGCTCCCGGTAGCGGGGTGGTGGCCTATAGCATTCGGCAGGAATGGAGAGTCGAGCCAGAGCAGGAACCGAGCTGGCGAGCTGCTTTTTGCAGTTGCTCGAAGGCAAGCCCGCCACGTTTTACGACGACGGCATCAATCTTTGGATGCAAGCCGTGGCAGATCAGCTGTTTGGAGCGGCGCGACCCTATTGCTACCATGATGGGCTCCATGGCCCAGAGTGCAGACGTCGGAAGTCAAAGCAGATCGAATTCACTGGAGAGATGTGGATTGGAGACGATTCGGGCGATCAGTGGACGGAACCGTTCTGGGCGAGGATTACCGACAAGCGGCTGACGCGAGAAGGGATCTGGATTCAAATGGAGGTTGGCGAATTCTCCGCCGAGGGAGACCTGCTCACGATCTGACGCAAAAAAGCCAATCGGGTCCCCGTGCGTATGGGTGGGTCATTACACGCCGGTTCCGATCAGACGCGGGGGAGGCCCGCGTCAGGAGACGGACCGCAGCCCGCTCCCGTCTGACCACATGCTTCCCTCCACTCCACGGCGGTTGCCCCCCTGCGTCAGGCTCCGCCAAATCCCTTCGGTTCAGTCAGCTGGGCGCTATCGAGCCCGGTGCGGTCCCGTCCATGCTCCGCCTACCGGCGTTGTCGGCTGCCGCGTCCGGCCGCTGGTTGGGACACATTCATTCGGTTCGGCCCGGTATTCCTACAGGGGACTTGAACCCCGTTTACAACGCGCCCATGCTCGGCACACACCAGTCGAAGCACGGAATCCCCGATGCGGCGCAAGTTCTAGCCGCCATGACCATTCCAACCTCCACCCACAGTCGAAGCCACGCCTCGGTCAGGGGTCCTGTGTCCTTCGACGTCGCGAGAGAATGAAGACAACGATGACCATCGCTTGGTTCATCGTGGCCTCCGCAGTTCACGCGGAGGAACGAATCGCGGTGAAGGCGAGCAGCGGTCGATTTGAGGTTGCTCAAGACTTTCAGGGTGGCAGGGATCAGGGCGATGGTGAGTTCCTCGAGATTGTCCGATTTCGGAACACGGGCTTTTCCCAGGTCCGATTGTCGGGTTTGGCTTGGCCTGGGATTTACAACATTTCCCCCGACGAGCACTGGCTACTTCGGACACAGAAGACGGGTTCAGGGGAGTCGATTGCCATGCTTTACCGCGTCGAAGAGAACGGTCGTGTATCCGAAGTGCAGGGATTCGATGGTCTGCTTTGGAGCATTTCAGATGCGGCATCCCGCTTGAAGCGGAAGGATCTTTATCACACTCGCGTTGCAGATTTCGCATGGTCCGAAGGCAGTAGTTCTTTGGAGATTGTATTGAGGGGGAGTAATGCATCGAAGAGCGGTGACGGGATTGATTGTCGTATCCAATATGAGTTGAGGAACCATCGGGTCGTAAGTCAACAAGCTAGCAGCGATCAAGTCGGCGCTGGACAACCCACCACCCGATCCGAGTCGAATTCGGAGGGTGGCGACAAACCTCAACCTGAATTGGATGGGCGCTCCCGGGGCCGACCCCTCCCGCTGCCTGATCGAGTCGCTGGGGGCGAAGAGTGAACGGCAGATCGAGTTGACCGTCATTCCGGCGGGCGAGTCGCGGCCGCTTACAAGGCCTGCAGCATGAGGCGTCGAGCTCCTCACTCTCCCTCCGGCTCTCCGAGATATCTCGCTTGCATGTTTTTCCAGGCGTCCTCGTGGAGGATGGTGAGGAGGGCGGGGTTGATCTGTTCGCGCAGGGGGCTGCCGCTGGCGAGGGCGAAGCCGTAGTCGTCGCGGACGAGCTCCTTGGTTGCGACGTCCATCCAGTCGGCGGAGGTGCGGGCGAGGTAGCGGAGGATGGGGGCGTCGTGGAGGACGACGTCGGCCTGGCCGTTCTTGACCGCGCGGGCGGCTTCCTCGACCGACGGGAAACGTCGTACTTTGGCACCGGCGTTGGTGGCGTAGCCGTCGCCGTTGGAGTCCTCGACCACGGCGACGGTCATCTGGGCCAGCGGGCGGGAGGCGAGCATGTCGGCCTTGAGGCGGTTGGCGGTGAGGGACGAGGCGATGGCGGCGGTGAAGCCGGCGATGATGATGAGGCTGGCGAACATCCAGATCAGGGCGACGATGCGGCCGCCGAGGGTGCGCGGGGATTTGTCGCCGTAGCCGACGGTGGTCATGGTCACGGCCGACCACCAGAAGCCGGCCATGAGGCCCTTGGCGCCGTGCTGGAATTCCTCCGGGTTGGCTTTTCGCTCGAACCACCAGACGGCGAAGCCGGCGATGAGCAGGACCAGCGCGAGGCTGGCGATGGTGCTGAGGAACTCGATGGAGAGGAAGCCTTTCAGGGTGGAGATCCAGGCGCTTTCGCGATCGGCCACATGTCCGATGCCGAGCCCGCTGACGTAGTAGGGGTGGGAAAAGTCCATGGTTTCCTCACGCGCGGCGGTGATGGTGAGGGCGGCGGCCCCGATATCGACGGAGCCGTCGCGGATGCCATCGAGCGTCTCGCCGAGCGGCATTTCCTGCCAGGTGAAGTTGAGGTTGAGCTTGTCGGCGACGTCCTGCCAGAGATCGACGGAGAGGCCTTCCCAGTTGCCGCCCTGGTCCTTCATGGCGAAGGGCGGGACCTCGCGGACCGCGACGACGAGCGGCTCTTCGGACGCTGGCGGTGCGGGCGTTTCCTGCGCGAAGGCGGTGGCGAGGAGCAGGGAAAAGAAGGCGAGGAGGCGTGTCATGGCGTCGGGAGGAAGAGTTCGGGCGTCGAGGGTGTTCTTCCTTCGTTCGATGCGGGATCGGGGAAAGGCAAAAGGAAATGGGAGAAAGGGGGCGATCCGGGGTGGCACCCTGACGGAGGAAGGGAATCCGGTGGCAGGCCTATGGGTTGGGGGGATCGGGCGAGGGGCAAGGGTGGGCTGTTGTCGCCTCAGGGAGAGGTTTGAGTGGCGGAGCGATGGACTTGGGCCGGGCGGGGGGCTCTGCTTGTGCAACCCCCTGAAGGGGGAACTACGTGCGGATGGGGGCGGGCTCGATGCGATGAGTTCGCCTGGCGGTCCACCCACCAGCGCTGCGGGACTAGGTGCGGATGCGCAGCGGATGGGGATAGCTTGGCGGGATGAGGGTGGAGAAAGTGAATTACGCGCGGGGTGATCAGGGCGGTCGGGACGGTGGGCTGTAGGTTGTTTCCTCTTCAGGGAGGAGATACGGAGGGGAGGGCTCCCCTGGGGTGACGGGGCTCGAGTGGTGGAGCGATGGACTGGGCCGGGCGAGGGGGCTCTGCTTGTGCAACCCCCTGAAGGGGGAACTACGTGCGGATGGGGGCGGGCACGATGCGATGAGTTCGCCTGGCGGTCCACCCACCAGTGCTGAGGGACGAGGTGCGGATGGAGGCGGGCTCGATGCGATGGTTTTTGCTTTTCTGGATTCCGCCTTCGCAGCGCGTGGGGATAGCTTGGCGGGGTGAAGGTGGAGAAAGTGAAATACGTGCTGTGGGCGGCGGACTGGAAGCGGTGCGCCGCGTTTTATCGGGACTTGTTCGAGGGAACGGTCGGGATGGAGTCGGAGGTGTGGAGCGAGGTGGTCATCGCGGGCGCGACCATCGGGATCCATGGCGGGGGCGAGGGAAAGCGGACATGGACCGGCCTGTCCTTCCAGCTCGATGACCTGCGGGCCGGCATTTCCAGGCTGCAGGCCTGCGGCGGATCACTGACCCGCGAGCCGGTCGATACCGAGGAGGATCCGCTGCACCTCGCGATGTGCATCGATCCCGAGGGAAACGAGTTCATGATGACCCAGCGGCGAGCCTGAGCCTGAAAACGAAACCTCCCGCGACCCTTTTTCGGGACGCGGGAGGTGAGATGAACCGGAGGACGTGCGAGTCGTCAGGGCGCGGTGACTTCTTCGATCACATAAAAGGCGCGCCCGGTGGGCGGGGCGGGATCGCTGAAGGTGACCTGATCGGTGCCGGTGACCGGATCGCCGAGGGCGGTGAAGCCTTCCATGGTCGTGCTGCGGGCGAGGGTGTAGGTCTTGGCGGGATCGAGACCCTCGACGGTGATCTCGAAGGCGGCGCCATTGAAGGCGGCGGCGCTGACCGTCGGCCCACCGGTGAAGGGGAAATCGAGCGGGTCGTTGGGATCGGTGCCGGCAAGGATTTCGTCGGAGTCGCTGGAACCGTCGCCATCCGTGTCGGCGGCGATGGGGCTGGTGCCGGTGTCCGATGCCCCGACGAAAATGCCGGTGGCGGTTTCAACGCCGTCGTCGAGGCCGTCGCCATCGGTATCGGGGTCCTGCGGGTTGGAGCCGGTGGCGAGTTCGTTCGCATTGAGGCTGCTGTCGTTGTCGGGATCGCCGTTCGGGCCGTTGAGGGCGAGGGTGCTGCCATCGTCCTGGTTCGAGAGGTTGGAGGCGAGTTCCCAGGCATCGGGCAGCGCGTCGGAATCGTGGTCGACGGTGTTCGGGATCGCGATGATGCGGATGTTGTCGAACATCACGCGGAAGCCGCTGGCGTGGCGGATGTAGGCCACGAGGTTGCCGGAAGGTACGGTGCTTCCCGTAACCAGAACATAGGGGCGGCCGAGGAGGCCGGAGCCGATGGTCGCCAGCGCCGTGGCATCGCGGAAGTGGTTCTCGAGGTTGTCCGCGTCCGGGTTTCCGGAAGCGGTCCGGATGCCGGCAAGATCCATGCGGCCGGGGTAGCCGGCGACCGGCGTGCCGATGTCATCGCTGGAAAACAGTCCGAACTCGACCACGCCCACATCGAAGCCGCCGCGGGTGCTCCCTGCGAGATCGATGATATAGGTGGTATCCGGCTCGAAGGGCACGCCGGTATCCTGATAGATATAGTTTCCGATGTCCTGGATGCCGGCATACTGGAGGCCCTCTCCGCCGATCAGGCCGAGGGATGCCAGCGTTTCCACGAAGACCTCGTCGGTCACCGGGGCGCGGGCGATCGACCAGCCGTCAGGCACCTCGGTCAGGTAGGACGTCGTCGCGGGGATCTCGGGAAGCTCGAAGCCGGGGTTCACCACATCCACCATGGGCTGCTTGTCTGCCTCGTCGGTGGGATCGGTGCCGAGGAGGAATTCCCAGCGGTCGGTCTGCCCGTCGCCGTCCGTGTCGGCGAAGTTCGGGTCGGTGCCGGGGGTGACGCCCGCCACGTAATCGAGGTCGGGGTTTTCCTCGCCGTCCGGGATTCCGTCGTCGTCGGTATCGGCCTTGCGGGGATCGGTGCCGGTGGCATCGGTGCCCGCCCACGAGCCGAAAAGGTCCTCGGCGGCGTCGGTGTAGCCGTCGTCATCGGTGTCCTCGTCCTGCGGGTCGGTGCCGATCTCATACTCCTGGATGTTCAGGAAAAGGTCGTTGTCGGGATCGCCGTTCGCGCCTTGGTCGGGATCGGCGGTGCCGTCGTCCAGAGGGTCCAGCCCGTTGTCGACCTCCCAGCCATCGGGCAAGTCGTCGTCATCGGTGTCGGGATCCAGGGGCAGGGTGCCGAGGGCGGCCTCCTCGCCGTCGTCGAGTCCGTCGTCGTCGCTGTCGGCCTTCACCGGATTGGTGCCGTCATTGTATTCCTGGAGGTGGGTGCGGTTGTCGTGGTCGGGATCTCCGTCGGGGCCGTTGTCGGGATTGACCGAGCCATCGTCGGCCGGATCGAGGCCGTAGTTTTCCTCCCAGAGATCGGGCAGGCCGTCGGAATCGGAATCGTCGGCGAGAGGAACATCGGTGCCGACGATCTGGAAGCCGTTGATGGGTGAACGCCAGGGGTTGGAGCCGGCCTCCTCGATGCGGAGATAGATCGAGCTGGCGGTGATGCCGTTGAAGACGGTGTAGTTGCCGACGCCGGAGGTGCCGGTGACGCGGACGAAGGTGGGATCCGCCCCCCAGCCCGACTGATCGATGATGTCCACGCGCTCGGTCAGGTCTGCGCCCAGGCCGGGATCTCCATTGACCGGCGAGGCGGCATCGGCTTCGGCGAGCCACACGCGCGTGGCGCGGTCGCCGGCATTCGAGTCGCCTTCGGAATAAACGACGACCTTGTAGGAGGTGAGCCCCTGATCGGCCATCCAGGTGTCGAGGCCGGTGATCAGGAGGGTCGGCTTGTCGTCATCGCTGCCGAAGACGCCGTTGAAGTCGGCGTTGATGAGAGTGCCGTTGGAGTCGAGGTAGCCCTTCATCAGCTTGTGATTGCCGCCGAGGGCTTCGTTGGCGCCGGATTGCCAGATGCCGGTGGCGTCCCATTTCAGGGTCACGGCGGTGGCGGTGCCGGTGTGGTCGTTGAGCACGGTGGGGTTGCCCCAGCGACCGAGGTTGTTCCAGTGGTCCTGGATGAAGCCGGGGGCGCCGGCGGACTCGGTGGGCGCCAGTTGGTAGGCGGCGTTTTCGCCGAAATTGACGCCGATCGGGAAATCGGTGGCGCTGGCAAGGGCGGGGGCGAGCGCCAGGAAAAGGCAGGTCAATCGAGGAGAGGGCCCTGGGAAAGGCCGAAGAGCCGGGGCGTCCGGTCGGAGGGTGGTCATGGGTTTTTCGGGTTGGGTTGAAGGGATGGGGCGGTGCCACCGAGGGGGCGTGGTCCGACCATCCAGCATCCGAACGTAGCAGTGAGGAACCGCTTTTGATAACCTACCGAAGGCGGTAGGAATGGCGTGAAGCGGATGCCGGGGCTCGATGCCCACCCGCACCCGCATGCCAAGATTTCCCTCGCCGATGCGAATCCCGATGCGACTTCTCCTCTTCGTTCTCGTCCTGCTCGGGGCGCGGACTCGCGCCGGTGCGGAGACGCTGACGCTGGCAGAGCTGGAGCGCCGGGTGGAGGCCTGCGGGGTGATGGTGGCGAGCTTTTCCGTGGAGGGAACGGTCTGTGGGGCGGGAGAGCGATGGATGGTGCTGCGGGACGATTCGGGGGCGGTCGCGGTGGAGCTGCCGGAGGTGAAGCCGGAGTGGGTGCCCGGTGTGCGGCTGAGGATTTCCGGAAACGAGTGCTGCGTGGTCCGTGGCAAGCAGGTCATCGAGGTCGGGACGGCGCCGGTGATCGATAACGACGGGCATCACTCCCGCTGGGAGCGCAGCGTGTCGATCCATCTCGACGAAGGCCCGCACCCGTTCCGCCTGGAGTATTTCAACGGACTTTCCGAGGGCGCGCTGGAGCTGGAGATCGAGGGACCGGGTCTGCCGCGGCAAACGGTGCCGGAAGCTTTTTATGGGCATCACGAGCGGGGTCGCCTGGTGCCGGGCCTGGTTTACCGGGCCTATGAGGGCAAGGACTGGCCAGGGCTGCCGGAGTTTTCCGCGTTGCCGCCGACGGCCGGGGGCATCGCCGCGGAGCCGGGCATCGGCTTGTTGACGCGGGCCGAGCATGCCGCCCTGGTCTTCTCCGGCCGGCTTTTGCTCCCGCGGCAGGGGGACTACACGTTTTTCCTGAGTTCGGATGACGGATCGAAGCTCTGGCTCGGACCCGAGGGGGTGGAAACGGAGCTGCTGGCGGGTGCTGCGGAGCATGAGCCGCAGGCGGAGGTGAACGACCGGTGGGTGACGATGGAAGGCAGCGTCACCTTCGCCGCGCGGGAGGACCATCTGCTGATGCTGGAACTCCAGGGGCGGGGAGGAACGACGGAGGTGGTCGTGGATGATCGCGATGCGTTGGAAGCGGCGGCCCTGCCGCACCAGCGGGTGGTGCTTTCCGGCCTCGCCCGGCAGGATGGCTTGCTGGTGGTCGATGCCGGCGACGTGCAGGTGCTGGGTGCGGAGGAATCCGCCGCCGGCCGGGTGGTGGAGATCGGCCAGATCCGCCGCCTCCAGCCGGATGAGGCCTCGCAGGCGCGCCCCGTCACGGTCAGCGGCGTCATCACGATGGCGGCGCCTGAATTTCTCGTGATCCAGGATCCGACGGGTGGCGTCTACGTGCGCTACGCGTCCCGGGATTCGGTGGGGCACCCGCGTGTCGGCGAGTGCTGGGAAATCGACGGCGTGACGGATCCCGGTGACTTCTCGCCGATGCTGCGGGGAGCGGAGGCGCGCTATGGCAGCCGCGCCCCGCTGCCCGAGCCTGCCCGGCCGTCGTGGGAACAGATCGTCAGTGGCGGCCTCGATGCGGAGATGGTCGAGCTGGAAGGGGCGATCGTTTCCGCGGGCGAGCACCAGATGGTGCTGCTGACGCGAGACGGCGACCTGACCTTGAACTTCAGTCGTTTCTATCCGCCACCCTATGATCCGGCCGATGAGGCTGCCATGCGATCGCTGGCCGGCAGCGTGGTGCGGCTGCGTGGAGTCTTTACCGCGACGTGGGCTTGGAACACGGGCCAGGTGATCGCGGGGAACATCTACCTCGGGAACGCCAGGATGAGCATCGAAGCGGCCGCCTCGGACGAGCCGTTCGAGGCGCCGCGGATGAAGGCCGCCGACCTGCTGCTTTTCACCTCCCACACGAGCCGCTTCCGGCGGGTTCGGGTTCCGGGCACGCTGCTGTCCGTGCAGGCGCCGGAATTGTTCGTGACGGATGGAACGGCGGCATTTCGCGCCGTCTGCGAGGACACCGCCGATCTCGCGCCGGGGGACCGCATCGAAGTGGCCGGCTTCCCGCGCTTGGGTGGCCCTTCGCCGGTGCTGATGGATGCCCGCATCCGCCGGACGGGCAAGGGTCCGCTGCCGCCGCCGGAGCCCGTTTCCCCGTCCGACCTGCCGGACCCCACGCTGGATGCCTCGCGGGTCGAGCTGGTGGCCACGGTGCTCAGCGACTCCCCGCGGGAACGCGGCCGCGTGCTCGAGCTGCGCTCCGGCGGCCAGCGTTTCGTGGTGCGCATGCCCGAGGCTTCGAAAAACTCGAAGGCTCTCGGCCGCGACAGCACGGTCAAGGTGGCGGGCGTCTATGTGGCGGCCTCCTCGCCGCGCGCCGAGCCCTTCGAGCTGCTGGTGGGCCATGCCGCGGACCTCACCGTGCTCCAACGCGGCCCGTGGTGGACCACCCGCCACACGGTCATGGTGCTGGCGACCTTGACCGGGGCGCTGCTGCTGGCGCTCGGCTGGGTGCACGGGCTGCGCCGGACCGTGGCCCACCGCAGCCGCCAGTTGGCCGAGGAAATCGAGGGCCGCCAGAGGGTGGAGCGCCACCGCGAGATGGAGCGCGAGCGCACGCGGGTGGCGCGCGACCTCCACGACGAGCTGGGCTCGAAGCTGACCGAGGCGGGCATCCTCACCTCGCTGATCAAGCGCCGGGATTTGCCGGAGGCCAAGAAGAGCGACTACCTCAACCGGCTCGACGGCGTGTGCCACGGGCTGGTCACCGGGCTGGATGAGATCGTCTGGGCGGTGAACCCCGCCTACGACTCGGTGACCGACCTGGCGGGCTACTTTTCCATGTTTGCCCAGCGTTTCCTGGAACTCGCAGGCATCCGCTGCCGCCTCAACATCGAGCGCTCGACCGATGGCCACCCGTTGGAGGCCGCCCGCCGTCATGATCTTTTCCTCGCCTTCAAAGAGGCGCTCACCAACGTCGTGCGCCACTCCGGCGCGGCGGAGGTGAAGCTGAAGATCGGCGTCGAGGACGGCTGGCTGGAGGTCGCGATCGCCGATGACGGCTGCGGATTCGAGGAAGGAAACGCCCGGCCGGGAAGTGACGGACTTGCCGGGATGAAGGGACGGATGGAAGGTCTCGGTGGCGTGTGTTTCATCGAATCCGGGCCCGGCCGCGGGACCACCGTCCGCTTCCGTCTGAAGCTCAATCCTGAAAACGAATGATCAAAGTCGGCATCGTCGAAGATAGCGAAACCACCCGCGAGGGGCTGGAAACCATCATCAACCTCTCGCCCGATTTCCGCGTGGCCTGCTCGTGCGACACCGCGGAGAGCGCGCTTGCCAAGCTCCCGCGCCACGCGCCGGAGGTGGTGCTGATGGACATCCAGCTTCCCGGGATGTCGGGCATCGAGTGCGTATGGCGGCTGAAGAAAATCCTGCCCGAGGTGCAGGTGATCATGGTCACCGTCTACGAGGATCCGGACCGCATCTTCAGCGCCCTGCGTCACGGGGCCTCAGGCTATCTCCTGAAGCGCTCCAGCCCGGATGAGGTGCTGACGGCGATCCGCGACGTGCACCAGGGCGGCGCGCCGATGAGTGGCGAGATCGCGCGCAAGGTGATCATCCATTTCCAGGACCAGACGCAGGCGGCCGAGGAGGTGGAGAATCTGACCCCGCGGGAGCGCGAGGTGCTGGAGTGCGTGTCGCTCGGCTTCACCAACAAGGAGATCGCCGAGCGGATGAGCGTCACCATCGAGGCCGTCCGCTGGCACTTGAAGCACATCTACGCCAAGCTCCACGTCCGCTCGCGGGTTGAGGCGGCGCTCAAGTTCCGCGGGCCGGGCTGATCCGCCTTCACAAAAAAAGCGGGCCGGACGAACCGGCCCGCTCGGGAGGCATGCGGTCGAGGTTCAGCCGCGGCGCCGCCGGGCCAGGCCCAACACGCCGAGTCCGCCGAGAACGAGGGCCGAGGGCTCGGGCACGGCGGTCAGGTTCAACACGAAGGCCCGGTCTTGGTTGGCTTGATCGCGCACCCAGTCATCGGCTTGGTCGCTGCCACCCCAGGAGGCGAACCGCTCGCCGCCGGTGTAGCTGTCGCTATCGGAGACCAGGAACTGTTGCCAGCCCTGGGTGCCGGCAAGCGCGAAGGCGTAGGTGTAGCCTCCCTCGAGGGTCATCATGTCGGTGCCGGAAAAGGTGATGGTGACCCAGTTTCCCACCGCCGGCGCGGCGATGGCCGGAATGCCCGCGAACTGCTGCTCGCGGAAAGCGTTGACAGGATCGACATACTGCGGGTCGAGCGTGCCGCCTTCGCTGCCGTCCACGTTGCGCGCGCCGAAGCCGCCCGAGGTGTCATTCGAATAGCGCACGATCTGGAGGTTCCAGGTTCCGTTCCACACGTCACCCCCGCGGTCGCCGCCGACTTGCAGGGAAATCGAGTTCAGCTGGTAGTCGGAACCGGCGCTCAGGGTGAACGACTGGCCGACTCCGCCGCCGTTGTTGCTGTAGTCCATATAGCCGAGGGTGGCGCCGGCGCTGTTGGTCTGGGCGATGCCATCGCTGCCGGCGGACGGAGCAGTGGCTCCGGCGTCGCTCAGCGTGACCGCGCCGTGGGCCGGAAAGGCCGGGGCGAGCAGGAGCGCCGCGCAGGCGGGCAGCAGCCGGCCGAGGCTTCGGTTCGGGAAGGGGAGGGGTGTCGGATTCATGGTTTCGGGTTTGGTGGATTTGGATGATGAAATCGTCGGCAAGCATGACGCATTCCCCTCTGGTCCAACAAGCGTCCGCAGCTCCGTCGGCAATTCCTACCTCTGGTGGTAGGGCAGCCCTCAGGCGGCCGAGCCGCGGCGGCATCATCGCCGAAACCGTTTGAATGCCATGGAAGCCCGGTCGAGCATGACGGGAACCCACATGCCATCATGAAACACCTTTGGACTTTCTTTCTCCTCGTCACCGGTCTGGCCGGTGCTTGCGCCCTTTTTTCCTGTGAAAAGCCGGCCGACGATCCGATGACCCGCCCCGAATCCCCGGCGACGGAGGTGGCTCCGAGCGAGCCGGTGCCGCAGCCGGCCGATACCAACGAGGTGAACGGCGACGAGCAGTAAGGCTCCGTTTTAGCCCCCCAAAAAAACGCCCGACTCCTCGAAGGAGACGGGCGTTTGAAAAAAAACCGCGGACGGCTTATTCGCCGAGGCCGAAGCGGACGAAGCGGCGCACGACCAGCGTGTCGCCCACTTGCTTGCCGGTGCCTTCGACGAGCTTCTTGATGGTGGTGTCCGGATCCTTCACGAAGGCCTGCTCGAGGAGGCAGTTCTCGGCGTAGAAGCGGCCGAGCTTGCCGATGATGATCTTTTCGATCATTTCGGCCGGCTTGCCTTCGTTGGCGAGCTGGACGCGGAAGATTTCCTTCTCCTTCTCCACCACGCTGTCGTCGATGTCCTCGCGGGCCAGGCCCTTCGGGTTGGCGGCGGCGATGTGGAGCGTGACGTCCTTGATCAGGTTCTGGAACTCGTCCTTGGCGGCGGTTTCACCCTGCTCGGTGCCGACTTCGACCAGCACGCCGACCTTGCCGCCCATGTGGATGTACTGGGCGATGGCGCCACTGCCTTCGACGTCGAACCGCTCGAACTTGCGGAGCTGCATGTTCTCGCCGAGCTCGATGACCTTGGACTTCACGAAGTCCTCGACCGTCATGCCCTTGAGGTCGACCTGCAGGGCCTCGTCGAGGGTCTTGGCGTCGGAGGCGGCGAGCGCGTCGGCGATGGCATCGACGAAGCCGACGAAGTTCTCGTTGCGGGAAACGAAGTCGGTCTCGCAGTTGACCTCGATGAGGATGCCGGTCTTGCTGTCGTCGGACAGGCGGGCGGCGATGATGCCCTCGGACGCCTCGCGGTCGGCCTTGCCGGCGGCCTTGGCGATGCCCTTCTTGCGGAGGTAGTCGATGGCGGCCTCGAGGTCACCGTTGGTTTCGGTGAGGGCCTTCTTGCAGTCCATCATGCCCGCGTTGGTCTTATCGCGGAGTTCTTTGACGAGTGATGCGGTGATCATGGTTCTGGATTGGTGAAATGGCGGAAAATTCGAACGGGGCGGAGCTTGGTCGAGCGATCGCCAGCCTGCCGCCCCGTCCGGGTGAAGGTTTCGTCAGGCGGTTCAGCCCTTCTTGCCGACCACGACGGAGTCGACGAGGTTCTGCAGGATGATGCGGATCGAGCGGACGGAGTCGTCGTTGGCCGGGACCGGGTAGTCGATGATCGACGGGTCGGCGTTCGAGTCGACCAGGGCGACGATCGGGATGTTCAGGCGGCGGGCTTCAGCGACGGCGATCGACTCACGGGCGGAGTCGACGATCACGAGCGCGTCAGGCAGGCCGTCCATGCCGCGGATGCCCTGGAGGTTGCGCTGCAGCTTGTGCATTTCGCGGGTCAGGGCGGCGTATTCCTTTTTGGAAATCGTTTTGAATTCCGGCGATTTCTCGAGGCCCTCGAGCCACTTGAGGCGCTCGATGGACTTCTTGACGGTGGCCATGTTGGTGAGCATGCCGCCGAGCCAACGGTGATTGACGTAGAATTGCTTGGTGGCTTCCGCGGCTTCACGGACGGCCTCCTGGGCCTGGCGCTTGCAGCCGACGAAGAGGATCTTCTTGCCCTTGCCGGCGAGCTCGGTGAGGAAGTCCGAGGCCTTGTCGAGGCACTTGACGGTCTGCTCGAGGTTGATGATGTAGATCCCGCCCTTGTCCTTCATGAGGTAGGGCTTCATTTGCGGGTTCCACTTTTTGGTCTGGTGGCCGTAGTGGACGCCGGCGTCCACCATGTCGTTGATGAGTTCGTTGATCATTTGAGGTGTCCCGCCTTGATTCAGGTCGGGCGAGGGTTTCGGGAAACCCGCCGCATTTTCGGTCCTTCGGTCTCCCGGTTGTGGTGCGGCGGCGGAGGAAGGGACGCGCGGGATAGGGGAGCGGCCCTGCTTTGACAAGGCAAAAGCTTGCCGCGGGCTCACCACCAGGCGAGGCCGTGCTGGTTCCAGAACTCGGCCAGCTCCTCCGGACTGCCGCGGAAGACGCTGCGCTCCATCGGGTGGGCCATGTTTCCGAAATACCGCGGGCTGCGCCAGGCGGAGGTGTTGTAGTGCTTGGCGCGCGAACCGCCGTTCTCCCAAGTGACGCCGCCGTATTGCCACATCTTCCAATCGCTCCAGCAGCCGTACATTTCGCACAGCGAGTCGGGCGTCAGGCCGCCGCCGCCGATGGCGCGCTCGGTGCCGCCGGGACCGTAGAGCGCCAGCCAATAGGGGGCGCGGCGGATGACGCGCTTCTGCGCCGGGCTGGCGGCGCGCATGCGGGCGCGGAAGCCGTCGCTGTTCTCGAGGTAAATGACCGGGGTCACGCCGGTGCGCTGCTCGACGCGCTCGATGAAGCTCACCAGGCGGTCGGGCGTGGAGTGGGTGTCGAAATCGCCGACCAGCAGGATGCGGCGGTGCGAAAGCCCGCGGCTGCGGGCGACCGACTTGACACGATCGATGAACGCATCCGCCTGGGCCGCGGCACTGCCGCCGGTGGTCACGAAGTGGTAGGCTCCGACCATCATGCCGGCGCGGTCGGCGGACTTGGCGAAGTCGGCGAACTTGTCATCGAGCGCGGGCCCCTTCGCGGAGCGGGCGATCAGGGCGAGCGCTCCGTTTCGCCGCATGGCGGAAACGTCGTGCCGGGAGTAGCGGTCGCCGCCGCGCTGGATTTCCTTCGGGTCCCAGCTGGAGACGTTCAGCACGGCCGGCGAATCGCTGACGCTGGTGCCGCCGAAGCCGCCGCACTGGGTGAGGAAAGGAACGATCGCGAGGAGGGTGAGCCACTTCATCGGCCCGACTCCAGCATGCCCGCTGCCGGACCGCAAGCTGGCGGCTTGTGCGGGCCGTCGGAACCCGCTTGGGTCCGGAGCCGTGGATGAGACCAATCCCTATGCCCCGCCGACGGAAATGGACGCCCCCCAGTGGAAACCGGGCGAGTGGCGGGTCGGCGATGGCTGCCTGTATTTCCGCGACGGGGCGAGGTTGCCGGAAATCGACCTGCTCAGCGGCCGCAGCGATGGTTTCCTGGCCCCCGCCGCCACACGCTTCCGGGCCCCGGGCAGCAGCGCGAAGGTGCTCCGCTACGCCTCGGCCGTCGTCTTCGGCGGGATGCTTCTCCTGACCGTCTTTCTGGACGTGGACCTTCCCCTTACCACCCTGGCGGCTGGTGTCTTCCTGCTGTCTTTCCTCAGTCGCGCCCTCGGCCGCGGCTCGGGAAAGACCGCCCTGCTCCGGTGGCAGGTCGATCCCACCGGCTTCGGGCCTTCGAAGCACCTGGCTTGGGCTCGACCACTCTACTGGGGCTCGCTGGGCATGTTTCTCCTGATCCTGTTCGCCGGCTTCGAATCGTGGATGTTGCCTGCCGCGGCGATCTTCATCATGATGAGTTTCGGCACGCTGGTGATCGCCCGCTCGAGGGTCCAGCTCCGCTGCGTCGGCGAACGCGACGGGTGGTTCGAGATCCGGGGCATCCCTGCGGCCGGGCTTGCGGGCTTGGCTGGCAAGGCGCGGGTTTCCTCCGAAGCGGGAGAGCCCCGCATGCGCCGGCGTAAGGTGTTCACGAGCTACCTGCATCGGTTTCCTTTCCTCGGCCTCATCTGGGTGCGCCGCTGGAACCCCTTCGCGGTGCTGACCTTGCTCATTCTGAAAATCCAGCGCTCGCCGGCGCTGGTTCGCGAGCAGTTCCACGATAGTGAGGCGATCGATCTCGTTCCCAGCCGTCGCGCGCCGGAACTCCAGGCAGCGTGGAAGGAATGCGACGGGCTCGTGATCTCCAGCTGGCTGGCCGACGGACGGGTGGTGATTTCAGGAAGGTTGCCGGTGGTCCGCCCCCGGCCGGCTCATGTGGAGGCGAAACGGGTGGGCAAGGACCTGGCCGGCGTGGTGCGCGGGCACTTCCGGAGGGTCGGCGATTTGCCGCTCGATCGCGTCGGCTCGGACGAGGCATGGCTGGAGCGGATCCGGTCGCTTTCCGACGAGATCCGGCAATCGCTCGAGGAAGCGGGAGTCTACGGCCCGGTGAGGGAGGAAGAGTTTCCGGCATGAGGGCGGGAGGGATCCGGCGATTTCCCGCTTGCCCGGATTTTCTCCACCGAAAATCTTGACACCGGACCGTGGTGGACGCTTTCTTCCCGCCCGCGCCGCGAGAGTGGTGCGACCGGCGAAAGCCACACGCACCCGTAGCTCAATTGGATAGAGCATCTGACTACGGATCAGAAGGTTTGGGGTTCGAATCCCTGCGGGTGCGCCATCTTTCATCGGGGTATGGCGCAGTCTGGTAGCGCGCTTCGTTCGGGACGAAGAGGCCGTGGGTTCGAATCCCGCTACCCCGACCAAACTCCCCCGCCCAAGCTGATTGGGCGGGGGAGTTTGGTTTTCCGGGAGGTGGCCGGGAAGCCGACGGGCGCGCGTTCTCCCTCTACGGCGAAGGACGCCCCCGTGGAGAGCTTCGGTTTTTTTTCCTCAAGCTTGCCGGGAGATCATTTGCCTCGTTTCCGCCGGAGGAAACCGACGAGGCCGGCGAAGGAGAGCATTGCCATCGACGGCTCGGGCACGGTGACGACGATGTTGTCCACGATCACGCCGTTGTTGGCGTTGGCGGAGTTGAAGACATCCATGCCGCCGATGAGGAGGTTGCCGTTGGTGTAGTAGCCGCCGCTGTTGTCGTAGGTATCGACCACGGCCCCGTTGAGCAGCCACTCGATGAGCGTGCCGTTGCTGCGGATGGTCACGTCCACCCAGGCGCCTCGGGGATTGGAGGCGGCGGGGCCGGAGGTCGCATCGAAGCCCGGAATGAGGGGGTTGTCCGCGTAGTCGCCCAAGGGGTTGTAGCCGGTGCTGGTGGCACTGCCTTCCTTGTAAACGCCGAGGTCGCCGGTGCCGTCGCCACCCTCGCCGGAATAGACCCAGGCCAGCGGGCCGCCGTTGGTGCCGAATTCGTAAGGACTGACCGGATCGGCATTGTTGAGGAAGATGCCGATCATGCCGTGCTCGGTGGAACCGCCGCCACCGTCGTTGTAGACGAACATGTCGAGATCGATCCGGAAAATGCCGGAGAAGTCGCCACCGGTCGGATAGATGGAGTAGGATTCTCCCTCATTGATCGGACCGTTGTCGGTCTTGTTGAACTGCAGAAAGGCGCCGGTGGTGTCGCTGCCGCCGGCCGGATTGGAGAGGCCGAGCGTGCTGTAATCGAAGGCAAAGTCCACGCTGCCGTCGGGGCCGGTGATGCCCTCCTGCTGGCTGACGACGGACCAGCGACTGGCGGCATTTCCATCATCGAAGTTTTCGGAAAAGATCGCAGCCTCCGAGGAGGCGATCGTGATCAACCCGGCGAGGAAGAAGTGCCGGCGGTTCAGGCGAGGTGGGTTTTTCATCGGGGAGTCGAAGTGGGGTGAGAACGGATGGATCAGCGTATCATCCTGCGGTCCCGAGCCAACCTCATTCAACCTGAACCCAACATGAACGAGCCCTTCGAGGCTCGGTCCGAGGCTGCTCAGCGATCGGCGGGGCCGGGGAAAAGCCGGGCCACTTCGCGTTTGGCGACCTTTCCCATGGCATTGCGGGGAAGTGCATCGGTGACCGTCAGGAGGCGAGGCAGCTTGTAGGGGGACAGCCGCTCGCGGCCCCAGTCGCGAAGCTCGTCGAGCTGCGGGGCACCGTCGGGGCCGCCATGGACGATCGCGATGGCGACCGCCTCGCCCCACACTTCGTCGGGCACGCCGACCACCGCGCATTCGTGGATGGCGGGATGCTCGAGGTAGGCGGCCTCGATCTCGAGGGCGGACAGCTTGTAGCCCCCGCTCTTGATGATATCGACGGACAGCCGGCCGAGGATGCGGAAGTAGCCGTCCTCCCGGATTCCGAGATCGCCGGTGCGGAACCAGCCGTCCACGAACGCCTCTGCGGTGGCCTCGGGGCGCTCCCAGTAGGCCTGGAAGACCGCCGGCCCGCGAACCTGGATCTCGCCGGGTTCGCCGGGCTCATTGATGGCTCCGTTTTCCTGAACCAGGCGCACCTCCATGCCGGGGACGGGCTGGCCGACGGTGCCGCTGCGGCGCTCACCCTCGTAGGGATTGGAGAGGATCATGCCGGTCTCGGTCATGCCATAGCGCTCGAGCAGCGTCTGGCCGGTGAGCTGCCGCCATTTCCGCAGCAGGGTCGGCGGGAGGGCGGAGGAGCCTGAAACCATCAGCCGCAGGGCGCGGAAACCCTCGATGGCGGGTTCGTCGCCGCCCTTCTCGAGGCGCTGGGACAGCTTGGCGTAGATCGTCGGCACCGCCATGAAGAGCGTATAGGCTCCGCCTGCGACGCGCGGGAGGACGGCCTCGGCGCTGAATTTTCCGAAGGTCTCCACGCTAGCCCCGGACCAGAGGGCGCAGCCGAGGATGTTGATGATGCCGTGGATGTGGTGCAGCGGCAGGAACAGCGGGATGCGGTCCTCGGCGGTCCACTGCCAGGCCTGGCACAGCGCGCCGATCTGCGCGGCGATGCCGGCATGGGTGCTGACCACGCCCTTCGGCCGGCTGGTGGTGCCGCTGGTATAGAGCAGCATGGCCGCCGCAGCGGGGTCGATCGATGGTAGCGCGGTGGCGGTGCGTTCGCCAGGATCGCGGGGATCGATCCGGGGCAGCCCGTCGCCGTGGGCCGATCGGGAAATGACCACCTCGGCCCCGGTGTCCTCGAGGAGGTAGCCTCGCTCGGCCGCGGTGGCGGAGGGCGAGACCGGCACCGCGATCCCGCCTGCACGCCAGATGGCCCACTGCGCCGCCACGTAGTCGAAGCCGGCCGGCAGGTCGAAGACGACCCTCGCGCCGTGGAGGGAATCCCGACCGTCGAGCAGCCGGGCGGCCAGCCGCTCGGAGGCTTCGAGCAGCTCGGTGTAGGTGTGGCGGCGGTCGCCATCGAGGATCGCGATGCGATCGGGATGGAGGCGGGCGCGGGAAACGACGGGTGGTTCGGAGGCAGGAGGCATGGAGATCAGACGAGGGCGCGGAGGACGAAGTAGACGATGGATGGCCCGACGAGGCAGCCGATGCCGGTGTAAAAGGTCGCCGTCATGGCCCCGTAGGGCACGAGTTTGGGATCGGTGGCGGCGAGACCGCCGGCGACGCCGCTGGTAGTCCCGAGCAGGCCGCCGAAGACCATGGCCGAGCGCGGGTTGTCGAGCCCGATGCGGCGGGCCACGAAGGGGGTGGCGGTCATCACCAGCACGGATTTCACCAGACCCGCGGCCACGCTCAGGGCGATGACTTCCGAGCTGGCACCGAGCGCGGTGCCGGTGACGGGGCCGACGATGTAGGTCGCCGCGCCGCCGCCGATGGTGGCCAGGCTCACGGCATCCCGGTAGCCGCCGAGGTAGCCGATCACGGCGCCGATGAAAAACGAGATCGCCACCCCGAGCAGCAGGGCCACCAAGCCCCCGGGCCCGGCCTCGCGGAGTTCTCTCCAGCTCACGCCCATGGCGGTGGAAACGATGGCGAGGTCGCGGATCATCGCCCCGCCCATCAGGCCGATCCCTGCCAGCGCCGGGATGTCGGCCAGGCCGTGGTCTCCCTCCGTCGCCACGCCTCCCAGATAGGCCAGCACGAGCCCCAGGAAGATGGCGATCGCCGAGCCGTGGATACGCCGGCCGGTGAACTTTCCGGAAATGAAGTACGACAGGACCATGAGACCGCCGACCAGGGCGAAGGCGGTGACCAGCGCGTAGTCGGCCAGCAGCTTCTCGAGGGCTTGGCTCATGGGGTGGAGGACTCCGGATGGGTGGTTCGGGGAGGGCCCGGCTTACCGATCCGGCTCACCACCGGCACCAGCAGGAAGCACGCCGCCACCGACAGCACCCCGGCCGCGATGGCGATGCCGCCGCCCTGGACGGCGGCGCGGACGTTCTGCGAGGCCGCCATGGCTACGGTCACCGGGATGTAGATCGAACTCCAGAACAGGACTCCCTGTTCACTGGCCGGCGGAAATTTACCGAGGCGCCGGAGCCGCTCCGAGCCCCAGATCAGCAGCAGCATGGCGATTCCGACTCCGCCGACGTTCGAATCGAGTCCCAGCAGCATGCCGAGAAGGCGACCTGCGATCAGGCCGGCGAGGAGGCAGAGGGAAAGCAGGGCAGTGCCGTAGATGGCCATGGGTTCGGGAAATCGCGGACCTTTCCGAAGTCGTCGAGGGCTAACGTTTCCGCCGCCGTGCATACAAGAGAAAACCGGCTGGAGCCCGTCAGCCTGATTGGCTATGGTGGCCCGCGCATGGCCAGCCGGAGCGCGGATGAAATCAGGGAAAGTCTGGAGGAGAGAATCGTCGAGGGAGAACTCGGAGATGGCACGCGTCTCGACGAGGTCCAGCTGGCGGACCATTACGGCGTGTCGCGGACCCCGTTGCGCGAGGCGCTGCGGATGCTCGCCGGCTCAAGTCTGATCGAATTGGTTCCCCGGCGAGGCGCCTTCGTGCGCCACCCGGGCGTGGTGGAATTGGTGGAGATGTTCGAGGTGATGGCCGAACTGGAGGGCTTGTGCGGACGGCTGGCCGCGAGACGGATCTCCGCCGGTGAGCTGGTCGAGCTTTCCATGGCGGCCCGGACTTGTGGGGAGGCCGTCCGGCACGAGGATCCGGATGCCTATTACCACGCCAACGAGGCGTTCCACCAGGCGATCTACCATGCCGCGGGCAACCGTTTCCTCGAAGCGGAGGCGCAGCGGCTGCAGAAGCGGCTGCGCCCGTTCCGCCGGATGCAGCTCAGGGCCCGAGGACGCATGGATCAGTCGATGCGGGAGCACGGCACGATCCTTGAAGCGCTTCGCGGCGGGGATGGAGAGGCCGCTGCGTCGGCTCTCAGGTCGCACGTGGCGGTCCAAGGCGAGAAGTTTCACCTGCTCTACACCGCCTTGGAGGCTTCGAAGGAGGCTTGAGACACGACGCCGGATCGTCCGCCGCGGGCGGTCGCCCGAGAAACCCGTTCCTTCGGCATGTATACAATCCGATTGACGTCCGGACATCGACCTGAAAGGTTGCGTCCATCGTCGAAATGCAGGGGTCGCTCCTGCATTTCCACGCTGAACCCAAAACCAAGAAAACTCATGCAAACCTTTCAACGGGTCATCCCCCGTCCTCTGGTGGCGTTGGCATTGCTCGCCATTCCTTCCTTCGGTTCCACTGTCCTGATCGATTTTGGTCGCCACGATGGCGTCCAAGGGAATCCGACGGTCAATCCCGACACCAACGGCCACTATTGGAACAACCTCACCTACAACGGCGGCGAGTTCCAGATTCCATCCGGCCAAGCCTACAACGATCTGGTCGACACTTCCAACGTCGCCACGACCATCGACGTCACCACCACCAGCATCTGGCGATCGAACGGCGTCAACAACGGGGGGCTGCTGGCTCCTTCCGCCGGCCTCCTCGGAGATTTTGCGATCGCGACGGCGACCCAGGATTACTGGTTCACGGAAACAGGGGGCAGCCCGGCTTTGAACAACACCGCCTCCCTGGTCATCAGTGGACTGGATCCCGGCCTGACTTACGATCTGCGCTTGTTTGGAACGCGGGAGAGCACTTCCACCCGCGAAACCCAGTATGTCATTCAAGGCGGCAACGGGCCGTTCTCAGCCAGTTACCTCACCTCGGGAACCGGCATTGGTGACGGTGGATACAACGGAAACAATGACGAGATCATCTCTTTCTCCGGCATCGAGCCCGACGGTTCCGGCAACATCAACGTGACCATCAACGCTCTTCAAGGAGGCTTTGCTTATCTGGGAGTCATGGAAATCTCCTCCGTGCCTGAACCCAGCCACCTGGCGATGGTTCTGGGTGCGGGTCTGGTCGGGCTGATGCGCCGCCGCCGTCAGGCCTGAGCTTTCCGATCGCCTTCTCTGGGTTGTCCATCCGCCCGGTGGCCTGACACGGTCACCGGGCTTTGTTTATCTGGCTGAAAAAAGGCGCATCCACTTGGCGGCGCAGCCTCTCCAATCGTCACCGGAGGTCGCAGATTCGGCGCGGTCGCCCTAGTATCCCATAAACCTTAAACGGACGGATATAGTGATCTGAGTTTCACGCGGGCCTGGGAATTGTCGAACTGCCATCGGATGGGTTTGGGATCGGCGTTCTTCCATCTGAGATACGCCCCAACCT
>NZ_BAABRI010000036.1:0-23736 GCF_040362925.1 Haloferula sargassicola
TTGAACTCGGGGTCGTGTCTTCTGCGTTTGCCTTTCATTTTGTGCGTGTTCGGTTCGGTTTGCGGTACCAACCCACGCTCCACAATCATAGCTTAACCATTGGACCGATTTTCGGGGTCCGGCTCAGTCCTCAGCGCTTCGCGTCCTCCCAGGCGGCATCCATCTGCGCGGCATCGGCCTCTGCCAGGGACAAGCCGGCTGCCGCCAGCCGCGACTCCATCGCGGCAAAGCGCCGCTGGAATTTTTCATTGGCGGCCGCCATCACCACCTCGGGATCCAGGCCCCGGAAGCGTGCCAGGTTCACCACCGAAAACAACAGATCGCCCAGCTCCTCGGCGGCCGCCTCCGGGGAGTCCGCGGAGGCGAATTCATCGACCTCCTCACGGACTTTTCCGATCACACCCGCCTCATCCGGCCAATCGAAGCCGACCTTGGCCGCCTTCTTCTGGAGTTTGGCCGCGCGGAGCAAGGCGGGCAGTCCGTGGCCGACGCCGTGCAGATAGGGCTTTCCGCCCTCGCCCTTCTCGGCCCGCTTGATCTCGTCCCACTGCTGAAGGACGCCATCCGTCGTCGCGACCGCGCTGTCGCCGAAGACGTGGGGATGCCGGCGGACGAGCTTGTCGCAGATGCCGCGCGCCACCTCGTCGAGGTCGAACACGCCGTCCTCCGCCGCCAGCTCGCTGTGGAAGACGACCTGCAGCAACAGGTCACCCAGTTCCTCCTTGAGATGGTCGCGGTCGCCCCGGCGCAACGTATCGACCGTTTCATAGGCTTCCTCGATCAGATTCGGGATCAGGCTTTCATGGGTCTGCTCGGCGTCCCACGGGCAGCCGCCGGGCGCGCGCAGCCGGTGCATGATGGAGCGCAGGCGTTCGAGCTGCCGCTCCTTGTCGGAGCACCCGGTCATTTCCTCGTCATTCATCGGGGTCGCTGGGAGGCTTCTTGGAGGATGGCTCTTTCCTCTTCGGTCAGGCTGCCGATGCCCTCGCTGGAGACCTTTTCGAGGATCCGGTCGACCTCGCTTTCCGAGTGCAGATCGACCTCCGTGCGGGGCCGGATTTTGCCGGCCCGACGATGGCGGAACTGCCTCGGGCGGATGACTTTTTCCCGGACGGCGGTGCCCTTGCCGAGCACTCCGGGGAAGCGCATCAGCAGCAGCCCCATCAGCGCGCCGCCGAGATGGCCGGCCTCGCCCCCGCTGTTGGCGAACCAGCTGGCGTTCGGAAAAATCAGCCCGCCGAGGATGGTCAGCATCGCAAGACCCGCGAAGACCAAGGCCAGCTGGCGCATGGTCAGCGTAACCGGCGGGATCAGCAGCGCCACCCGCGCTCCGGGGGCGATGCGATAGACGGCGAACAACAAGCCGAACACGCCGGCGCTGGCCCCGACCAGGTTGGACTGGACCGAATTGGCGTTCGGCAGCAGGCCGATCGACATCAGCAGCGAGAAAAACACGGCCCCCGCCGCCCCGCACAGGAGGTAGTAGGCGGCAAAGCTCTTGCTCCCCCACCAGCGCTCGACCCATGGAGCGAAGACGTAGACGCCGATCATGTTGAAGAAGATGTGACCGAGCGAGAAGTGCAGGAACTGGAACGTGACCAATCTCCACAGTTGCCCGTGCAGGAAGGCTTGCGAGACGTTGAAGGCACCGTATTGCTCGAACGGACCCGTCATCGCAATGCCATCGACCAGCAGGCCGCGCTCGCTCCGGAACACGAAGTCGAGCAGGAACACCACCACGTTGGCGATCAGCAGGGCCTTGGTCACGGGCGGCAGTGCCGGCCTCGTCACCTGGCGGGCCTGATAGTCACGGTCAGCGAATCCCATCCCCGGGGCATTACCACGGGCTCACCCGGGCGGCAAGGGGGGCAACGCACGCACCCAGGCCGCCCGGAACCACCCGGCAGCCGGGTTTTCCGAAGCGCAAATCACGGTTTTGTCCCATGCGAAGGGTTCCCATCGTCTCGGAAACGCTATGAATCGGAGTCGGGCAGGGCAAATCCGGTCATTTCAAAAGATGGCACCGGGTTTGCTCAACCCATGCCCGACAACACACCCATCACCATCATGATCCATATTGAGTCCACCCACGCACCCGATGCCCGTCCGATCGAGCCGGAGCTCGTTCTCGGCGACGCATGGGATCCGTCGGCCGTCGCGGACCTGATCCGATCCAAGTCCTCGCACGACGAGTCCCCTTGCTTCCTTTTTCTGGGCAAAACCGAGGCCGATCTGCTCCGTTCCCACCTCGGAGCCATCTTCGGCGAGGAAAACGTTCCCTGCCTCAAGGACACCTACTACATGGGCCTGGAAGTCATCGAAATCGCCTGTGAAAGCTTCCTTCTCGCGGGCGGCCGCAAGACCGCCCGCACCCTCCAGGACCCGATGTCGCGCCGGCCGGCTTGGCGCGATGCCGACTCGGACTCGCTCTGGCACCTTCGGTTGCACTGAATTTCCCCGCGATGCCCCTTCAGGGCGGCTCGCGCCCCATCCCGTGAGGTCCCACGCGGGTGAGGGGCGGGCGGCCCCCCTTCCTCCCGGGCCAGGGGCCGATGATTCGGAGCTTTGATCCTCCGCCCGCATGGGTTGGCATGGCGCCTCCATGAAGCGCTTGGCCCTCCACTGGCAGATCCTCGCCGCCCTTTTCCTCGCCACCGCCACGGGCATGGTTTTCCGCGCCCTGTTCGGGGGCGATGCAGACACGCACCCCTTCGCCAGTCGCGCGCTCGCCACTTCCTCCTTCATCGGCGGCCTCTTCATGCAGGCGTTGAAGATGATCATCGTGCCCCTGATCGTCACCTCCGTCATCAGCGGCATCGCCAGCCTCCAGGGCGTCAAAGGCTTCGGCCGCCTCGGCGGGAAAACGGTCGGCTTCTACGCCCTCACCACGCTTTGTGCGGTGATCACCGGGCTGGTCATGGTCAACCTGATCCAGCCGGGCATGAGGGATGGCGAACCGAATGCCGCCATCAAGGCCGCCTTCGACGACCGCGCCGCCACCGCCTCCGCCGAGGACCAGGCCAAGGTGGCCGCAGCCGCCCAACGCGAGGCCGGCGACTTCCTGGAAACCTTCCGCATGATCGTGCCGGCGAACGTTTTCAAGGCCGCCACCGACAACGGCCAGATGCTCGGTGTCATCGTCTTCAGCATCCTCTTCGCCGTCGCCATCACCCGCCTGCCGGCCGATGAAATGCGCACGCTGCGCGAATTCTTCCAGGCCGGCAACGATGTCATGATCACCGTCACGCGCTGGGTGATGGCCATTTCCCCGATCGGCGTCTATGCGCTGATGTTTCCCGTGATCCACGCCAACGGCCCGGACGTGTTCTGGGAAATGAAGGCCTACTTCATCACCGTGCTGCTGGCCCTCGCCATCCACCTCGGCGTGACCCTCCCCCTGATCCTGCGCTTCTTTGGAAAAATCCGCCCGCTCGACCACTTCCGCGGGATGCGCGAGGCCCTGCTGCTGGCGTTTTCCACCGCCTCATCCTCCGGCACGCTCCCGGTCACCATGCGCTGCGTGCAGGAAAAGGCCGCCGTTTCCAAGCGGACGGCCTCCTTCACCCTACCTCTCGGTGCCACGGTGAACATGGACGGCACCGCCCTCTACGAGTGTGTCGCGGTCGTCTTCGTCGCCCAGGTCATGGGGGTCGAGATGGGCTTCACCCAACAGTTCCTCGTCGTCACCGCTGCCCTGCTGACCAGCATCGGCGTGGCCGGCGTCCCTTCCGCGAGTCTGGTGGCGATTCTGCTCATCCTGAAAAACAGCCACGTCCCCGGCGCGGAGACGGCCGTGGTGGCGCTGCTCACCGTCGACCGCCTCCTGGACATGTCGCGCACCGCCGTCAATGTCTTCGGCGACTCCTGCGCCGCGGTGGTCATCGCCCGCAGCGAGGGCGAGGCCGTTTACCCGCGCTGAATGCCGGATTCCCCGGGCTTGCCCCCCAAGGGTCCGGCGGCTAGACCGCGCCCATGCACGGTTTCGCCTACAAGAACGGTTCGCTTCACTGCGAGGACGTCGACCTCCAGTCCCTCGCGGACGAGCACGGCACCCCGCTCTACGTCTATTCCGCCGGGACGCTGCGCGATCACTACACGCGCCTCGACCAGGCCATGGCCGGCGTCGATCACGAGGTCGCCTATGCCGTGAAGGCCAACTCGAACCTGTCCGTGCTGCGCCTGCTCGCCGGTCTCGGCGCCGGCTTCGACATCGTCTCGGGCGGCGAGCTGTTCCGCGTGATCAAGGCCGGCGGCGATCCCGCCAAGTGCACCTTCGCCGGCGTCGGAAAGACGCGCGGGGAAATCGAATACGCCCTCCGGCAGGGGATTTACTCCTTCAACGTCGAAAGCGAGGAGGAGCTGCGTTTCCTCAATCAGGTCGCCGGCGATCTCGGCCTGACGGCGCCGGCCGCGGTGCGCGTGAATCCAAACGTCGATGCCAAGACCCACAAATACATCTCCACCGGCAAGTCGGAGAACAAGTTCGGCGTCGATTTCGAGTTGATTGAAGGGCTCTACGCCCGCGCGGCCGCCGAACTGCCCCACGTGAAGCTCCGCGGCCTGCAGATGCACATCGGCTCGCAGCTGACCTCCATCCAGCCTTTCATCGAGGCGGTGGAAAAGGTCACTCCGCTGGTGCTCTCGCTGAAGGAAAAGCACGGCATCGAATTCTGGTCGATCGGCGGCGGCATCGGCATCGTTTACCACGACTCGCTGGCCGCCGGCTCGGTCGATTGGTGGGATGAAAAAAGCGAGCAGGAGCGCCCGCTCACGCTCAGCCAGTATGGCCAGGCGCTGGTGCCCCGGCTGAAGGATCTCGGCCTGAAGATCCTGCTCGAGCCGGGCCGCGCCATCGCCGGAAATGCCGGCGTCCTCCTCACCCGCTGCCTTTTCGAGAAGAAAGGCACGGCCAAGACCTTCAAGATCGTCGATGCCGGCATGAACGACCTGATCCGCCCCGCGCTTTACGAAGGCCACCACGAGATCGTGCCCGTGACCGAGCCCGGCGACACGCGGGTATCCGTCGATGTCGTCGGGCCGATCTGCGAGAGCGGTGACTTCTTCTGCCAGAACCGCGAGCTGCCCGACTTCCAGCCCGGCGAGGGGGTCGCGCTCATGTCGTGCGGCGCCTACGGCTTCGTCATGGCGTCCAACTACAACACCCGCCCGCTGCCCGCCGAAATCCTCGTCGATGGAGCTACGGCAACCGTCGTACGCCAGCGCCAGACCCTCGACGACCTCGTCGCCGGAGAGCTGTAAGACCGGAAAGATCCCCGGCCCCGGGGCGGTAGTGGAGGGAATTCATGAAAGGTTCCCTATCACGCCATTGTGCGATCGCCGCCGCGGCGGTCTCGTTTTCCAGCCCCGCTGCCGCGGAAAGCGGCAAAGGCTGGGTCGAATATCCCGGCGGGGACGGTCCCGGCGCGGGAAAAAACGTGGTTTTCCTGGCAGGCGACGAGGAATACCGCTCCGAGGAATCGCTGCCGCAGCTGGCCAGGATGCTCAGCGTCCGGCAGGGCTTTCACGGCACCGTGCTCTTCTCCACCGATGACCAGGGCTTCATCGCTCCGAACGCCAGCGATTCGCTCGGCAGGCCTGAGGCGCTTGACTCGGCCGATCTCATCGTCATGCAGCTACGCTTTCGGAAATGGCCGGACGAGGTGATGGCGAAGTTCGACGCGGCGATGAAACGCGGCGTCCCGGTGATCGGCATCCGCACCTCCACCCACGCCTTCCAACTTCCGGAGGACAGCGCGTTTTCCTCCTACAACCGCTTCGGCCCCGACATGCTCGGCGCGGGCTGGGTCAGCCACTGGGGAGACCATCAGAAGGAGGGCACCCGGACCGTCACCGAGCCCGGCGCGGAGAGCCATCCGCTGCTCCGGGGAGTCGGTGAAATCACGGGCCCGACCGATGTCTACGAGGCCCACCCACCGGACGACGTCACCATCCTGCAACGCGGGCAGGTGATGGACGGCGTCCTGGCCGACTCGCCTCCGGCGAACTACGACAAACGCCGTAGCGACGGCACCCTCCAGCCGGTCAACGATCCCATGATGCCCGTCACCTGGACCCGGGAGCTGCCCCTGGGCTCGGGAAAAACCCGCCGCGTCCTGTGCACGACCCTCGGGGCCGCCACCGATTTCGAAAGCCCGGGCCTGCGCCGCCTGATTGCCAACGGCGTCTTCTGGTGCCTGGGCATGGAGGTCCCGGTGACCCTGGATGTCGATCCTGTCGGCCCCTACCATCCGAGCGATTTCGGCTTCGACCGCTTCCGCCGGGGGATGGTGGCCGCGGATCACGAGCTCACGGCATCACTGGATTTCGAGCCGAAGGAGGGCGCCCGCATCGCCATGGTCGGCGGCAGCCTGGCGGCCCGGATGGACCTCTTCGGCGAATTCGAGAGCCGGATTCACGCCCGTTTCCCGGAAAAACACTTCGTCATCCGGAACTTCGCGCGGCCGGCGGACGAGGTCGGCATCCGCGTGCGGCAGGACCATTACACGGCGCTCGACGATCCCCTGAAGGTCTTCGGGCCGGATTGGCTGCTCTGCTTCTTCGGCTTCAACGAGTCCTTCGCGGGGCCGTCAGGCGTCGAAGCCTTCAAGCAATCCTACCATCGTTTCCTCGATGAAATGGGCGACCGTTACCTGCACGATGGCCGACGCCCGAAGTTCGTGATCGTCTCGCCCACCGCCTTCGAGGACACGGGAAATCCGGACCTGCCCGACGCCGCCGCTTCCAACGAGCGGATCCGGCTTTATACCGCGGCCGCCAAACAAGTCGCCGAAGAGCGCGGCATGCCCTTCGTCGACGTGTTCCACCCGACCCTGCCCTTGTTTTCCCGCGAGCCGGGCATGCAGTTCACGATCAACGGCGCGCACCTGAACGCGGCCGGCTACCGGGAGCTGTCGAAATGCCTGACCGCCGCCTTGTTCGGCCCCGGGGAACCGGGGCTGGAGCCGGCCGCCTTCGATAAGCTGAAGGCCATGGTGGTGGAGAAGGCGTGGATCCATCGACAGGACCACCGGATGTTGAATGGCTGGTATGTCTACGGCGGCCGCAATACCTGGGACAAGGAGACCTTCCCGCGGGAGTTCGAGAAGATCCGGGCAATGGTCGCCGAGCGCGACCGCGTCTGCTGGGAACGGGCCGCGGGCCGCGAGGCGGAACCCGATGATTCGAAGACCGGCGAGCTGTTCGTCCCTCCCACCAATTTCGGCAACGTCACCTACTCGGAGCCGAAAGAGCTGAAATACCTCAGCCCGGAGGAAAGCATGGCCACCATGACCGTGCCGGAGGGCTTCGAGGTGCAACGGGTCGCCAGCGAGCGCGAGTTTCCCGAGCTGGCGAAGGCTTTCCAAATCAACTTCGACAACCGCGGCCGGCTCTGGGTCCTGTGCTCGCCCTCGTATCCGCAGTGGAAACCCGGCGACCCGTTTCCGTCCGACCGGCTGCTGATCCTGGAGGACCTCGACGAGCACGGCCGCGCGCGGAAATGCACGACCTTTTACGACGGACTGACGACCCCCATGGGCTTCGAGTTCTGGAACGGCGGTGTGCTCGTGTCCAACGGCGGCAGCATGGTGTTTCTCAAGGACGAGGACGGCGACGACCATGCGGACACCGCCGAGCAGGTGCTCGATGGTTGGGCGACCGACGACTCGCACCACACGGTCGGTGCCTTCGAGTGGTCGCACGACGGGCTGCTGCACATGGGCGAGGGCCTCGCGATGCACACCGCGGTGGAAACGCCGTGGGGACCGCATCGCGCGATCAACCGCAGCGGCGTCCACATCCTCGATCCCCGCTCGTGGAGCCTGCGCCACTACGCCACGCCGGGCTACGGCAATCCATGGTGCTATGTGTTCGACCAATGGGGCAACGGCTTCGTGGGCGATGGCACCACACCCCAGCAGCACTGGGACAGCCCGCTCAGCGTCGCGACCGGCGCGCACGCGGGCATCGATCCGATCTTCGATGGCCAGGGCATGCGGCCGAACGTCGGCAACGAATTCATCATCAGCCGGCATTTCCCCGACGAGTGGCAGGGCCGCTTCGTCTATGCCTGCGTGAACAACATGCGCGGGCTGACCACCTTTTCGCTGGGCGACGATGGCGCCGGCTTCCACGGCGAGCGCGCGCCGATGGATTTGCTCCACGCCAGCGACGCGAACTTCCGCCCGGCCGACCCCCACATCGGCCCCGATGGAGCCCTCTATTTCGCCGACTGGCACACGGCGCTGCTCGGGCACATGCAGTACTCGCAGCGCGACCCGAATCGCGACAAGGTCCACGCCCGCGTCTACCGGATCGTGTGCAAGGACCGCCCTCTGCTCGAGCCGGTGACCCAGTTCGGAAAATCCAGCCCGGAAATCCTCGAGCAACTCCGCGAACCCGAGTGGCGCACCCGCTACCGCGCGCGACGTGAGCTGCGCGCGCGGCCGGAGGACGAGGTGCTGCCCGCGGTGAAATCCTGGCTGGCCGCCGTTTCGCCTGACGCCCCCGCCCGCGACCGGCTTCGCTGTGAGGCGTTGTGGCTTCAGCAGTCGTTCCACGCGGTCGATCACGCGCTGCTCACCGAGGTCCTGGCGCATGCCTCCGGCCGAGCCCGGGCCGCCGCGCTGCGGGTGATCGCGGATGCGGCCGCCAGCCCCGTGGGCAGCATCGACGATGGCCTTGCCCTGCTGGAGGCCCACGCGGACGACCCCGACCCGCGGGCGAGGTTGGAAGCGGTACGCGGGCTGAGTTTTTACCCCGGCATCCGGGCGGTGAATGCCGCCCTGCTCGCCGCGCGGACCGACCGGGACCAATGGCTGGAGCACACGCTCCGTTCGACCCTGATCGGCATGGAAAAGGTCTGGCGGCCGCTGCTCGGCTCCGACCAGATCGCACCGGGCAACCCGGACGGCCGGCGTTATCTCGAAGCCCTCGACAACGAACGCCGGCCCGGCGGGAGAGCGATTCCAGCCCTGAAGGAACTCCTCGGCGGAAGCGCGGAAAAGCCCCGCGAACTGGCCGCCGTCGTCGCCACCGGCAAGGGCGTCGCGAGCCGCGGCGAGGCGGTCGTTTCACGCATGTGCTCGGCCTGCCACCAGGTCGATGGCAAGGGCATCGCCTTCGGGCCCAGCTTCGATGGCGTCGGCGCACGCCTCAGCCGCGAGGACCTCGTGATGTCGATCATCGACCCCAACGAAGCCATCAACTCCGCTTATCTGGTGAACAACCTCGAACTCACCGACGGCACCGCGCTGACCGGCTTCGTGCCTGCGGAAAACGACAAGTCGCTCGACTTCCGGCAGCCGGACGGATCGATCCGCACGATCCCGATGTCCGAGATCCGCAAGCGTGACACCATCCGCCAGAGCTCGATGCCCGAGGGCCTCGGCGCGGCCATCTCGCCGCAGGAGTTTCTGGATGTCGTCGAGTTCCTGAGCAGCAGGAAATAGCGGACGGATCAGCCTTCACCGTTTTCCATCCGCCGCCGTTTCCGCTCTCGACCTTCCGCAGAAATGCGCCTGGCCTCGTCTTTGCGCCGCCGCTCCGCATCCCGGCAGCACCGGCAACGAATGGCGAACGACTCCATTTCGCCGCCCATCTCCTCATACCACCAGCGCTGGCTCTTCGCGGTCCAGATCTCCTTGCGGCCGCAATCGCAGCATACGAACGGATAGTCCTCGTAGTAGCAGCCCTGAAATGTCGGCACACCCATGCTGCCCATGACACTGCGCGATCGCAGCCGATCCGTGCGGATGCGGATCAATCCACGCCGGCGGCCCTCCTTTTCCAAGGCCCGCTGCCGCTCTTTTTCTTCGGCCGCCCGCTGCCGCTGTCGTCGCCGGTCCAGCCGACTTCGCTTGTCGCCGGCTTTCTTGCGCTCTCGTTTGGGATAGTGCCTCGGCATGAGTCAGCGATTCCAGAAAGTCATCGATGCTTTGACCAGCAGGAACCACGGACTTGTCACTTGCGGCCGGGCATCCATGTTGCGGCCACCGGATGCCGCCGCTTCTCCAGCTCCACCTCCTGGTTTTCCTCATCACCTCCACCGGCATCCTGGGTCGCCTGATCGAGCTGCCGCCGGAGGGCATCGTCGCCTGGCGCACGCTGATCGCCTCGACCGGTGCGCTGGCGATCGCCGGGGTCATCCGCCGGCTTCCGTTGTGGCCGGGAAAACGGCGGCTCGTCACGATGCTCGGCGTCGGCGCCATCATGGGCCTGCACTGGATCTGCTTTTTCGCCGCCATCAAGCTCGCCAACGTGTCGATCTGCCTCGCCGGCCTCGCGACGATCTCGCTCTTCACCGCCTTTTCCGAGCCGCTGCTCACCCGCAAGCGCATCCGTCCCTACGAGGTGCTCCTCGGCCTGCTGGTGCTGGCCGGCATCGTCATGATCGCCGGCTCCTCGCGGGGTTACCTCGCCGGACTGGCGGCCGCCTTGGCCGCAGCCGTGCTGGCCTCGATTTTCCCGGTCCTGAATCGCGACCTCGTCCAGCGCGGCTGTGATCCGCAGGTCATGGTCGGCTGGGAAATGATCGGCGCTTTCCTGGTCACCCTGCCGGTGATCGGCGTCCGGCTTTTCAAGGGATATGATGGCCTTCTACCGGCTGCCTCCGACTGGGGCTGGCTGCTGATCCTCGGCCTCGTCTGCACCGTTTTCGGCCACGCGTTTCACATCCACCTGCTGAAACGGATCACCGCCTATCAGGGCAACCTCGCGTTCAACTTCGAGCCGGTCTACGGCATCGTGGCCGCCGGGCTGATCTTCGGCGAGTGGCACGATCTCCACCCGGGATTCTACTTCGGTGCCGCGACGGTCATTGCCGCCAACCTGCTCCACCCATGGCTCGAGCGAAGGCTCAGAATGAGTTTGGAAACCACGGATTAAGGGAGGGATTTTGGTTTTAAAAAGCCCTTGATCCGCCAATCCGTGGTTCGGTTTCAACGGAGTTGGCGGTTAGCCTCGTCGCGGGCCCACTTGTCGGCCGCGATGACGCTCTCCAGCGAGCGGGCCGACTCGACCTTGTGGCGGTCCATCACCTTGCGGACGAGGTCCCAGATTCCCGGAAACGGCAGCTTCCCCGCGACAAAACGCTCCACCGCCACTTCGTTCGCGGCGTTGAACACGGCCGGCAAGGTTCCGCCCAGCAGCCCCGCGCGGCGCGCCAGGCCGAGCGCCGGGAACACCTCGTGACGGGGCGACTCGAAGTCGAGCTTCGCCAGCCGCGCGAAGTCGATCCTTTCCAGCCCGCCGTCCACCCGGTCGGGCCACGTGAGCGCATACTGGATCGGGAACACCATGTCGGTCTTGCTCAGCTGCGCGAGCACCGAGCCATCAATGAACTCGACCATCGAGTGCACGATGCTCTGCGGGTGGACGATCACATCGATGCGGTCCATCCCGATCCCGAACAGCCACCGGGCCTCGATCATTTCCAAGCCCTTGTTGAAAAGCGTGGCGGAGTCGATGGTGATCTTCGGCCCCATGTCCCAGGTCGGGTGCTTGAGCGCGCGCTCGACCGTCACCCCCGCCAGCTCCTCGGGCGGCGTTTCACGAAACGGACCACCGGAGGCGGTGAGGATCAGCCGCGAGACCTCGTCGGGGCCGCCCTGGTGCCCATCGAGGCACTGGAAGATCGCGTTGTGCTCGGAATCGACCGGCAGGATCGCGACCCCGTGCTTTTCCGCCGCGGCGGTGATCACCTCGCCGGCCATCACGAGGATTTCCTTCGAGGCGACGGCCAGGTCCTTGCCGCACTCGATCGCCGCCAGGGCCGGGCGCAGGCCCGCGGTGCCGACGATCGCCACCAGCACGATGTCCGCCTCCGCCAGACACGAGAGTTCGCAGAGGCCCTCTTCTCCGACGTGGACCGTGACGCCCTCGGGCAGCAGTTTCCGCAGCTCGGCCTCCTTCGAGGCATCGCAGAGCGCGACCTCCCTCACGCCCGTCTCGCGCACCTGCGCGGCGAGCTTTTCCACGCTGGCATTCGCCGCCAGGCCGATCAGCTCGATGCGGTCGGGCAGGCGCCGCGCCACTTCCAGGGTCGAGCACCCGATCGACCCGGTCGACCCGAGCAGCACCACCTTTTTCCGTTTCACGCCACCCATTGGAGATAGAAATACAGGACCGGAGCGGTGAAACAAAGCGAGTCGATCAGGTCGAGCGCGCCGCCGATGCCCGGCAGCATGTGGCCGGAATCCTTGATGCCGAGACTGCGCTTGATGACGCTCTCGGCGAGGTCGCCCACCACCGCCAGCAGCGACAGCACGAGGCTGAGCACGATCACCGCCCCCCACCCGCCGAGCACGTGGAGCCCGGTGGCGAAGTTCGGCATGTCATCGTGAAACAGGGCGTAGAGCCCGCAGCCTGCCAGCAAGGCGAAGGCCAGCGCGCCGCCGAAGCCCTGCCACGTTTTCCCCGGGCTCACGTGCGGGATCATCTTATGCTTCCCGATCGCGGAGCCGACGATGTAGGCACCCATGTCCGAGAACTTGGTCACGGCGATCATCCACAGCAGCAGCGTGGCCCCGGGCACCTGGCCCTCGCCCGGCACGGTGAAGACGATCCGGGCGCAGAAGTTGAAGAGAAAGGGCAGATAAAGAAAGCCGACCACATTCGCCGCCACCGCCTGCAGGGGCTCGGTGCCACGGATCGGATGCCGCAGCTGCAGCGTAAAGGCTCCCGCCAGGGCGACGAAGACCGCGGCGCCATCGAGCCACTCCGGCATCCCGCCGGGCAGCACCCCGAGCAGGAAAAGATAGAGCACCACCGAGTAGGTGACGGCCAGCGCCACGCCGAAGCGCGGAAAGCTCTTCATGCCGCCGGCGCGCAGCATCTGGAAGAACTCGATGCTGGCCAGCACGGCCAGGAATCCGATCAGCGACACATACGCCCAGCCCAGGCGGCTGGCGAACCCGGCCGCCACCACACCCCACAGCCCGAGCGTGCTCGCCGTCCGCCGGATGAACACGGCGCGCTTGCTGGGTGGCTGGGAAGGTGCGGGCATTTCGGAAACGCCGGCATCCAACCGGGTGCCGGCGCGGAGGGCAAATCATTCCGACTGCGCAACCTTCTTTCCGTGGCCGGGTTGCATCACCCAGAAGCGAGCGGCCGCCACCTTCCATTTTCAGAAACACGTAACGACCCGATTCCATCGACATGAAAACGATCCAAATCCTCAGCACGCTCGCCGTTCTCGCGACGGGAACCAGCTTCAGCTTCGCCCAGGGAGGGCCGCCCGACGGTCCCCCGCGCGACGGTCAGCGCCGCGGCCTGCCGCCCCAGGTCCTCGAAAAATTCGACAAGGACGGCGACGGCAAGCTCAACGAAGAAGAGCGCAAGGCCATGCGCGACGAGCGCGAGGCCATGCGCAAGAAGATCATGGCAACCTACGACACCGACGGCGACGGCAAGCTCAGCGCTGACGAACGCAAGGCGATGCGCGAGGCCATGATGAAGCGCCACAAGGAGCTGCTCGAAAAATACGACGCCGACAAGGACGGCAAGCTCAGCTCCGAGGAGCGCAAGGCCGCCGTCGATGCCGGCGAGGAGCTGCCCATGATGCCGATGCGTGGCGGCCCGCGCGGTGACCGCCAAGGCCCGCGCCCCGATCGCAAGGGCCCGCCGCCGGCACCTCCGGAAAACGAGGAAGCCGCGGAGTAAATCCCGCTGCCCGTTCATCTCAAGCGGCCCGGTCACCACGTCCGGGCCGTTTTTTTGCGCCAGGTGCGGGGCGGCTCAGTCCCACTCCTGCTCCACCGCCTTCAGCTCGAGGTGGAGCCGGTTCCAGATCTCGGTCCGCGGGGCCAGTTTCGCCTGGCGGTCGGCAAGCCGGCGGCGGATGCCGATCAGGCCGCGGCCGTACATTTCGAACACCTCCCGGATCGCCTCCGCGTGGCAATCGCGCAGCGGCAGGAAAAACCGGGCCACGGCATTGCTCAGGTGCTCGCGCACCCGGGCCACCAAACGCCGGCGCGACAGCCACACGGCCAGCATCCATCCGGCTCCCAGCGCCACCACCGCCCCCGCCAGGATCCACGCGGCGGGATCGAATCCCAGAGTGCCGCAGACGCCCATCGCCATCACCAGCAGCAGCCAGATCGCGAAGCCCGCCTTGAGCTTGTCCGCCCGCTTGCGCGCCGGCCCGTCGATCACCGCCCGGATCCGCAGCGAATCCAGCACCCCGGGCAGCGCCCGTCCCACGTGGGCCGCAAAGCGTTCCTCCATCGTCTCGCGGAACTCGATCACCGTGCTCGTTTTCCCGGGCTCGATCGACATCCGCTCGATCACCCGCGGGCGCACCTCCGACCAGTGGCCCTCGCACTCGCCCGCGATGCGTTCGAAATCGCGCCGCGCGAAGGCTTCGACGTGGGTCTTCATGCGCTCCGCGAAATCCGTCTCGAGCACCGCGCCGAGCGAGTCGCCGAAAAGCAGGGCCCGCACCGTGCGCAGCACGCCGAGGCGCTTGTTGACCTTGGCCATCAGGCGCGCGATCTCGTCCTGATAGATCGCCCGCTCACCCGCCAGCGCTTTCTCCGAGTGCTCGATGAGCAGGTCCCGCAGCTCGCCGGACTCGCGCTCGAGATTGGTCAAAAACCAGCCATCGTCCGCCATCGTCCGGCCTTGGTGGTCCAGCCCGGCCTCGATCTCCAGCAGCCGCCGCAGCGCTTCCTGAAACGCCAGATCCATCCGATGCCGCGCCTCGGAAGTGCGGCAGAACATTTCCTCGAAAAGGTCCTCCAAGGCCGAAAGCTCGGGCTCGCCATCGGCCGGCTGCGCCGCCACGGCCAGAATCGGAAGCTCGCGGCCGACCTTTTTCAGGCACAGCTCCGTCATGTGCCCGCGGATCACCCGCAGGTCCTCGTCGTTCTTGCGGTCGGCCCGCTGGATCACCAACGCGGTCCGTTTCAGGGACTCCTCGCCCAGCTCACTGACGAAGGTCCAGCTCGCAGCGGTCCAGGTGTTTTCCGAGGGAAAAACGACCAACAACAAGTCGGCCTGCTCGTAGAGCGGCGCTTCGGCCTGCACCTGATCGCGGGCATCGCTGTTGTTCCCCGGCGTATCGACCCACTCCAGCTCCTCCAGCCCGGGAGCCCGCACCCGCTGCACCTGCCACTCTGCGGCAGCGCTGGACTTGGACGTGGTGTAGAGCGTCGTCTCCCGGGTGATCGGCAGCGGGCCGGACGGCGCGATCTCGGCCCTGGCGACGGCATTGAGCAGCGCCGACTTGCCGGCATTCACCTCGCCGATCGCCACCACCCGCCGCGGTCGCAGCAGCTCGGCCAGCGCCTCGCCGGGCACCGGCCGGGATTCCATGCCGATGTCGGAGGCGAGAGCCTCGATCCGGCGCCGCCCGTCTAACAGGCGGTCCCGTGTCCGGTGGAAACATTCACCCCACATGGCCGCGGCCGTTCGGGGCTGGAGTTATTGCTCGTTGTCGTTGGCGGCCTGGGCGGGCGCCTCCGCCGGCTTCATGGCCAGCAGTTGGGACACGGTCACAAACTTGTAGCCCTTGCGCAGCAGGCCATCGAGGGTGGCCGGCATGGCGTCCACGGTCGGCGCGTGCAGGTCGTGCGAAAGGATGATGGCACCCGGGGTGGCCCCACTGAGGATGCGGGATGTCACGACCGAGGGGCCGGGACGCTGCCAGTCGCGCGGATCGACCGACCACAGGATGGTCGGGTAGCCGAGCTCGGAGCGGATCCACTCGCGCTGGGTCTGGAGCAGGGCCCCGTAGGGCGGGCGCATGGTGCGCGGCTGCACGCCGGCGGCCTTGACGATCGCGTCGCGGGTCTTGTTGAGCTCGCTGAGCACCGCGTCGTGGCCGAGCTTGGTCAGGTTGCGGTGGGTGTAGGTGTGGTTCCCGATTTCATGGCCCTCGGCCACGATGCGGCGGACGACCGACGGGTAGAGGTCCACGTTGCGGCCGATCACATAAAAAGTCGCCTTGATGTTGCGGTCCCGCAACATGTCGAGCAGGCGCGGCGTGTTCTGCGGATGCGGGCCGTCATCGAAGGTCATCGCCACGTAAGGCTCGCTGACCGAGACGCGGGAAAAAGTCACGCCGGCATCCTTCTTGAAGTTCGCCGGGAGATTCATGTCCGGGTTGCGAGGCACGGGGCCGGTCGTCCGCGGAGTGCTGTAGGCCCGGTTGGCGGGGCTTTTGACCGGAGCGGCAGCCTCCGTCGGAGCCGCCGGCGTCTGATGGGCGGCAGCGGCGTTTTCGTCCGCATTCGAGCAGCTCCCGAGGGAGGTGCCGAGAATCCAGCAGGCGAGAAGATGAGCAGCGAATTTCATGAGGGAATGGAGGTCGGTGCGAGGCATCGGAGTCCGCGAATCATGCCCTGTGCTTCGCATATGTCACGCCTCCATTTTCCAACAAATCTTCACAATAAACGTCCTAGGATGGGAGCCAGCACCCGGACGCGCTCTTCCGGCCAGCCCTCGCGCGGGGTCATGATGGCGCCATCGAGCGACCGGTGCTCCGGCCACTCCGCCTCCGCCGGGACCTCCGGCACGGCCCGGGCGAGGACCCTTTTCGCCAGGGAAACATTGGCCTGCAGGTGGGCGATCACCGCCTCCGCCGTCACCGGCTCCTCCTCGACCTTCCAGCAATCGTAATCGGTAACCATGGCCATGGTCGCCAGCGCGATCTCCGCCTCGCGGGCGAGCTTCGCCTCCGGCAGGTTGGTCATGCCGATGACGTCAAACCCGAGCTGGCGGTTGGCCTCGCTCTCGGCACGGGTGGAAAAAGCCGGCCCGTCCATGTTCACGTAGGTGCCCCCGTCATGGACTTCCGCCCCCTCGGCCCGCGCCGCCTCGAACAGGATCCGGCGGAGTCCGGCGCTGACCGGATCGCCGAAGGCCACATGGCCGGCAATCCCGCCGCCGAAAAAGGTGTGGTGTTCGCGGCGGCTGGTGCGATCGAAATACTGGTCCGGCAGCACCATGTGCCGTGGCGCGTACTCCTCCCTCAGACTGCCCACGGCGGTGACGCAGATCAGAAACCGCACGTCCAGCGAGCGCAGCGCCCAGATGTTCGCGCGGTGGTTGATTTCATGCGGCAGAATGCGGTGACCTCGCCCGTGGCGGGGCAGGAACCACACCTGCCGGCCGGCCAGGATACCGCCGACCAAGGCATCGGAAGGCTCGCCGAAGGGCGTGTCGATCCGCCGCTCCTCCGCCTTCTCGAAGCCTTCGATTTCATAAAGTCCGCTTCCTCCGATGATTCCGATCGCCGCTGGCATGCCCTGCCCCTCTCACGGGAGGCCGTCGGGCATCAACCCGGAATCGTCCCGCGGCACGATTTCCGGCTTTTCGGCCCGTGGCCGCTCTGTCATGCCGCGCGCGATTCGGAAAATCCTCGCCCTGCTCCTGCTCGCCGCGCTGCCCGCCTGCCGCGACAAGGAAGGTGAGTCCGCCGATGATCCCGTGAACGCCACCATCGATTTCCCCCTGCCCGGCCCCGAACGCGCCCGCGCCGCCGCCGACCGGGTGCGCCCGGGCCTCACCCGCGATCTTGAAGCCCAGGGTCTGCAGTTCCGGGACCCGGTCTTCATCCGCGCCTTCAAAGAGGAACGGGAGCTCGAACTCTGGGTGCGCGACCGCGAATCGCAGAAATTCGTCCTTTTCCGCACCTACCCGATCGCCGCGGCTTCGGGAAAGCCCGGCCCAAAGCTCGCCGAGGGAGATCGCCAGGTGCCCGAGGGCTTCTATTTCGTCTCCACCTCCCGCCTCAACCCGGCCTCGAAATACCACCTCGCCTTCAACCTCGGTTTCCCCAACGAATACGACCGCATGAACGGCCGCACCGGCAGCTCGATCATGATCCACGGCGATCAAGTCTCGATCGGCTGCCTCGCCATGACCGACGAAAAGATCGAGGAGATCTACACCCTGGTCGCCGCCGCCCTGGAGCGCGGCCAGCCCTTCGTGCGCGTCCACCTCTTCCCCTTCCGCATGACCGATGAGCGGATGGAAACGGAAAACGCCTCCGAGTGGGCCGGCTTCTGGCGCAACCTCAAGCAGGGCTACGACCTCTTTGAGCAAACCCGCGTGCCGCCCCAGGTCCACGTGGTGAACGGCCGCTACACCTTCGAATAAGGCGTGCCGCCGGGCGCAAACAAGGGCAGCACCGACGGCCGCTGCAGCACCAAAATGGTGAAGATGCCGAGCACCGTGCCCATCGGAATCTGCAGACAGGCGAGGCAGGCCATGACGAACACGAAGGTTCGGTTCCGCCGCTGCGACAGGGAGCGCCCGGCGTAATACATGAGCACCGCAAAGGTCCAGCCGATCACGATGAACGCGCTGGCCATGCCAATGAAGAGCCAGCCGGGATTGAATGGAATCTCGCCCGCATCCGGCGTGAAGCCATGGATCACCATGAAGATGCCGATCACCAGGTGGATGATCGGGATCGAGGCCCCCAGCGCCACCAAGCCCGCGTAGATGTAGTGGAAGATCACCAGCAATCGCAGGTGTTCCTCATCACGTTGGCGCAGGTAGAGATCCTGGCCCGGCACGGTGGGCGGCTGGTCCATGCCGTCATGAAAGCCGATTTCCTTCCCGCCATCCAGCCTTGTCTCCCGCCCCGCGGCAGGCTACCTGTCCCAGCGCGCTGACCCAGGCGCCCGTAGCTCAGTTGGATAGAGCACCCGCCTTCTAAGCGGATGGTCGCTGGTTCGAATCCAGCCGGGCGCGCTTCGCTTCCCTCCTGAAATAGCGACACCGAGGGTGCAAATGGAGATGGCCGGGCGGAAGCAACTTGCCCAGACGCCCCGCCGAGGCTTGATGAACTTCCGCGCCCCGCCGCATGCCCGACGCCTCGTGCGGCCTCTCCCCGTTGAAATCCCTTCCCCTTCGCTCCGTCCAGGCGATACCGCTCACCAGCTGGGGATGAGAATCACCCGTCGGATCGGTGCTGCGGCCGGCCGTGCACGGGTGAGTGATGAGAATCTTTACGACCTGCTGTCAGGACAAATGATCAAAGCGCCGCACGTCGCTGCGATCTTCGATTTCCGCACCCCCTCCAGGGCACGTCACACGGGACAAACGGCGCCGTCATTCCCCCTGTTGGAATCAGGATTCCGGGCCTTAACATGACGCGCATGGGTAGCGGTTAAGCGTCGATCTCCCACGGCTTCGCCTTCACTCGCATTCTGACGGTCACCCGATGCCTTCAAACCGATCGCGATTCTTCCAGAATGGGCAGTGTGGACAACTCTCTCCCTCAGGATAATCAACGCCCTCCTCATGAGGGCATCCGAAGACCTTCTCAACCATGATCAGGGATCGCACCTCATGTTCGCGAAGTCGTGCGAGGATCGATTCCTGGGTTGGGACATCGAACCGGATATCCCTATCCTCGTGGAAATAGCGGTGAATTATCGCCTCTTCCTCGTTGTCGGTCAGGAAAATCCCAAGAACCGCTTTCGTCGCACGCTTGTCATCGGGACCATAGAACGCGAGTGTGGCCCGAGGCAGACCTTGATCTCCAGCCTTCGCTTTCCTCCGGAGGTTCGTGATTGGTTTGGCCATCTGATCTGTAGCGGACGCTTGAGGCCACCCAACCCAGCTAGCGGGGTGTCAGCCTGATTCAGGTTACAGGTTCCTCACCCACCCTCAAGCTCCGACTCGCGGGGGGGAGGTGGCAAGGCTCAGTATCTCGCGGCGATTCGGGTAAACGTCGTCCGCGATCAGAGGAATTCGGATCGGCCGTGCCCATGAGGTACCGCAAACCCATCCGGGCTTGTTGCCCCAAATGATCACTTCATCGTCAGAGGTCCTCTCGATGTCAATCATGGCACCTTTTGACAGCAGGTGGTCCTCCCTCCCAATGTAGTTTGAAGACTCCAGTTCAAGGGTTCGCCCGTCGGCTAGCGTAACCGCAAGACCCTCAACCTGTGAGATCACGATGGGGTTCCTTAGTGGTTGGCTCTCGATCACACGAGGACAATGGAAACCAATGAGTCCCGTGAAGGTTCCTATCCCGAGCAACACGCAGATCAGGAGAAGTATGACGACCGTATTCTTCATTCCCTTTCGGGCCGTGGAAGTCCACATCCGCTACCGGGAGCGCGCCTCCGACTCTGGTTGAGGTTTGAGGCCACCCTCCGAACTCAACTCGGAACGGGTAGCGGATTGTGGTGTGACACTTTGTTCGGCATTTTCTGTGGTTGGTTGAGTCCGGCTGACAACGACGTCATCGCTTGCGCCGACCTCTAAATCCAACAAATTCATGAGAGCATCGATACGTCGATTCAAGCCAACCACATGAATCTGAACTAATCCAACGGCAGCAGCGAACAATCCTAGAAGTCGCCAATCCACACCCGCGTCGCCCCAAACGAAGGCGACAGCAAGAAGTGGCGCTAGAATCGGAATGATTTCACGGCTCCAATATCCTCTTGCGCGTTTGAGCTTCGCTCGCCGGTATCGCGACCCATCAATCACCACCCGCGAATAAGCTTCGAGTTCTTTCTCGGATAGTCGGGCGACTTGCTCTTGAGATAATTGCATTCTGGGAGTTTTTCTGCCGTAAAATGTGGTGGCACCCGTTTACCCGGAACGCCAGCCCGATTCATGGTAAAGGGTTCTCATCAGAGTTCAATCTCCGACTCGTGGCGAGGTAGCCAGGGCGATCAAGTTAGGGAAAGGAGTCTTTCGCGGTAGGCGACGTTCATCAGCGCCTCGAAACGTTTCTTCGGCACGGATTTGATGATCCCGGCGTCGTCGTTGAGGATGTTGAGCACGATGCGGCGCGTGGTGCCGAGGTTCTCCGCGGCGTTGCCTGCGGAGGTCTGGTTGGGGTCCTCGCGCAGCGCGGTGTCCAATACCCAGTGGCAGGGATTCCGCAGTACGCTCGGCAGAGAAGAAGCCATCTCCTCCAGACATCTTCTTTGCAATCACCCGAATGACGTTGCCGACGATGAACGGCACGATCAAAACGACCAGCGCGTGAGTAAACGGAAGCACGAAGAATGCGGAGATCACCAAGCCAAGCCAACCGACCACGCCGATTAGCGAGAGAAGGGTTGTCAACGTCGCGGACGAGCTCGTCAGCAGGCGGAATCGAAACGCCTCGCGCACCCCAAGCAACCCGGCGACGGAGGGGAGCAGATTCCACCGAGCTGGACAGCGCGATGGGCCATGAGAGGAACCGGAGTCGGGGTATCCAGGTGATAGCTCGAATCCGGATATCCCGGTGAAAAGGCGAAACCTGACCTTTCGTAGCAGCGACCCTGCAGCCCGGAGGCGGACCCGTGCGGTTCGGAGCCGGGACGGCGCGGCTCGGAGCCGGGACGGCGCGGCTCGGAGCCGGGACGGCGCGGCTCGGAGCCGGGACGGCGCGGTTCGGAGCTGGGACGGCGCGGTTCGGAGCTGGGACGGCGCGGTTCGGAGCTGGGACGGCGCGGTTCGGAGCTGGGACGGCGCGGTTCGGAGCTGGGACGGCGGAGGGTGGAGGTGGGGGAGGGCACCTCCGGAGTGCCACCCCCCACCTCCGAGGTGGGGGGTCAAGGGGTGGGCTGGGGCCGGGTGGATTGCTCGGAGCGGGCGGAGAGGGAGTCGGCCAGGGGCCTGGGCACCGGGGGGTATACACCATCGGGCCAGTCATGGCCCTCCCTGCCTTCTCATCTAATCTTGTTCTGCCATTCATTCTGCGGCCATGTCATACTCTCTCACCAGTGCGCGGAATGCCTTCAGTTGATCGGATGGAAGATGCACGTTCAGCACAAGAGGCTCGTCTTCATCCATTGCGGACAGACGCCTCCGGAGACCCAAATCCATGAGCTCCAGTGCGACATACTGACCGTAAGTCTCGGCGAGCTTCTCTGTAAACTCCATGATGCGGTCGTAGTCCTTATCGCGCCCCTTCGGTGGTCGGAGCTTCACGACGGACTTGGTCAAAATGCCTTCCGAAACGAGAACTGAGAGAAGCCTATCGATCTCTTTGAGGTCATCGGTGAAGAATGACGGATCCGGTTGGCCGGATGGGTTGAGGCGCTGAAACACCAAGGCAACATTCTGGACTCGGACTGAAAGCTTCATCCACGGAGAGAACTCCGAAGCAGGCTTCACCTCTTCCGCGAGGGATGTGCCGATAATCAGAACGGCTATGAGGGTCGCGATAGGTCTCATTTCTTTGCAGAGTAAGGTAGGGCCGCCGGTCATCCGGCGTCCCCCTCGCAGATCCCGGCGTGCGGAATGACCGCACCGGGCTCCTCGGATGGACGCGCTTCGATTCCGCGACGCCGTTGGTTTCTGTTTCTGACTTCATCGTTTACTCAGGCTCTCCCGGCTTGTCGAGCCTCCCGCCAGCTCCAGGGTAAGGGGGTTTCCAAGATCTTCGGCCGCGGCATCTTCCACCGCTCCCAGGCCTCGGCAAACTCCGCCCAGGTGAAGCTCCGCCGCTGGCTGCGGCAGTTCCACCCTTTGAAGGCCAAGCGCCGGACGTGATGCAGCAGTTGCCACAAACGCACTGAATTCCCGATCACTCCGAAGTAGCGGCTGCGAACGACGGCTTTCACCGTAAAAGCGCCCATGCTTCGCCGCGTTTCAGGAAACCCCGCTCCGCCGGCGACTCGCACCTCTCCCGGCGCGGGCGAATCCCGGAGCGATTCGCCCCGCGGCCCCCGCGGAGGTCGTCAAACGGCCATCCGCCGCCGCCCGATCACGGCAAGTCGTTGACCCACCGACGCGGATTGAAACCGCAAGAGCGATAGCCCCACCGCCCGCCCAACCCGCCTGGGCCCGTTCAACAACCGATAGCTTCGGGGCTACCGCCCGAAGCTATCTTTGGGGTTCGGCTTTCATTTTTCGGGCCTGGTCTTTGCGGGATCTCGGAAATTTCGATCCAAGAGATCCGCGATTTCCGGAAGCTTGCCGAGCAGTCGTGATTCGGCTGGGACCCTCTCAAGATTCTTGCCATTCATATTAGCTGGCATGACGGCGAAGCCTCGAAGCTGCATCTCGACCACGTAGAAAAGCTCGCCATCGACTGAGACCGCAAAGAAGTCGACCAAAACATCCAAGAGTTCTGGTTCCTTCAGCGGAGGAGAATCAAAAGCTCGGCGCACTCGCTCCGCATCTCTAGGTTCGAGCGTCTTCATGCTCTTGATCTTGTAGAGACGAGATTCGCCCTTCGTTTCTGGGAACTCAAGCGTCAGAATTGCGACACCCTTGATTGGAGTCTCACCATTAAACTTCGGCTCGCCAAATACGATGGCAACCAGAGCGGCGAATACGATAGCACTGGGCTTCATCATTTGCAGATTGAGGTAGGGACGCCGGTCATCCGGCGCCCCCCTCGCAGATCCCGGCGTGCGGAATTGCCGCACCGGGCTCCTCGGATGGACGGGGCTTCGATTCCGCGACGCCGTTGGTTTCTGTTTCTGACTTCATCGTTTACTCATGCGCTCCCGGCTTGTCGAGCCTCCCGCCAGCTCCAGGGCAAGGGGGTTTCCAAGATCTTCGGCCGCGGCATCTTCCACCGCTCCCACGCTTCGGCAAACTCCGCCCAGGTGAAGCTGCGCCGCTGGCTGCGGCGATTCCACCATTTGAAGGCCAGGCGCCGGACGTGATGCAGCAGCTGCCACAGCCGCACCGAGTTGCCGAGCATCTGCCGGTCGAGCAGGCGGGCAAGCGACCGGAAGCGATGCTTCGGGTCTTTTGTCGCCTTGGTTTCCAGGGCGGACAGGGTGCTTGACGCGCTTGATGGGAGGGTCGTCCGTCCTCTCG
>NZ_BAABRI010000037.1:0-14110 GCF_040362925.1 Haloferula sargassicola
CTGAAGGCGGAACAACGTACAGCCCGCGGCGGAGTCGGTGGTGGATGTCAGGTGGACCCCGAAGTGGCGGTGAAGGCCGCCACTGGCTGCCCGTAGTTCCGCCTTCAGGCGGTTGCGGAGCCCGGGTTCCCTACCAGCGAAACCGCCTGAAGGCGGAACAACGTACAGCCCGAGGCGGAGTCGGTGGTGGATGTCAGGCGGACCCCGAAGTGGCGTAAAGCCCCGCGAGGGAGTCGGCGGCTGACCTCGAGCTCAGCCCATCAGCTCGCGATAAACCTCGATCGTCCCCTCCAACATCCGCTTCAAAGTGAACGGATTCGGCTGCGCGACGGGCGGGGCTTTTTGCAGCAACCCGCGGATCACTGGCACGGCGGCTTCCGGCTGGTTGGGCGTCAGTTTTCCCTCAGGGAACAGCTCCTCCAGCTGCTCTGCCACGCCCCCGTGGGAATAACCCGTCACCGGCACGCCCATTGCCAGGGCTTCCAACGTCGTGCGGCCGAAGGACTCCGGCTGCCGGGTCAAGGAAAGCACCAGGGTCGAGATCGCCAGGATGTTCCGCAGGTCATCGCGGTTGCCGGTGAAGGTCACGCGGTCATCCAAGCCCGCGTCGTGGAAACGCTGACGCACCTCCTCGGCGTAGGCCTGCTTTTTCGGGTGCACGCCGCCGACCACCACCGCGTGCACGTCGGTCAGGTCGCCGAGGCCTGCCAGGATCGTGGCGAGGTCTTCGTGGCCCTTCAGCCGCGTGATCCGACCGGGCAGGGTGATGAGACGCTTGTCGCGGGTTTCGGGAAACTCGGCGTGGAAAGCCTCGCACCATGCCCCGTCCGGACGGAAGCCGAAGGGATAGTCGGCAGGATCGACCCCGCGCGGCACCACCCGCAGGCGGTCGGCCGGGGTCTTCGGGTAGTTTTGGAGAACATAGTCGCGGATGCTGTCGGACACGCAGATGACCCGCTCGCCGCAGGTCATGATGGCCGACCAGCGGCTGACCGAGTAGAATCCGTGGACCGTGGTCACCAGCCGCGGGCGTTCGCTCTCGGGCAGCTTGCGCCAGGCCAGCCACATCGCCCACGCCGGCACCCGCGAGCGCAGGTGCAGGATGTCCGGACGCTCGCTCACCAGCAACCGGCGCAGCTCGGGGACGAGCAACAAGGTGGCGGGCGATTTTTTCCCAACCGGCAGCGTGAGGTGGCGGGTCCCGCCGGCTTCCAGCTTCGGCACCTGCCGGCCGCCGCCGGAAAGCACCAGCGACTCGTGGCCGTGCGCGGTCAGATGGGTGGCCAGCTCGAGCGTTCCGCGCTCGACCCCGCCGGCGTGCATTTCCGGGAGAACCTGGAGGACTTTCATCGTCGATCGGGGAAAAAGCGTTCGAGCACGATGGCGGCGGTGCGGTCGGCCTCGCGCAGGGTGGCGGGAGGGCGGGGGAGCGGGGTGCCGGGCCGCCAGTCGTCGAAAGGGGTCAGCCAGCCTTGCTCGGCCAGCCGGTCGATGCCGCGCGCGACCCGTGAGGTGCGGGATTTTCTCGGCACCGGCAGCAGCCCCACGGCGGCCCCGCTACTAAGGGCCTCGTAGATCATCGAGACGGAGTCCTCGCTGACCCACACTTCCTCGCAGTGGGCCAGTTGTTGAGGCAGCCAGTCGCGGCCGGTCTGCTGGTGGGGAAATGGCGCGAACGCCGGCGAGGCGGACTGCAGAGCTTCGAGAAACCCCTCCGGCGTGCGTCGGGAATCGGTGGCCCGCCAGGCCAGCGCGGAGCGGCTGTCCACGATGGCCGCCACCTGCCGGGTGGTCGTTTCCGCGTCCCAGCCATGGCTGCCGGACGGCCCGCCGATCAGCAGCAGGCCTCCGCTGCGGGCGCGATCCGGATCGGGCGGAGGCACTCGGTTGAGCGCGCCCTTGGTGGCGATCACATTCGGCGCCGGGCCGGCTCCGCCGAGGTCGTGCTCGGGCACCAGGCAGAGGTCGAAAAAACCGGCCGGCAGGCTGGGCTTCATCATCACCACACACGGCGCGCCGGTCCTGCGGGCGAGCTGCAGCAGCGGGGCATGGGTCGCGTGGCCCGCTCCGATGAAGAGGTCCGGCCGCGGCTCCGGGGTCTCGATCAGCCCCAGCGAGCGGAGTTTTCCCGCCGGCACCTCCAGCAGGGAAACGGCGGCCGGCGCGCGACGCCCGATGGCCTCGGCCAGCCCGAGCGACTGGTTCTGGTGGCCGGGCTTGCCGTCGGTCAGCACGCAGATCTGCAGCGGGCGGGTCATGACTGGTGGCGGCCGGGGAGGAAATTCATCGCATCGGCCAGCGCCGCCCAGCCCGCGGGATCGGTCGGCGGCTCGAACGACCGGCTCCACGGTCGGCCTTTGACCGAGAAGCCGAGGATCGCCTTGTGTCCCATCCGTCGGGCGGCCATGGCCAGCGGCCGTTCGCCGCCGAAAAGCAGGAAGCCATCGAGCGGGGCGGGGTGGCTGAGGTCAATCCGCCGCACCAGCGCGTCGGCCAGCGTTTCCGGCGCGTCCGCGTCCCACTCGTGCAGCATCACCCGTGGGTCATCGGATCGGGCGGATGGCGTGATCAATCGCTCGACCCGCAGATCCGGGCGGATCTCGAACATCCGCGCCAACAATGCCTGCACGCCCCCCTCGGACGCATCGGCGGGCGTCGAAAGCACCAGCCGCAGCGGGACCGTCGCCCGGGCCGCCGTTTCCGGATCGAGGCGGGTGAACAAGCTCAGCGGATGCTGCGCGTTCGCCCGCCAGCGGTCGTGGAACCAGAAGACATCCGGCAGGCTGGAGCGCAGGATCTTTTCCAGCGCGGCCATGATTTCCGGGGTGCTCGATTTTTCCGGCAGCGGGTGCAGGGCCAGCAACCACTTGCCGTAGGTGGTGGTCCGCATTTCCAGGGTCACGATCCGCGCCCGGCCCCGCTTGGCCATCAGTTCGAGCAGCGGCGGACAGGTGGTGATCTTGCCGAGGAAAGGCATCGCCGTCCCGCGCGCGCCGGCCCGCTGGTCGCCCAGCACCGCCAGCGCGCCGCCCTCGCGGAGGAAGGTCGAGGGCGCGTAGTAGCCGTCCTTTCGGCTGAAAAGCCGGGCCCCGGTCGAGGTCCGCCGCTCGCGGGTCAGCCAGTCCATCAGCGGGTTGTCGAGGGGCCGATACACCCCGCCATAGCTCCCCGGCTCCAGCACCAGCGCGCCGAGGCGGGTCAGCGCCTCCCAATTGCCCATGTGGGCCATGGCGACCACTGTGCCGAAGCCCTCGCGGCGGTTGCGGTCGAGGATCTTCAGCGCCTCCGGATCGATCTGGCGGGCCAGCAGGTCCACCGGCATCACCTGGGTTTTCAGCGAGGCCAGGAAATTGGCGCCGCCGCGGAGAAACGTCTCCTTCACCAGAGCTTCCAGCGCCTCGGGCGGGAGCGGGTCGTGAGCGGTGGCGATCCGCAGGTTGCGCTCGACCAGCCGGCGGTAGCGGCCGCTCAGCGCGTGCGCCAGCCGACCGAGGCCGCGGCCGAGCGCCACGCAGGTGGCCATGTCGATCCGGTCGAGCCCCGCCTCCACCGTGAGGTAGAGGAAGTGCTCGAGGCGATGCCGCAGGCTGGCCCGGGAGTCGGTCACGGGCGGATGCTGGTCCGCCTCGGAGGGTTCGGGCAAGTCCCGGGCTTGCCTCGCGGCGCCGGGTCGGTAGTCTGCCGGGCCGAGGCCCCCGTAGTTCAATGGATAGAACGAGCCTCTCCTAAAGGCTAGATGCAGGTTCGATTCCTGCCGGGGGCACGTTTGAGCCAGTGGATGGGGGCACGCCGCGCCTTTCCCCCTTGGCGGGCCTCTTCAGACTTCGCTTCGTCCGCTTACCCCATTAGCCTCCTCAACCACTTCAGCTTCCGCCCGTACGGCGGCGTCAGCAAAAACGGATCCGGGAGGAAGGTTCGCCGCGTCACCGCGCGCTGGTAGGTGAACAGCTCGAACCCGTGCTTCCCCCGATATCTCCCGAAACCCGAGGGTCCCTTGCCGCCAAAGGGCAGCCGGTGGTTCATCGCGTGCTTCGCCACGTCGTTGATCGTCACCCCGCCCGAGGGCAGCGCTTCCATGGCGTGCCGGATGAAGTCGCGGTCGTTCGAAAACAAGTACATCGCCAGCGGCGCGTGCTGCGCCCGCAGGGTCGCGAAAAGTTCCTCATCCTCGCCATATCCGATCACCGGCAGGATCGGCCCGAAAATCTCCTCCTTCATCGACGGATGCGACCAGTCCGCATCGATCACCCGTGGGGAAAACGACAGCCGCTGCGGGTCATCCCGGTCCACCCCCGGCCATCCGGCCGCCAGCTTCATCAAGCGCTGGAAGTGGCTCCGGTTCACGATTCGCGCCAGGTCCTTGGTCGGCCGGTAGCGCAGCTCGAACTCCTTGCGGAAGGCCGCCAACCATTCCGGTTTCTCGTTTTCCGGCACCAGCACGTAGTCGGGGGCGAAGCAGGTCTGCCCGGCATTCATGCCCTTCATCGAAACCACCCGCTCGAGCACCGGCTCCATGTCCATCGCGTGGTCGATCACCACCGGGCACTTGCCGCCCAGCTCCAGCGCACAGGGTTTCAAATACCGCGCCGCCGCCGCCGCCACCTTTTTCCCCGCCGCTTCGCCGCCGGTGTAGAAGTAGAAATCGAACGACTGCACCAGCAGCCGCGCCGCCGACTGCGCCTCGCCCAGCACCACCGAGACATGGCTGGGGTCGAAGCTCGCTGCCACCATTTCCGCCAGCAGGCGCGCACTGGCCGGGGCATGCTCGGAGGGCTTCAGCACCACCGTGTTGCCGCCCGCCACCGCCGCAATCAGCGGGCTGAGCGAGAGCTGGATCGGATAATTCCACGGCGCCATGATCAGCACCGCCCCGTGCGGCTCGCGCTGGATCCAGCTCCGCGCCGGTTGCACGAAAAACGGGCTGCCCACCTGCTGCGGCTTCACCCATGAGTCCAGCTTGCGGATTGCCAGCCGCAGGTCTTCGCGGACGAAGTGATACTCCGCCAGCCAGGCCTCCAGGCCGGGCTTCCCGAGGTCGGCATCGAGCGCCTCGAGGATCGCATCCTCCCGCTCCTCCAGCACCTTCAGCAGCCGTTCCAGCGCGGCTCGGCGCGACGCCGGCTCACGCCCCACGCCGCGCGCGAACCCATCGTGCACCCGCACGTAGGCATCGCGGGAGGCGGCGGTGAGCCGGAGGTCGGCGGGGGGTGGATTTCCGAGGTTGAAATCGCCCGACACGCGCCGAACCTAACACGCTCCGCCCACCGGGGGAACCCGCTTCTTCGCCCATGCCAGATCCCGCCCCGCACATCGCCGTCATCGGCGCCGGCCTCGGTGGCCTCGCCGCCGCCATCTCGCTCCGTGCCCGCGGCGCCAGCGTCGAGGTTTTCGAAAAGAACGACCACCTCGGCGGCAAGCTCAACGTCCGGGAGATCGATGGCTTCACCTTCGACCTCGGCCCCTCCATCTTCACCCTGCCGCAGATCTTCCGCGAGCTCTTCGAGCGCGCGGGCAGGGACATGGACGACTACCTGACGCTCCAGCGCGTCACCCCGCAGTGGCGGAATTTTTTCGAGAACCACCTGGTCCTCGACCTCCATGAAGACCCCGACCGGATGCGGGCCGAGCTGGCCAAGCTGCCCGGCGATCCCGCCGTCCACGCCACCGAGCTGGAGGCCTTCCTCGACTACGCCCGCGGCCAATACGAGGCGGTGGAGGAGGGGTATTTCGCCGCCGGGCTCGACACCACCTGGGAAATGATCCGCCACTACGGACTGCTCGGGCTTCACCGCGGCATGGACTGGACCCGCCGCATGGACACCGCCATCGCCGCCCATTTCCACGATGAGTCGCTGCGTCGGGTCTTCGAATACTTCATCAAGTATGTCGGCTCCTCCGCCAAGGACGCCCCGGCCTTCATGAACCTCATGCCCATCATTCAGTTCGATTACGGCCTGTGGTATGTGAAAGGCGGCATGTTCGAGCTGTCGAACGCCCTCGGCCGCCTCGCGCGCGAGCTGGGCGTCCGCATCCACACCGGCACCGGCGTCCGCGAGATCTGCCGCGAGGGGAAGAAAGTCACCGGCGTGGTGCTCGACGACGGCAGCCGCGTCGCCGCCGACCAGGTGGTGTCGAACATGGAGGTCATCCCCGCCCACCGCGAACTACTGGGTTCATCGGAGTCGCAGATGAAGCGCCTGCGCCGCTACCAGCCCGCCTGCTCCGGGCTGGTGCTCCACCTCGGAACCGACCGCGTTTACCCGCAGCTCGCCCACCACAATTTCTTCTACTCGAAGGACCAGTCGAAGCACTTCGACACCGTTTTCCGCAAAGGAAAGCTGCCCGACGATCCCACCATCTATCTCGTCGCCCCGACCCGCACCGATCCCTCGAAGGCGCCCGACGGCTGCGACAACATCAAGATCCTGCCGCACATTCCGCCGGTCGATCCCGACCAGCCGCTCACGCCGGACGACTACCTCGCTTTCCGCGACCGCGTCCTCGACAAGCTCGAGCGGATGGGACTCGAAGGACTGCGCCGTCACACGATCGTTGAGGACATGCTCACGCCGCCCGACCTGGAGACGATGTATCGCTCCAACCGTGGCTCCATTTACGGCGTGGTCAGCGACTGGCGGCTCAACCGCGGCTTCAAGGCGCCGAAGAAGGCCAAGGGCTACGACAACCTCTGGTTCGTCGGCGGCAGCGCCAATCCCGGCGGCGGCATGCCGATGGTGGTGCTGGGCGGGATGAAGGCTTGCGACCGGCTCTGCGCTCAGCTCCGAATGGGCTCGTGAGCTGGTTGCCGGTCGGAATCGCATGGGCAGGCGCCGCCCTGGCGGGTGGTGCCTCGAAGTGGCTGCTCGGGCGCATGGCTCCGCTGCCGCCGCCCGGGCCGGTCGGCCATCCGCCGCAGGTCTCGGTGATCATCCCGGCCCGCAACGAAGCCCGCAGCCTGCCCATCCTGCTCGATTCGCTCCATCGCCAGTGGCTGCGCCCACACGAGATCCTCGTCATCGACGACCAGTCCGATGATGAAACCTACGAGGTGGCCAAGCTCTGCGGCGCCCGCGCCATTTCCTCCAAGCCCCTCCCGGACGGATGGTACGGGAAACCCTGGGCCTGCCAGCAGGGGGCCGACCTCGCCAGCGGCCAGCTGCTGCTTTTCCTCGATGCCGATGTCCACCTGCAGCCGGACGCCATCGCCCGGCTCGTGTCCGCCATCGGCTCCGGCGACGCCGCGGTGTCCGTCTGCCCCTGGCATCGCCTCGAGCGCGCCTACGAGCAGTGGTCCGTGTTTTTCAATCTCTTCATGGTCGGCGGCATCGGGGCCTCCGGACCGCGGGGCTTCCGGGCCCGGCACGTCGGTCTCTACGGGCAGGTCATGATGATCACCTACGATCACTACCAGCGCGTCGGCGGCCACGGCGTGGTCCGCCGCAAGGTGCTGGAGAACTTCCACCTCTCCCGCGAGCTTGAAGCCATGGGCGTCGCCTGCCGGTCCTACGTCGGGGCCGGCTGCGTCACCATGCGCATGTTTCCCGAAGGCTTTCGGCAGCTCTGCCAAAGCTGGCTGAAAGGCTTCGCCTCCGGCGCCGCGCTCGCCCCCGGCTGGGCCATGGCCGCCATTTCCCTCTGGATCACGGGCCTCATGATGGTGCTCGTCGGGCTCGTTCTTGGCTTGGTCGAGTGGTCACCGCAGACGCTCCTCATTCCCGGCGCTTACGGGGTCGCCGCCCTGACCCTCTACGAGAAGATGGTTTGGATCGGCCGTTTCTCCGCCTGGAACGCCGTCTTCTATCCGTTCACGCTGCTGTTTTACAAAACCCTCTTCTTCATCGCCCTCATCCGGGGCAAGGCTGGCGGAACCGTGAACTGGAAGGGCCGCCATGTCGCCTGACCTTCCGCTCTGGCTGCTCGCGCTCCTCAACACCCTCGGCATTCCCGCCACCCACCTCGCCATCGCCTGGCTCTTCACCCGCCTGCCGGCCCGCTGGTTCACGCCGGGGCGGGGGATTTTCCGAACGTTTCCCTGGGAGTCGCCCGCCTTCTACGACCGGTTTTTCCGGGTCCGCAAATGGAAGCACCTGCTCCCCGATGCCGCTCCGTGGTTCGGCGGCTTCGCCAAAAAATCGCTCCGCCGCCGCGAGCGCGCCTTCTACGAAAGGTTCCGCCATGAAACCTGCCGCGGCGAGGCCGCCCACCACGCCCAGATCCTCGCCATCGCCCTCATCTTCACCCCCCTGAATCCCATACCCTGGGCCTTCCTCATGCCCCTCTACGCCATCCTCTCCAATCTCCCCTGCATCCTCCTCCAACGCCAGAACCGCCTCCGCCTTAACGCCGTCCTTGCCTAGGGAGAGCCGGCAAGCTGCCCCCCCAACCCAAGTCTCCCGCTTCTCAATTACCACTCGACACCCGGCACCCGCCACTCCGCCAAAGGCAGCCCTTGCCCTCCCGCCCACCCCCCGCTATTCCTTAACAAAACCAAACCATCACCATGGCCGACTACACCGAAGCTGACATCAAGTCCCTCGACTGGCGCGAACACATCCGCCTCCGCCCCGGCATGTACATCGGCAAGCTCGGCGACGGCTCTTCGCCCGACGACGGCATCTACATCCTGCTCAAGGAAGTCATCGATAACTCCATCGACGAGTTCATCATGGGCCACGGCAAGGAGATCCACATCGGGATCGACGACCTCGGCCGCGTCGAAGTCCGCGACTTCGGCCGCGGCATCCCGCTCGGCAAGCTCTACGACTGCGCCGCCCAGATCAACACCGGCGCCAAGTACGACAGCGAGGCCTTCAAAAAGTCCGTCGGCCTCAACGGCGTCGGCATCAAAGCCGTCAACGCCCTCTCCGGCTTCTTCGAAATCCAGGCCTGGCGCGAGGGCAAAACCAAGGCCATCGAGTTCTCGAAAGGGGAGGTCACCGAGGAAATGAAAACCCCGCGGGCCGACTCCGGCACGCCCGGCACCCGCCTCGCCTTCGAGGTCGACCGCTCCATTTTCCCCCCGCGCACCAGCTTCAAGCCCGCCTACGTCGAGCGGATGTGCCGTTACTACAGCTACCTCAATCCCGGGCTGGTCCTCGTCTTCAACGGCAAGAAATTCAAGTCCAAGGACGGCCTCCTCGACCTCCTCCGCGAGGAGATGGAAAAGGAGCCGCTCTACGGTCCCATCCACCTCAAGGGCAGGGACATCGAAATCGCCTTCACCCATACCGAGCAAAGCGGCGAGGAATACTACTCCTTCGTCAACGGTCAGAACACCACCCAGGGCGGCACCCACCTCGCCGCCTTCCGCGAGGCCCTCGTCCAGACCGTCCGCACCTTCTTCAAAAAACAGTTCGACCCCTCCGACATCCGCGCCGGCATCGAGGCCGCCATCGTCGTCCGCATCGAGGAACCCGTCTTCGAATCCCAGACAAAAACCAAGCTCGGCTCGGCCACCGTTTCGCCCCAGGGCGAAACGCTGCGCACCTTTATCGGAAACTTCCTCAAGGAACAACTCGACAACTATCTCCACAAGCATCCCCAGGCCGCCGAGGCCATGCAAAAGCGCATCCTTCTCGCCGAGCGCGAGCGCAAGGACATGAAGGGCATCCAAAAGATGGCCCGCGAGCGCGCCCGCCAGGCCAAGGTCCACAACAAAAAGCTCCGCGACTGCCGCGCCCACCTCGACACCAAGCACAAGCTCCGCGAGGCCAGCACCCTCTTCATCACCGAGGGCGATTCCGCCTCCGGTTCCATCACCAAGAGCCGCGACGTCGAAACCCAGGCCGTCTTTTCACTCCGCGGTAAACCCCTCAACACCTTCGGTCTCGGCAAGAAGGTCGTCTATGAAAACGAGGAATTCGCCCTGCTCCAGGCCGCCCTTGGCGTGGAGGAGGGGATCGAGGGCCTGCGCTACAACAAGGTCGTCATCGCCACCGATGCCGACGTCGATGGCATGCACATCCGCCTGCTGCTCCTCACCTTCTTCCTCCAGTTCTTCCCCGAGGTCATCCGCGAGGGCCACCTCCACATCCTGCAGACGCCGCTTTTCCGCGTCCGGAACAAAAAGCAGACCATCTACTGCTACAGCGAGGAAGAGCGCGTCGAGGCCATGAAAAAGCTCGGCAAAAACCCCGAAATCACCCGCTTCAAGGGCCTCGGGGAGATCTCGCCCGACGAGTTCGCCTTCATGATCGGCCCCGACATGCGGCTCGACCCCGTCGAGTATGAAGAAGGGAAGGGGGTCAAAGAACTTCTCGCCTTCTACATGGGGAAGAACACCCCCGACCGCCAGGAGTTCATCATCAACAACCTCCGAGAAGACGTCGACCGTCAGATCGACGACGCCGCCTGATCTCGAAAGTCGCGCAAGCCTCCGCCTTGTCAATGTCGCCCAAAGTGGCGCGAGCCTCCGGCTTGCGAACGTCCAATACGGAGAACGAGTTTCCAACTCGTCCCGCAGCCCCGGCGTTTTCGACCCAGCTGCCCCATCTTTAGCCCCAAAAAGCAGAAACCTCCGCCCCTTCGGCCTTCCTCAGGCGCGGCCTCACCTCTTCTTCCTCCCCTTCCTTCGCACTCTGCCTGTCTTCCGTTCGCTCTTCGGAATGAATCCCAGCGCCTTGTAGAAACCCGAGTCTTCCCCGAAGTTCTTATCTCCCGCCACGCTCCACACCAAGCGTCTCATCATTCCCCGGGATTTCCGGTCCGCCGCACTCCGCTCCGCGCGCAATCCCCTCAACTGAATTTCCAAATCCAGGATCCTCTCACGGACTGCCAGGGACTCCTCGGTTTCCTCGCAAAACTTCTCATAGCTCACCTTCGAAAACACCTTTTCGGGGGCGAGGCTTTCCCACACCCGGCGGAATCGAAGAATCCGATCGCGAAACTCAAGCAAGCTCAGGGCCATGGCGGGAAGGGGCAGGGGATTCATCCGTCAATTCTTCGCCGTCTCACGAACCTGCAACGCCGAATCGACTGGAACCACGGAATTCTAGCCATGGAAGACTCATCTTCCAAGCTTTGAATATTTCCGATGATCTCCCCAAGCGACGCAGACGAAATCTCTTCGAAACCGGAGGACGCGGAAGATCGATCTTCCACGTTTACCTGCCACCTGAGCATCTCCGTCTCCGCGCAGAAAGACGCGGAAGATCCATCTTCCACGCTTACCCTCCGCCCAAACCTCAACACCCGCGGGCAGGAAGACGCGGAAGATCCATCTTCCACGCTTACCCTCCGCCTGAACGTCATCACTCGCGTGCAGGAAAACGCGGAAGACGGATCTTCCATGCCTACGACCGAAAAGAATACTTCCCTTCGCGCTCACGAAAACGTCGAAGATTCATCTTCCCCGGCCTCCAGTGCCCAAGAGGTCCCAACGCGTCCCCGTGACGATTCCGGATATCTCTCATTCAAACCATCCGGTGCAGGCGGTCCCTCGAAGCACCCACTGAACCGCAGCCCGGTCCAGCATGACCACGGAATCGGACGATACGACGGCGTCTAAGCATCCGAAAGACTGCTTCCTTCCGAAATTTCACCTGAACCCCGACCAGTCTCGACTCGCATGGTCTCGCGCTCCCGAGCCCTCGCCGTAGGGAGAGCGGGCCATCTGCCCGCACGAAGGCTCCTGTCCTGAAACGAGACCTTATTCCCCGGGTCCCGGGATTCAACCAGCTCCTCCCCCCGGAAAATTCGGAAACCCACGGCGATGGAGCGAGAGTTCTCAAATCGCCTCGGAGCACCAGCCCCCAAGCCCCGGCTCCGGGCCGTCACTGATTCTCGAACCCCAGCCCGAACCTCGTCCCTTTCGCCCCTTCCAAGATCGGAAGACCCCTCAATCCCTGCGCCCGCAGGCCAGCGTCAGCTTCGAAGTTTGCGCGCAGCCTCCCACCGCGGAAAAACTCACCGCATTTTCATCTCCATGCCATCTCCTCTCCTTGCAGGCCCGCATCTTCGGAGGTTACGAATCGAGGTGATGCAGGGGAGGGGGGATGGACCTCTTTTCGGCTGCATCCCTTACCATGGACGATCTCGCATCGTCATCGCTCCACTTCTCCGGCCGAGGGTCCCCCCCGACCAAGGGCGGCAGCATGCCCATAAGGAGAGCGGGCAATCTGCCCGCCTCGGTGCGCCGGCTTCAGCCGGCCCATTCCCTCACCGCTCCAGCTCTCAGCTTCACCCACGCCATTCAGCTTCTCGCTTTCCGCTTTCCGCTTTCCGCTTTCACTTTTCAGTCCTCCCCACCTCACTCCATTCCCAACCGGTCCAGCGGACTCTTCACCCCCGCGCCTTCCTTTTTCAGCACGTGCAGATAAATCATCGTCGTGCTCACATCCGAGTGCCCCAGCAGCTCCTGCACGGTCCGGATATCCGTCCCGCGCTCCAGCAAGTGCGTCGCAAACGAGTGCCGCAAACTGTGACTCGTCGCCCGCTTCGTCAGTCCCACCCGGTGCACTGCCTCCTTGAAAAGTTTCTGCATCGATCCCTCATGCAGGTGGTGCCGACGTAGCTCTCCCTGCTCATCCCTCACCAGCTTCACCGCCGGAAATAACCAGAACCACGGAAAGTTCTTCGCCTGGCCCCGATACTTCCTCTCCATCGCCCGTGGTAGCGTCACCCGGCCCTCACCCCGCTCCACATCCCCCTCGTGAACTTTTCGCGACGCCTCCACCGCCTGCCTCAGCCGCTCTTCCAGCGATTCCGGAAGCGGCACCACCCGCTCCCGGCCGCCCTTCGTTTCTCTCAGCACGATCTGGCCTCGATCGAAATCCAGATCCTTCACCCGCAGCCGCATCGCCTCCGAAATTCTCAGCCCGCTGCCATACATCAGCGAGCCCACCAGTTTCCACGGCTCTCCCAGCTCCGACAGCACCTGCGATACCTCCCTTTCCGACAGCACCACCGGCAGCCGCTTCCGGATCCGAGCCAGCCCAAAATCCCCGAAATCCGTCTCCGACTGTAACAGGCAGCGCCTGAAGAAAAACGACAACGCATTCAATGCCTGCTTCTGAGTCGATGGTGCCACATCCCTGACCATGGCCAGAAAATGCAAATACTGGCCCACCGATTCAGGTTTCCGCATGTCCTCCGCACCCTTGAGCACCCGATACACAAACAACGTGTAACGCCGGCACCACTGCAGATAGCTGTCCTCCGTCCTCAACGCGAAATCCCCGGCGCGCGCCTCGCTCCGCACCAGCCGTTCCACCATCGCCAGCGCCTTGACCTCCTCCGGATGCGGAGTTTTCCACTTCTCCTGCGTCTCCACCCACGACCCCACCTGAATCTCCCTCCGCGCCCGCGTCGGATGCTCCTTTTCCAGCTCCCGCGCCTTCTCCCGCCACTCCGCCCACGAAATCTCCCGGGCCCAATCCCCCCATCGGTTCCGACCCACCCGGCACAATGCCAGCCGCAGTGCCTCCACCGCCTGCGCGCAATGCCAGCCGCTCAAACGTTCGTCCCGTAGCAGCCGCGATAGGTATTCCTCCGTCGATTCCCGGGTCAACTCTTTGCTCGACCATCCCAATAAGCCCTTCACCCATCGACAATAATAAGGGCGCTGATGCTCCCGAATACCCTCCTCCGCCATCACCCGAAGCATGCCCTCCCAGAACCCCTGAGGAATTTCAACCATCCCGCGACGACTGTTCATGTGAACCAATTAAATCCGGCGCCTGATTGCAATCAAGAGAAAATTTGTTTCTTGTCATTTGATTGTCGCTCATGGTGAGGCAACCAAGCGGGATATCTTTAGAAAAACCCGACTCCGGATATTACCCGAACACCCCCGGGTAGAAATCGCTCTTCCATCGAAATCCGATTCCGAGACGGATTCGCCACAAAAAGCGGAAAATCAAGCACTTGCCCGACCTCAAACTGCATCCCAAACACTGCCCTTGAAACGGTTCGGGCACTCCACTAGAAAACAGAAAATCAGGATCCGGAGTATCCCCGTGATACTCCAACTCGTTACAATATACTGTTCGGCAGAAAATCTACATGCCCTGTTCGCGATGCAGGAAGCGCCTCCCAGAATATGCCGGACTGCAACTTGGACGATAGGTATCACCACTCTCTATTCGGTTCTATCTACCGCGCTGCTGTTCGT
>NZ_BAABRI010000038.1:0-8115 GCF_040362925.1 Haloferula sargassicola
CGAGCGTTGCTTGGCCTTGTAAACGGCGCCCATGCCGCCCTGGGCGATAAAGGATTGGAAATCAAAGGCAGGAAGCAGCTCCGAAAGCTGCTCCGGCTGCGGGGCGATGAAGGTTTCGTCGCTCATGTCAGGGAAAGTCTACGCTTATCGGGCGGGAACGTTTCGGTCCCGGCCGGTTTTCTGGCCACATGATTCAGAAAAGCGGCGTTTGGTAAATGATCCACTCCGGGATTTTCACCGCGGCATTGTAGAGTGCGTGAAGGACAATGGCGGTGAGAAGCGTCCGCGAGGCGGCATAAGTCATGGCGGTCATGAAGCCCACCACCCCGATCAGCAGCAGGGTGGTGCCGGGAACGAAGTGGACTAGGGCGAAGACCACCGCGGAGAGCAGGGCGGCGACTCCCACCGGCAGGCGGTTGGCCAGCGAACGGAACAGCACCCCGCGGTACAGGATCTCCTCGGCGATGGGTGCGGCCATGCAGGCGGAAACAATGCCTAACACAAGGCCCCAGGGGCCTTCCTCCGCGGACGAAAGCCCCCCTGTGGGGTCGCCGGTGGAAAAGCGGTCGAAGGCCACGCGCAGGCCGAAGTCGAGGATCTGCAACATGGCGAAGGCACCGAGGACCAGCTTGCCATCGAAGGGGCCACCGAGGCCGAAGCGCGTCCGGACATGCCGGGCTTTTCGAAACAGCAGCCCCAGCGCGATGAGCGCCGGAAGGAAGCGGGTAAGGCTGTCGAGGGCGATGAAGACCGGCATCGGGAACAGGGGGCCGTCCCCGCCGCTGCGGGCGACGTGACCGGCGAGCTGCTCGAATACGGTGGCGAAGCCGAGGTAGGCGAGGTAGGCGAGCAGGAACACGCCGAGGCCGTAGGTGGGATTCCAGCGTTCGGTGTAGTTGACGCGCGGGCCGCGGGATCTGGCCCGCATGAAGGCGAGCAGGGTGCCGGGGACGAAAAAGAGCCCGCCGAGGGTGAGGGCGATGACCGTCCCCCGCGCCTTCAAGGTATTTCCCACCAAGCGGCCGGTGCGGGTCTCGGCAAGGTGGACGAAGGCTTCCGTATCCTTGCGTTCGAAGGCGCTGAAATAAGCAAGATCCCACCACGTTTCCCTGCCCTCGATGATCCGGGTGGCGATCTCGTTTTCCGTCGGAGGAGCATCGAGCCCATACTGCCGGAAGGGCCCGGCCGCCGGGCTGGCATGTTCCCTGACGGCCACCAGCACCGCCAGGGCATAGGCCCCCTCCTGGTCCCCGGCCCAATGCCCGGGGTGCTCATGATGATGACCGGCGGGCGAGACGAGCTGCTCGAGGTTGGCGATGGCATGCCGCAGGGTGCGATCGACCGAATCGACACCGAACAGGGCCCGCAGCCACGAGGGCATCTCCCGCAGCCCTTCGGCCAGGCGCAGGTCGCGATCGGCCTTGCGCAGCGCCATGCTCCAGGTCTCGGCCTGCTCTGCCGCGCCACCGGGCTGGACCGGACGCCCGAGGTGATTGTCCCACAGCCAGATGCCGACGAGGAAAACCAGGACGAAAAGAAAGGGCTCGGCGAAGCGCCTCCTGATGAGTGGTCGGTAGGGGTTGATGGCGGGTGTAAGGGGTGGGTGTCGCCGGGGAATTTCGACGGAATGGCCGGTCCGGGCAAGCCCTCAGCGAGACCGCGGGAAAAGCACCGCCTGCCGTCCGCGCGGGAATTCCGCTGGATTGCCCGGGCACCCTTCCCCAGATTGCGCCCGATGCCGACGGAATTGGGAATGTGGCTGGAACTGGGCGCGCTGGGCTTGGCCTGCGTGGTCGCCGTGGTCGGTTTCATGAAAAAACGGTCGCGCGAGGCCGGGCGGGAGCTCCCCATACCGCCCGCCGCCGGGGCGGAAAGTCCCTACTCGCCCCCTGGCACGCCGCCGCCCCTGCCGGACGAGGTGATGGCCGCGGAGGCGGACGAGGGCCCCCTGGAGCCGTTCAATCGCGTTCGCTGCCGGTGGGTCCGCCGCTGGGACTTTCTGGTGATCGGCCTGGTGCTGTGCCTGTATCTGTGGCCGGTGGTGCTGACGATCCTCGGCAAAACCCCGGACGAACCCCCGAAGATCGAGCTGGCCACCATCGTGGCGACGATGGTGATGCAGTTGTTTTTTTCCGCCGTGATCATCGGTCTGGTGGTGTGGCGGATCAAGCCGGTGCGCTGGCTGGGCCTGAACTGGCCGGGGCGCGCGGGCATCGAGTGGGTGAAGTGGCTGGTGGCCGTGCCGGTGGCCATCGGCGCCACCTGGATGCTGCTGACGGCGCTCTATCTCAGCGGCTTCATCCAATGGGTGCAGTCGGTCGAAGGCAGCGACGGCCAGCAGGAGGTGGTGCGCGCCTTTCAGGAAATCAACGACCCGCTGACGCTGGCGGCGCTGATCCTGATGGCGGTGGTGGTGGCCCCGGTGACCGAGGAGCTGATTTTCCGCGGCTATCTCTATCCGGTGGCGAAAAGTCGGATCGGCCGCAATGCGGCGGTGATCGTGAGCGCGGTGGTCTTCGCCGCGGTGCATCACAACGCCGTGGCGCTGCCGGCCCTGACCCTGCTGGCGCTGATGCTGGCGGTGAGCTTCGAGTTCAGCGGCTCGATCTGGATGCCGATGTCGATCCACGCGGCATTCAACGGCCTGACGGTCATCGGCCAGCTGGCGATCAAGTTCGGCTACGCGACGCCGCCCACTTCATGAAGACCCTGCGCGACATCGGCGAGGACGCGCTGATCGCGCGCCTGCTGGGGAAAATCCCGGCGTCCGACCTGCGGGTCGGTCCCGGTGACGACTGCGCGGTGGTCGATGACGGCCGCGGCCCGCTGCGACTATTGAAGACCGACGCCATCGTGGAGGGCGTTCATTTCCTGCGCGAAGCGGCACCGGCCAAGGTCGGCTGGAAGGCGGTGGCGCGGGTGATCAGCGACTTTGCCGCCATGGGCGGCCGGCCGCGGCACCTGCTGGTCACGGTGGCCCTGCCCGCGGACTTGGAAATCCGCTGGGCGGAGGGACTCTACCGGGGCATCGGGCGTTGCCTGGAAGCGTGGGGCGGCCAGCTCGCCGGCGGCGAAACCACGGCCGTGCCGGAGGGAGGACCGGTGATGGTCTCGGTGGCGGGCGAGGGCGTGGTGGACCGCCGGCACTGCGTGGGCCGCCGCGGCGGAAAGCCCGGCGACGTGCTGGCGGTCACCGGCGCGCTCGGCGGTTCGATGCGGGGCCGGCACCTGAGCTTCGAGCCACGGCTGGCGGAAGGAGAGCGGCTCGCCCGCGGCGGCGCGCGCGCCATGATGGACCTGTCCGACGGTTTGGCAAAAGACCTGCCCCGGCTGGCCAAGGCCTGCGGCTGCGGCTTCGAGGTGGCGCGCGAGGCCATCCCGAGGAGCCGGGGCGTCACGATCGAGGCCGCCATTTCCGACGGCGAGGATTATGAACTGCTGGCGGCGGTGGAGCCGCGGAAGTGGGACCGGCTGGTGCTCGATTGGCCGCCGGAACTGGCTCCGCTCCAGGCCATCGGGCGCCTGGTGGAAAGCGGTGGCACGCTGGCTGGAGGCTGGGAACATTTCACGAGCTGACATGCTGCACCTGGTCCTCATCGCCCCGGAAATCCCGCACAACGCCGGTGCCGCCGGCCGGCTCGCGCTGGCCACCGGCTCGCGCCTCCATCTGGTGAAGCCGCTCGGGTTTTCGCTCGATGACAAGCACGTCCGCCGGACCGGCCTCGATTACTGGAAGGACGTCGACCTGCAGGTGTGGGACGATTTTTCCGAACTACGGCAAGCGGCGTACCCGTCGGCGCGGTTCTGGTTTCTCAGCACCAAGGCCGGGCGCGCGCACTGGGACGCGGAGTTCTCGGATGGCGACTATCTCGTGTTCGGCTGCGAGTCGCGCGGTCTGCCGGAAGCGATGGTGCGGGAAGCCGGCATGCACGGGCTGCGCATCCCGATGGCCGAGGCTTCGACGCGGAGCCTGAACCTCTCGACCGCGATCGCCATCACGCTCTACGAGGCGGTGCGACAGACCGGCACGCTCTGAGCTGGCATCACGAGCCGGGCTCGGGGAACACGATCTCGCGGCGGTTGTCATCGCCCATGCCGAAGTTGTCGAAGACGTCCTTCGAGGTGACGTAGATCATCACGCCGAAAAGAAGAAACACGAAGGCAAGCTGGAGCACCTCGAGGAACTTCACGTTCACCGGCCGGCGGGCGATCGCCTCCATGGTGGCGATGGTGATGTGGCCGCCATCGAGCACCGGGAAAGGCAGCAGGTTGAGCAAGGCGAGGTTGATGTTGATCAGCACCATGAAGTTCAGGATCCGGTGCATCGGATGGTCCATCAGCAGGGAGAAATACTGGATTTTTCCGATGCCCACCGGTCCGCTGAGGTGCTGGATGCCGATGCTGCTGTGCGGGTCGGCGACGCTGGTCACGGTCATCCACATCTGGCGAAGCGTTTCGACGATCTGCTGGCCGGGGTTGGGGTGCAGCCACTCCTCCTTGAAGGGCGTGGGGGTGTTGAAGAGGGCCCCGATCATGTAATCCAACGGCTTGTCATCGGGCTTGGGCTTGGTCCTTTCCGGCCGCACCGGACGGAGGCCCAGCTGCATTTCCTTTCCATCACGGCGGACGGTGACCTGAAGCTCGCGGCCCTCGCTGCCTTGGAACATCTCGATCATCTGGCTGTAATCGACGATCGGCGTGCCGTCGATGGCCACCAGCACGTCCCCTTCTTTCAGCCCTGCGAGCTTGGCCGGAAGGTTGTCCTTGTCGGGGAAGCCCGAGACCACGATGTCGCCTTCCGGTGACATCGGGGAAATGCCCACGCTGCGGGTCTGGCGGCGCTGCCACCAGGCGGTCGGCTGGATTTCGTAGGAGGAAACGATTTCCATCCGCCCGACACCGGGCCGCTCGATCATGAAGGGAATGCGCTCTCCGGAGCTGGTGACGATCTCGGTGATGATGCTGTCCAGCGGCATGTTCCAAGAGGTCACGGCATGGCCGCCGATCGCGAGAATCCGGTCGCCCCGCTGGAAGCCGGCCTCCTCGGCGGGACTGCCCTTCTCCACCCAGCCCACGGTGGTCGTGTGGATGATGTCGACCGGCTTGCCGCTGACCCACAGGATGACGGCGGAAACGAAGGCCAGCAGGAAGGAAAACAGCGGTCCGGCGAAGGCGACGATGATCTTGTCGAGTGGCGAAATCGGCGGCAGAGGCTCGCCCTCGCGATTGCCGCCCTCGATGGCCTCCATGGGCGCCATCTGCGGAAGGGCCACGAAACCGCCGGCGGGAATCCAGCCGAGACCGTACTGGACGCCGTTGATCTCCTTTTTCCAGATCGGCTTGCCGAACCAGATCTGGAAGCGGTCGATCTTGAGCCCCCTCCATTTGGCGGCCCAGAAGTGACCCAGCTCGTGAACGAAAATGATCAGGTTGAAAAACATGACCACCACGAGGATCAGGAGGGCGGTCATCAGGGGTCCGGGTGCGTCTGGCATGGTGGGAATACGAGCGCAGCCTACGTGCGGGGTCGCGGTCATCAAGCAGTTAAAACCCACGACATCGCGCCGACCCACGCTCCAACAGCATTGACGAACCGTGTCGGGATTTACGAAAGTCCGCCCGATGGCCCTCCGCATCGCGAGCGCGGTAATCCGCGGTGAAATCGACAACACGACCGAAGGACAAACGATCGGGCGCTTGTGGCTGGTCGGTGCGGACGATCCGGTCGGGCTGGAACTGGTCGGCGATTGCTGGCGCGACCTCGCCGGTGCACGGCTCCGTTTCCTGAATCCCAACCCCGCAGGAGAGCCGATCGCCCTGCATCCGGCGCAAAAGGGCCTGGTCGGCGACATGACCGCCTCGCGGAAATCCCGCATGCCCACCTGCGACTTGGGAGAATGCCTGGCGCGGGAGGCGGCCGGCGAAATCGTGCCGTCGGTGTGGAAGAACGAACTATATCTCGAATGGTTCGACGACCGTCAGGGCCGGGTTTTGATCGAGTCGTGCGATTTCCTGCTCGAACTCGGCGAGTCATCCTGGGCGATGGACGCGGACGCCGAGGAGGCGCAGAAGCTGGCGAACCTCCAGGCCATGCGCGACTACCTGGCCGGCATGATCGCCCGCCCGCCGTCCGGCGCTCGCATCGCGGGAGATGAATTTGCCTGGGAGCAGCGGCTCCAGCAAAGCGATCGCCTGACGGATGCTTACCAGGAGGTCCTCGAAAAGTACATGGATGACCCCGACGCCGAGCGCAAGGAGGCCTTCGTCATGGGCTGGGACGGCGTCCTGGGAGCGATGGCCGAAGAGAGGGAGCAGGGCTTCGACTCCCCCGAGGAGGTCTTCGATTTCAGTGATGAAATGGGGGACGACGAGGAGGAGGACTATGACTTCGAATCCCACCCGCTCCAGGAGGAGGCGCAGGATCTCGCCCTTCGCTCGATCGACCTGCTGCGCGAGTGCGACGAGCACCTGGGGGAGGCCCAGTCCGTGATGAGCGCGCTCTCGCTCGTGGCCGCCAAGTTGGCCGGGGCGCTGAATGGGCACTACGAGCGCGAGCAAGGCTATGTCATCGCCATCCTCAAGCGCTGTCTCGACTCCCAAAACGAAGCTTTGGCATCCTGTGGCCGGCTCCTGGCTTCCGGTCCCGATGCCGAACAGAAGCTCGCCATCGAGGCCCTCAGGCGGGGCATCTTCGACCTGCGGGGGAAGCTCACGGAAATGCGCCGGCAGCTCAGCGGACGATGAAGTCGGGTTTCTGTATTGCAGGCTCGGATTCCCTGAGTATCAGGAAGGCGATGATGAAATACGCGATCGCACTGGTTCTGGTTCTGGCCACGAGTTCCTGCAACACGATGATCGGCATGGGACGCGACTTCCGCCAGCTCGGCGAGGGCCTTGAACACAAAGCCCACGGGAAAAACTTCGACGGAAGTGACCCGGCACCTCAGGACACTCTCCCTACCTATTGAACCCGGGGCCGGGGCCTCGACTCTGGATCACTTGGTACTCAGCACGGCTCCGCTGGGACTGCGGTAACCTTCGGTGTAACCCCAGATGTAGTTCTTACGATGCGCTGAGGGCAGCGTGGTCGAGTCCTCGTTGATGTGGGGATTGTGAGAGCGCCCGGCCAGTCGGTCCGCGCTGCCATCCGCATAACCGCGGTTGTAGGCCTCATCCCGCGTGTAGCCTGCTCCGGGAACTCCGATTTCCGTTCGAAAGAACGGCCGGCAGGAATTGAGGCCCAAAGCGGTCAAGACCGCCACAAGAACGAGCAGGGAGGCTTTCATGGTGGCATGCTCTTAACTTTTCCCGACAGCTTCGTCCAGCAAAGGTTCGGAACCGAACCCAGATTGCTCCAGGCCTCACGCAAAGAGGGCCCGGTCGAGAGATCGGTATTGGATCGCCTCCAGCACATGGGCGGGACCGATCTTTTCCGCACCCTCCAGATCAGCCAGCGTTCGGGCGACCTTCAGAATCCGGTCGTGCGCTCTCGCTGAAAAGTTCAGCGTTTCCATGGCATGCTCGAGATAGCCGGAACTTTCGGAGTCCAGGCAACACCATGCCCTGACCTGCCTCGGTGTCATGGCCGCGTTGGTCTTGGTCGAGCTGCCTTTGAAGCGCTCCAGTTGACCGCGACGCGCAGCCATCACCCGGCTCCGGATGGCGGCCGACTTCTCTCCGGATGTCCCGCTGGATAGTTCCCGGAAATCCACCAACGGCACTTCCACGTGGAGATCGATGCGGTCCAACAGAGGCCCGGAAATGCGCTGCCGGTAGTTTTCGATCTGCCGCGGCGAGCACCGGCACTCCCTTTTCGAGTCTCCGTAATAGCCGCAGGGACAAGGATTCAAGGCGGCCACCACCATCGCCCTCGCCGGAAAGGTGATCGAGCCTGCTGCCCGGGTGATGGTCACGTACCCGTCCTCAAGCGGTTGCCGGAGCACCTCCAAGGTCTGGCGGCGAAACTCCGGGAGTTCATCAAGAAAAAGGTAAGCCCCCGAGCGACCGCCGTTGGATTGGGGTGGACGCTGAGGGTCGGATGGATCAGGCGACGCGCTTGAGGTCGCGGGCGGCGGGATGCTTGGCGCGGTTTTCGGCAGCCCAGACTTCCGGCAA
>NZ_BAABRI010000039.1:0-6337 GCF_040362925.1 Haloferula sargassicola
CACTTGCCACAACTGCACCGAGTTGCCGACAGTTTCAACAAGTCGGCGCTGGACAACCCGCTACCCGATCCGAGTCGAATTCGGAAGGTGGCGCCAAAGGCCTCACGCGCATCAATGACCGCGGCCGGATGAAGGTCGGCGTGATCTGGAAGCTGTGGTGCATCATGCACAACATCGGCAAGATCGTCCTCCACCGGCCCGGCAATGGCACGGGAGGAGCAGTCAGCGGGTGAAGAGAACCCCATTCCGCGCCCGTCAGGCCCCGCCAGACCCTACGATGGGCGTCGTACTTAGCCGATCCGCTTCATTTCCGCCGATCCAGCCCCAAATCCTGCGACCCCCCCTCCTTCATCCACCGGATTCAGAAGCCCTGTTTTTCAGAGGGCTTCGGGGGTTTTCCGACGGTCTCGTTGGGCTTATTTTCGTTGTAGCCCGTAAGCTGGATGTCTTCGCTCGTGCTTTACTACTGTGATGCGAATACCCTGTTCCTCAAGAATTCGGAAGAGGACAACATAGGGAAATCTTCGCATCAATGCGCGACGGAGATCTCCACGAACGATCATCCAACGCTCAGGCATGGCAGCGATCTTGATGACCTGCCGCTCAAATTCATCCACGAAGTTCTCTCCGAGGTTTGGTGATCGATCATTGTAGTAGTCTCGAACCTCTTCCAGCTCCTTCGCGACTGCCGGATGGTATTCGATCCTCATTCTCGAAGCCGCTGCATGAGTTCGGCATGAGAAATCGGAGAAACCACGCCGCTCTCAATCTCTCGGTCCCTGGCCTCCGCCAATTCGATCGCCTCATCGTCTGAGAAATCCAGTGCGAGTTCGAATGGATCCTCAACACTCTCCCACAGTGACGCCGCTAGCAGCGCCCTTTCGCGCGCGGGGAGTTTTAACGCTTCAGGGGCAATCTGGTCGATGCTCATGAAGGGTATTCTACCTCAGTAGGCAGTCCCGGAAAGTCGGATTTTTGCCCAACGTCGAGGCCATCGGACGGGCTTTAGCCCGTTCGATGAGCCGTCTTGTTGAGACTGTCGGAAAACCCCTCGATTTCCAGTCGGTTTTCTTCACCTCCGGCGCTCATGCTCAAGGCGATCCTCTTCGCCTACTCCCAGGGCATCCTCTCCTCACGGCGCATCGAGCGCGCCTGCAAGCACAACATCCGCTTCATGGCCCACCGATTCGAACCACCGTGCGGCCATGACCCTCATCCTCCCCAGCTTCACCCAAGCACCGCCGCAAGCCGTGCCGTGGGAACGTGCGGCTGCGAACGACGGCTTTCACCGCAAAAGCGCCCATGCTTCGCCGCGTTTCCGGAAACCCCGCTCCACCGGCGACTCGCACTTCTCCCGGCGCGGGCAAATCCCGGAGCGATTCGCCCCGTGGCCCCCGCGGAGGTCGTCAAACGGCCATCCGCCGCCGCCCGATCACGGCAAGTCGTTGTCCCACAGACGCGGATTGAAACCGCAAGAGCGATAGCCCCACCGCCCATCCAACCCGCCTGGGCCCGTTCAACAACCGATAGCTTCGGGGCTACCGCCCGAAGCTATCTTTGGGGTTCGGCTTTCCGTTTTCTGAGTTTGGCTAGCGCTCTCTCCATAGCCGATGCATCAAGCTTCGCTTCTGCAAAATCCTTGATGGTCGCCTCAAGATGCTCGACGGCCTTGGAATACTCGACGTAGCGGAAATCCTGTAGCTTCGCCTGGTCAACTGGATACCGCCTCGCAGTCTCGTCCCGCGTCTGGCCCCAATAAACGACCACCTTGATTGGGTATTCGTGATCGTCCTCGTCTCCGTGTGAATCCCACTGCCACCATTCCATCCCGATCAGTTCGTATGCGGCCGACTGGGGGCCGAAAGCGGAGTATGGCAGGACCTCCTCACCTGCACGAACATGGGAGACCGAGAGCACGAGGATCAACGCTGACAGGATGCTCTTCATTTTGTGCCGATTGAGGTAGGGACGCCGGTCATCCGGCGCCCCCCTCGCAGATCCCGGCGTGCGGAATGACCGCACCGGGTTTCTCGGATGGACGCGCTTCGATTCCGCGACGCCGTTGGTTTCTGTTTCTGCTTCATCGTTTACTCATGCGCTCCCGGCTTGTCGAGTCTCTCGCCAGCTCCAGGGCAACGAGGTTTCCACGATCTTCGGCCGCGGCATCTTCCACCGCTCCCCCGCCTCGGCAAACTTTGCCTACGTGAAGCTGCGCCGCTGGCTACGGCGGTTCCACCATTTGAAGGCCAGCCGCCGGACGTGATATAGCAGTTGCCACAGACGCACCGAGTTTCCGACAGTTTCAATAAGTCGGCGCTGGACAACCCGCTACCCGATCCGAGTCGAATTCGGAAGGTGGCGCCAAAGGCCTCACGCGCATCAATGACCGCGGCCGACAGAAGGTCGCCGTGATCTGGAAGCTGTGGGCGATCATGCACAACATCGGCAAGATCGTCCTCTACCGGCCCTCCTTCGGCACCGGCGGGGCCGTCGCCGGGTGAAAAGAGGTCCTATCCGTGCTCGTCAGGCCCCGCCAAACACGACGATGGCCGCCGTAATTGGCCAATCCGTCCCGTCCCGCCGCTTCCGCTCCAATTCCCGCGAGAACCCCTCAATCATCAGCCGGATTCAGAATCCTTCTCTCTCAGGGGCCTTCGGGGTTTTCCGACGGTCTCGTCCTCCCATTTCTTATTCGGGAAAGAATGTGAGAACCGAGGAGCTGAACGGTCGCAGAAAATCATGCCAGTCTTGGCTCTTCTCGAATTCGTAGCTCTCATGCTCAAAATGGAAAATCGCTGCATCCGGGTCTCCGGCATCGGATAAAATGTAACCACTTGCATCACCGTTGCCCCAGTCAATGAATGGCACGAATTGCCTGGCTATATTAGGGTGAGTGCCCTCGAACCAAGCTCTCACTTCGATGGCGTGCTGAGGAATCTTCGCCAACGGCAGAAAGAACCAGTCGGTCTGCCCTCCGCGGATGGTTCCGAAGCCGTCGTGCTCGCAATAGAACTGCTTGAACTCTTCCGGCATCGTGAACCCAATCACCTTCTCAAGCTCGGCGATAGCATTCCCGCTCAAAGGTTCCCCGAGAACGAGTGAATCCGGATCGTCAGCATGGTCGAGTCGATGGAATGCGGTGATACCCTTGAGCCACTTGGACATGGTGGATTCTCGTAAGTTCTTGTGAGCGCGCCAACTGCTGTCCCATTTTCGGGAGATTGAGGTAGGGACGCCGGTCATCCGGCGCCCCCCCTCGCAGATCCCGGCGTGCGGAACTACCGCACCGGGCTCCTCGGATGGACGCGCTTCGATTCCGCCACGCCGTTGGTTTCTGTTTCTGACTTCATCGTTTACTCATGCTCTCCCGGCTTGTCGAGCCTCCCGCCAGCTCCAGGGTAACGGGGTTTCCACAATCTTCGGCCGCGGCATCTTCCACCGCTCCCATGCCTCGGCAAACTCCGCCCAGGTGAAGCTGCGCCGCTGGCTGCGGCGGTTCCACCATTTGAAGGCCAAGCGCCGGACGTGATGCAGCAGTTGCCACAACCGCAGCGAATTCCCGATCACTCCGAAGTAGCGGCTGCGAACGACGGCTTTCACCCTAAAAGCGCCCATGCTTCGCCGCGTTTCCGGAAACCCCGCTCCACCGGCGACTCGCACCTCTCCCGGCGCGGGCGAATTCCGGAGCGATTCGCCCCGCGGCCCCCCGCGGAGGTCGTCAAACGGCCATCCGCCGCCGCCCGATCACAGCAAATCGTCGACCCACAGACGCGGATTGAAACCGCAAGAGCGATAGCCACACCGCCCGTCCAACCCGCCTGGCCCCGTTCAACAACCGATAGCTTCGGGGCTACCGCGCGAAGCTATCTTTGGGGGTTCGGGCTTTTTTGATTCCGGGTTGAAATGCGTGCCGCCTAGCGCGAAAGAATCCTAAGCATGCGCCCATTCAGCAAGGCGTGCTCGTGCCAGGGCTTCTTGACAACCTTGTCGCCAACCTTCGCAGCTTCATAGAACGCTACATCGACCCCCTCCAAATTCGCATCGATTGCCCCGGAAACCATTAGGGTGGGATACTGGTGATTGTCGGAGAGGTAGCGATTGACAATTACTCCTTCGCATACCCACTCCAATTTTCCTCTACGGACCTTGCGTTCTGAATCAAGGACGCCATCAGCCAACAAGAGAACGGAACAGATAACCCACAAGATAGTCCGAAACCCCCTTTGCTCGCAGCCAGTCTTGTTGGTCGCGATAGCCCCAAGAATGATCATGGGGAGAAGCATGATCATCGGCAAGATGGCGACGATCCTATCGGCAACAGCGAGATCCGAATCCAGCGGAACAAAGATCATCCAAATCAATACTCCGATAAGAAGCAACATGGTCATGCCCCCGAAGATCGCAAATACTTTGTCTCTCTTCATCCACTTCAAGAATTGGACATTCTCGACACTCGATGCCAATGAGAGAGCGGATTCTCCTCAATCTGATTGTTCTTCATCGATTATTTTGCCGAGACCCTATGGCTGCGACTTGAAGCAGTCGGGCGCCTCCGGGGTGGGTTGAAGGTTGGAAAGGAGGTGTCGTGTCTGGTTCAATCCGTGGGCTATCGCCCCGACACGAGGTCGCGGCGACCTATCCAACAGCAATCGATTAGAGCGAATGAAAACGAACTCAGACACGACCCTCACACTCTACCTCGGACTCGACGTCCATAAAGAACAAACGGTCATCGCGATCCTGGACGACGACCGCGACGCGGAGCCGCGCCACTATGCGGCTGCGAGCTACGGCTTTCACCGTAAAAACGCCCATGCTTCTCCGCGTTTCCGGAAACCCCGCTCCACCGGCGACTCGCACCTCTCCCGGCGCGGGCGAATCCCGGAGCGATTCGCCCCGCGGCCCCCGCGGAGGTCGTCAAACGGCCATCCGCCGCCGCCCGATCACGGCAAGTCGTTGACCCACAGACGCGGATTGAAACCGCAAGAGCGATAGCCACACCGCCCATCCAACCCGCCTGGGCCCGTTCAACAACCGATAGCTTCGGGCTACCGCCCGAAGCTATCTTTGGGGTTCGCTTGGTTCTTCTTCGTCGCCACCCGGCGGGTCGTATATATCCAAATCGAGCTCGATGCCGCGTGATCCCAGAGCAAATAGGGCGGCAGGTGAGAGCGAAATCCCCTCGTTCCCGCACTCCATGAAAAGCCCGCAAAACAGGTCCATCTTGTAACGGCTGGCAAATGACTCCCATACAGCGAGATCATCCGTCAGCTGACCGCAGATCAAGCGGATCTGATCATCGAGATCCCCCGGCTCACAGTCTGAAGCCTCCAATCTCCACATGCCGAATCTCGCTATCCTCACATTGCCGGTCTTCTTGCCAACAATCTTGTCACCCTTCGTCTGGGCTTGCGTCGGAGATGCGCCCAGCAGTCGGGTGATCTCATCGGGAATGAGGTCGTCTCCGATGATGCGAAGAGTGGCGGCGGATCGGGAGATGCAAGCCATGTGATTCTTGGAGCGATTGAGGTAGGGACGCCGGTCATCCGGCGCCCCCCTCGCAGATCCCGGCGTGCGGAACTACCGCACTGGGCTCCTCGGATGGACGCGCTTCGATTCCGCGACGCCGTTGGTTTCGGTTTCTGACTTCATCGTTTACTCATGCTCTCCCGGCTTGTCGAGCCTCCCGCCAGCTCCAGGGTAACGGGGTTTCCACAATCTTCGGCCGCGGCATCTTCCACCGCTCCCAGGCCTCGGCAAACTCCGCCCAGGCGAAGCTGCGCCGCTGGCTGCGGCGGTTCCACCATTTGAAGGCCAAGCGCCGGACGTGATGCGGCAGTTGCCACAGACGCACCGAGTTGCCGAGCATCTGCCGGTCGAGCAGGCGGGCAAGGGACCGGAAGCGATGCTTCGGGTCTTTCGCCGCCTTGGTTTCCAGGGCGGACAGGGTGCGTGACACGCTTGATGGGAGGGTCGTCCGTCCTCTCGCGTGGGTGCTCTGTCCGCGTGGTCCATCCGCCCGCTCCTTTGCCATGGGATCGGCTTTCCCGTCTCGGACTACTATGGGCGGATCTGATTGACTGCGGATTGGGTTTTAGACAGGCAGTCCATGTCCGCTTCGCTCCCATTCCCGGCGGCCCTGCATGTCGTCTCCGGTGAGTTGATCGAGATGGAGCCGCTGGAGATAAATCGTCTCCTGCGGCATGGCCACCGGGCCTCCCGAGTTCAAGGTGCCGCCCTCCTCAGGGCGGTCATTGGTTCGCTTCTCTTCCGACATGCCACGGTCTTGCTGGACCCCGACGGAACCTTGGGACACTCGCCTGTGACGCATCCTTCG
>NZ_BAABRI010000040.1:0-6024 GCF_040362925.1 Haloferula sargassicola
ATCCCTCCGCCCGACATCGATCCAGCCTGATCCATTCGCGAGGGTGGCCGGGAGCCGGATGCCTCCCGTGCTCTCCCACAGTTGATTCTCGATCCAGACCCTCAGCGTCTTCCCATCGATGCCCAGGACCCGGGACCATCCGTCGATGACCAGCTCCATCTCCTCTTCAGGAACCCGCGCGTAGAAGTCCATGCTGCGCACACGCGTGCCTACCTATATGGCCTTGCCGCCCTCCCCACGAGCCATCACGTGATAGATGGCTCCGGCTGCCTGGTAGCGGGGTTTGCGAGCCATGCCTGGTCCTACCGGGACAACGATGTCCCGTCAATTGCGAAATGCGAGGACCGACCCCAGACTCGTGGTGCGGGAGTGAGGGACGAGCGGACACACGACGCCGCAGGTCCGGGGCGCGGAGCCTCATGGGTTGGCGGTTGGCGGCGAGGCGGGCGGCGGTGGAGCGGAGCGGAACCGGGGAGGCGGGCTTGCCGCCGACCGCTTGGCCGGGGGGCATGTGCGGGGGGAGTTGAGCCGCAGGCGAACTGGAATGCGTGCCGGCGCGGGGGCTGCCGGTCCGGAGGGTGCTTGTGACTGCGCGGTAATGCGGAGTGGCGGGGGATCCAGGAGGGGTCCCCTTTGGGGAGGAACCTGGATGGGGCGAGTGGAGCGAGGCACGAGCGCAACGGAGACACTCCGCATTACCCCGCGCACGTCACACGACCCCGCAGGACAAGCTGCACTCGTGACGGCACGCCAGCGGTGGGCTTTGCGTGAGTGGTGCGGAGCCTGACTTTCCAATGCTTCCCGCCATTGCAACGCTCTCAACTAAAGGAGTGTCCATGTATACACGCGCCTAGCCGCTTGAATCCGCTTCATCGATCCGTGCAAACCATATTCCTTCCGTGTCAGGATCAACCCCGGATTCAGTCCACTGATCTATAACTTTTCTAGCCACTGTTGATTCGCCTCCTTGATATCCTCTAGCAGCACCCCATATATTTTTGTTCGATAAAGACGGAATAGCAGGAACCCCTCCCTCTTTCATTATGGAAACAATGGCCAAAAACACAAACTCCTTTAGATCGTCGCCCTCAAGAGAGAAGGATTCCCTTCCATCCCTTATGATTTCCCACAATCCAACACCATCGTTATCTAAGTCATTTGGAATCCGGGCGATCCACTCCCCCATACTTAATCCGAAGATATGATCCTTTTTTTTGAGATCCATAATTAATAATGGTGAAGTTTTTTGAGGTCGCCGAATCCAGGTATATTCAAATCTAGTGTAACTCCGTTGTTTTTTGAAATCCTAACCCCAACCCTCCCCCCAGCAGGAAGATCATACCATTGTCCTGTTCCGTGAGCATACGTCTCCGCAACCTTTGCTCCGTTTAATAGTTTTTGTTGAATCCTAGAAAGAGCCTCTCTGCTTATGGTTCTGATTTTCGGACTTGCGCGTCCCACCACATCTCCAATTAGCTTACCACTCGGACGAAGCATTTGGTGAATTGCCGCCGTTGATCGCGATGCTACTATGTAAGTCACATCATCCGCGATAAATACTGCGGCAGAGCTCCTAGATAGCGCCCGCGACGCAAGGAGGCTTCCTTTGGTGACAGGAATGAATGAACCGGCCACCTCGATCATCACCACCGAGGTCTGATAGAATCCCGCCTCCATTTCCGCCCATGCCTCAGGGTCGGTAATCGCCACTGATGAGGCAAATGCTTTGCCTGAGTTAATGATCGCCTGTTCTTCAGCCCATTGAGGCAGCTCAGCATTCAGCAAATGCTGGAAAGCGGCGGTGTAGGCGCCGTTTGCGAACTTACCGCCTCCAATAGCTGACGCAGTGCCGCCAATCGTGCCGGTGACTACTGTGCGACCGACAAGCTTGGCAAAGTCTGCAGCTCCCCGCTCCGAAGACCACCAGTCGCCCGCTGAGCCGAGGCCCAGGCTCTCCGTGGCATCCGTCCATCCGAGAGCAGCTCCCGCAGCGGCTGACAGGAAGCCGTCTTCGAACTTGCCTCCCATGGCTGCGTTGGCCGCTCCGCCGACGATTCCATGAGCTACGATATGTCCCGCAACGTGAACCGCCGCATTGGCGTAGGTATCGGTTCCAGCGACTGCCGCATCCAGGGCTGTGCCGGCACTTGATTCTATTCCTTTCAAGAGCCCACTGGTCAGAAAGCCCTGGAACGCTCCAATCGCGGCAGCTTTGATCTGGTCACCGTTGCTGAGCCCGGACGCCCTGGCGTTCAGCGCACCTCCAACCGCCCCGACAACGGCTGGTGGAGTTCCAACGACGGCGAGGACGATCTGGATCGCCATGTTGAAATACTGCGCCACCTGCGGGTGGCCCTGCATGTAGTGATCAACCGATGCCCAACGGTAGATGTCCGCTGCCACATGAAGACCTTCGATGAGGTTCCCGCTGGGATCACTCATGCTCAGCGGATTGTTCAGCACATAGCTGTAGCGATTGAAGTTCTGGCTGAACTCGGGGACCTGCACGTAGGGATCGGGGCTGAGCATGCGTCCCAGTTCAGGGTCGTAGATGCGCCCGTTCATATGGACCAACCCGAAGTCATCCAACATCTCGTGGCCGGTGTAGCCGTGGTTCTCGGCCACGGCCGTGGTTTGGTGGGGATCGGCGGCGGCGGTGCGCGAGGCGGTCCAGTCGGACTGCTCGCGGCGCTCGCCCCAGGCGCCGAACGACTGGCGCTCGGCGCGGGGTTCGCCGCTGGAAAGCTTCCACCCGCCCTGCGATGTGTTCCACTCGGCGCGCAGGACGGCGTCCGTGCTGCCGATGTGGTCGGTGAGGGTGACCGAGAGATAATACTTCGTGCCCGAGGCGTCGGTTTCCTTGAGGTAGGTCGCGCCGCCGAGGCGGTGGCGGTGGCGGATCTTGTTCTCGCCGTAGCCGCCGCCCGCTTGGAAGGTGAGGTGCTCCTCAAATTCGTAGGAACCGAGGTAGCGGGTGGTGACCATCGCTTGGTCGCCCATGTTGTAGGTGCGGTCGAGCACTTGACGGGCGCGGTTGCCGGCGGCGTCGAACTCAAAGGTGGCGGTGACGTTTGAGGAGTAGAAGCGCGCTTCCTGCGGGATGCCGGGAACGGTCGGGGCGAACTGGCCGGTGGCGAAGAAGGTCTCGACCGCCGGGGCGGAGGTCTGCGAAACACTCGCGAGCTGGCCAAATGAGGTCCAGGTGTAGCTGCGTTGGCCGTCGGCGATGACGAAGCCGGCGTCATCGTAATCGTAGTCGCGATCAACACCCTTGATTTTGGCGGTCTTAACCCGGTAATTTTCGTATGTCCGCGGACCGCTCTCGCCGGTCTTTGAAATGAGGTTCCCTTTCTCACCCTCATCGTAGCGGTATTCCAGCTCGGTCTGATTGGCTACCTGCGAAGACTCAAGTCGATCGAGGTGGTCGTAGCCGAAGGTCTCGGTTTCGCCGTTCACCCCGTCGGTCCGACTGAGCAGGTTGCCGTTGAAGTCCCAAGTGTAGATGTGATTCTGAAGTTCGCCGCCTGGGCCGGTGGTGTAGAGGCTCTTGAGATAGCCGTTGCGGGCGTCGGTGGTGGTGGTGCGGGTGATACCGTGGGGCAGCGTCTCGGCGGCGATGATGTCGTTGCCGGTGGTGGTCAGCGTCGGGGCGCGGGAGATGAGAGTGTCGAGCCCGCTGGGGATGTCGGCGGTGGCGATGAGGCGGGTTTCGAGGGCGAAGACCGGATAGGTGGTGTCGTACGTGGTTTCGACGACGGCACCGCCCGCATCCGTGGCACGCACGGGCTGGCCGAGGCAGTCGTATTCAGTGAGCGTGGTGTAGGTCGGCCGGACAGACGCCTGCCGGGTGCTGGATTCCACGACCAGACCGTAGTTGTGATCGTTCTCGCCGTAGGTGAAGGTTTCGAGGTAGCCGTTGGGGCCGTTGATTTCATCCACAGCGCCCAGGTTTTCTCCGCTGGCGCGGTAGGTGGTGGTGTAGAGGCCTTCCGGCTTGTTGACCGAGGTCACGCGGCCCAGCTCGTCGTATTCGGTGATCGTGGTCTGCAGGCGGGCATCGGTGGTTGAGATGACCTCGCCGAAGCCGTTGTAAATGCTGCTGGTTGAGCCGCCGCTGAGGTCCGAGACGCCGATCTTGTTGCCGAGTGGATCGTAGGTATTGGTGAGCTGGGTGACGCCGTCGATGGCCACTGCGATGAGCCGACCCTCGACGTCGTGGGTGAAGGTGGTGATCTGGTTGGACGCATCGGTGGTCCGGACCGTGCGGCCGTGCTGGTCGGTCCAGCGGGTCATCAGCCGGCCGAGCGGGTTCTTGGTGACGGTGACCACGCAGGGCCCGTGACCGGAGAGGGTTTCCCGGCCGACGCTGGCGATGCCGCTCTCGGCTCCATCGGGGCGGGTGGTGAGGATTCGGCGGTCGAGGAAGTCGTAAGTGTGGGTGATGTAGTGGATGGCGTCGCCGAGGAGGAAGGGATTCGATTCCTTCACCAACCGGCCCCGCTCGTCGTAGAGCTTGAGGGCGTATTGCTCCTCGTAGGTCGGCGTGGCGCTGGTGAGAACGGACGTTTCGGTGACGACCTCGCGACCGACCTGGTCGAAATAGGTGGTGACGCAGGGCGCACCGGAGGCCTCGGCGCAGCGGGCCCACTTGAGGGTGATGAAGTGGGCGTCCAGCTCGGACTGGATCTGCGAAGGCAGGTCGGAGTTGCTGGCGTAAAAGGTGATTTCGGCAGACTTGGTGCGGTTCGGGTGGTAGGTGGCGATCTGCGTGCCGAAGCCGTCGTGGATGAAGGTGGTGGTGCGGCCGTTGACGTCGGTGCTGCCGGTCTGGAGTGCGAGCTGCTGATCGTAGTGATGATAGACCGTGCCAAGGGCGTTGGTCTCCGAGGTGACGAAGCGACCGCGGGGCTGATCGTAGGAAACCGCCGATCCACGCACCTCTCCACCCGCCGTTGTCGTGGTGGTCAATGTGTTTCCGAACGGGTCGAGCGTGTAGGATGTGAGAATCTCCAACGCCGCGACCGAATTCCACTGCGACGTTTGCGAGTCATATTCGAGAGGGATGATCTTCTCCGAGGTGAGAAGGCCCGAGGAGGAGTCATAGCCGAACTCTGAGCGTTTCCTGATCGTCGAACTTCCATCGGTCTTTTCCACCGTGGTCTGGCTCAGCCGCCCTAGCAGCCACTTGCCGCCAGTGGTGTGATGATCGTAGCTGCTTGACGTTTCGGTCTCCGAGCCGTCCAGCGCGGTGACGGTGGAATGAGTGACGAACCCGTATTCGTCGAGGGCGTCCTGAATGGTTTCGACTCGGGAGAGCAAGGTATCCTGATCGTCGATGTCGTACTTGGAAACGATGGACGAGGTCTGGATCGGGCGGCGGATGGCGATGTCGCCAGCCTCGACGGCCGGCGGGCCGGAGGTGAGTTCGGCATAGGTGTTTTCCTCGAGGCCGACAAGTTTCACTCCCGCCGAAACCCCGGGGAAGAGGTTCTGGTCCGGGTCACCCTGGATGCAGACGTAGGTCTCGACCCGCGCAGGACTGCCAGCGAAGGGATACTCGCGCATCATCTCGGTGCGTGTGTAGCCGCGGCAGAGGTGTTGGCCGGTGCGGGTAATGGAGGCCTCGTGGACCTCGATCCAGCCGAACCCGAGGCTGGCCTGCTGATCGCGGTCGTAGCGCAGGTCGCCGTAGTGGCGGCGGGTGGATTTCACGCCGCCGAGGCCGTCGGGTTCGGTGAGGCGCGAGACGACGAGTCCCCCGCCCTGCAGGGCGATATGGCCGGCGGCCAGCGGCGGATCGTTGGCGGGATCGTGGGGGGTATAGACCGGCTTGTCGGAATCCGGCAGCGGGGTCGGGTCGTTGAGGCGGGTGTATTCGATGCCGAGGGTCTTGTCGTAGCCGTCGGTGATCGACTCGATGACCTCCGGGCCGCGGAGGTTGAGGAAGACGCGGGGGCGGGTCGTGTCGGCATCGGTGACGAAATCGACGACTCCGTCACCGTTGAGGTCGGCGAAGCGGCCGAT
>NZ_BAABRI010000041.1:0-6006 GCF_040362925.1 Haloferula sargassicola
GCTACGAACTCCCCGAGCAAGCGGGCCTTGTCCTCATCGGTGTAACGTGTCCGTGACATCCGGCGATCCTGACACGTCAGCGGAGTCCGCCGAGATCGTCCCAACGGCGGTCGCTCGGGGGCTTACAGAAAAAGCACTCCGTTGTGGGCCAGCGAAACCTCCCCTGGTCCAGGGTTGGTTCCACCACCGAGCAGACCGGCATCTGAAATCGTGTGATGCGGCGCTCGAAATGGGCGGGCTGAAAGAAATCCCTTCTTGGGATCGAGCAATCCGGCGATCGACTGGATTTTCGTCGTCTCAATCGCCTCCTCTTCGGTCATCGCCGGCATGATGGTCGGCAATCGCTTCGCCAACATGGATTTGCCCGTGCCCGGTGGCCCCACCATCAAAAGGTTGTGGCCTCCGGCAACCGCCACCTCCAGGGCCCGCTTCACGTGGTGCTGCCCCTTCACCTCGCTGAAGTCGATCTCGTAGGTCGAGGTTTCCTCGAAGAGCTGTTCTCGATCCACCTGGGTGGGTGGGATCTCAAGTTCCCCGATCAGGCACTGCCACGCTTGATAGAGATGGCTGATTCCAATCACTTGAATTCCCTGGATCACCGCGGCTTCCCGCGCATTCGCTTCCGGCACGAACACTTTCTTCCGCCCGCGCTGGCGGGCTTCCATGGCGATGGAGAGCACTCCTTTCACCGGCCGGACCGCGCCATCCAAGGCGAGTTCCCCCACCACACAGAGCTCCTCCCAGGCAATTTCCACTTCCTCCGAAGCCGCCGCCATGGCCAAGGCAATCGGCAAGTCGAACGAAGGTCCCTCCTTCTTCAAATCGGCAGGAGCCAGGTTCACCGTCTTCACCCCATCCGCCAGCCGCAGAGGCGAGACCAAGATCGCGGAGGACACGCGCTGCGACGACTCCCGCACCGCCGCATCCGGCAGCCCCACAATCACAATCCGAGGCTCCTCCGCCTTCCGGACATTCACCTCCACCTCCACCTCAATGGCATCGACACCTCTCAGAGCCGCTGAATAAAACCTGCTAATCATCGAAATCTACTGAAGCGCTCAACGGTCATCTTGCATCAATATCCCCACTTTTCAAGGAATGGTTCCAAGGGCTCGAACTCTTCCCTAAGCATGTGGATATAGTTCTTCCATCGCTGTTTGGCCCTCGCATGGAGCGGTTCGGTCACTGCGTCGGCAGTCGGCGACCTGACAATTTTGCTTTTCGTCCGTGTATGGAAATCGAGCACCGAAGGCGACCACCCCAACCTCAGGAAGTCGAAAAGCTTCTGGGTTTCGATGCTTGGATCACTGACCAGATCTTCATACTTAAGCTCGTAAACGGCCTCGCCTAGCAGGTCCTTCCCCTTTTGCAGACATGTCATTACCTCACAATACTCCTTCACCGTCTCCCCGATATCGAGGTAAGTAGAAGTTACTTCGTTGACGGGATGGAACGGCTGGAAATAACAACTGATAACGACATCCCGTGGATCCCTAATCATCGCAACAAAGGCGGCCTCCGGGAAAAAACGATAAATAGCTAACAGCAGAATGCTGTATGAAGGGTTCTTATCGAGAAGAATGTTTGAACTCTTCGCGCCTAGATACTTCGCCATCGTGTTCGTGTAAGCTCGTCTCGCTCTCGTGAGCGAAGGCCCCGAAACATCAACAAGGCCATCCAAGAGCCAGCCCTTCTTGACCAACTGCGAAACCGAGGGAATGAATGACATCCAAGTGAATATTTCAGATTCTTCAACGGAGTCCAAGCAGTCGCTTGAGTCGAGAATCTGCTCGATCAAAGTTGTGCCCGATCTTGGATGTCCAATGAGAAACGCAAGTCGATTGCAATTCTGAAGAGATTCGAGTGATTCTTCACGCCACGCATTGATCATTGAGGGCGTCACCTCGTTTACAAGATCCATCCAGCGTTTCCTCACGAATCGGCGACGCTCAAGCAGGGATGCCTTTCCAAATGACATCCTCGACTTTGCTTCCCTTAAATGAGCCAAAGACGCTCGAAAATCGCCCAAATTTTCTTTATGCCGAGCCATTTCATAGTGAGCTAGAATTTGGACATGCCTGACATTTGAGTGCATCAAGCTCTCTAGTCGAAACAAGCATTGTGAATCATCCCGGTGGAGCTTACACCACAGGAGAAGTACCCGTGGATCGTCGGGGTGCTGACTTCGAAGTAGTTCGGCAATGGCCGCCGCCTCATCACCTTTGCGAATTCCAGCAAGGTAGCCGACGAGCGATAATCCCTCTTCAAGCCCACCCTCTCGCCAAGCCAAACGATAGTAAGGCTCAGCAAGTTCCCTCCTATAACACTTTTCAAACAGAGAACCCGCCCGCGTCGCAAAGTTCCGACGCATAGTTCCTGGCATCGATCTTAGCGCTTCATCTATAATACTCGTTGCATTGGAGAAATCGCCTTTTACGAGAGCAACTTTAGTTCGAGTCAAAGAAATTTCAGGACTCGGCTTTATCGCCGAAGCTATTTTTCGAAACTGCTCTTCGACACGGGATAAATCCTTATCAACAAAAGCAGCATCAATCTGCTGAAGAAATCTCGTAAGCTTTTGATTGTCATGGACGCTCATTGGAGGTATCCGCGGCGGCTTCCTATGCCAAAAGAAAAGTAGGCAAACTCTGTCGAGCTTGCCTACTGTATGGACAGGTGATACAGGTTTTTAAATCAGGCGCGGCGCCGACGCACTGCCATTCCAAGCACACCAAGAGAGCCCAGAATTGCGATCGACGGCTCAGGGACGGGAGCAAGAGTCAGACTTCCCGCTACATCTGCACCGCCCGACGAAGAGTAGGTTCCAGCATATGTAACAAATGCGCCACTATCAAACTTTGCGGTGGTGGCAGATGAAGCATTACTATTTGGGATGGCCGCATCTGCTAAGAACTGGACAGAAGTGTCCTCAAAAAGCGCATAAGCGTCTCCCGTCGAAATGAAGTAGAAAACATTTTTACCGGCCGCTCCAGCAGCATCGGTGAATCCGATTGATTCGCCCGCCCATACTCCCGTGTAAGTCCCAGCATATGTTGCTGTGAAGGAGCCCAAGCTAGTAAACCCTGCGCTGATTCCATCGAAGGAAGTAATATCAGCGGTTGTAGTGTCGATAAAGCCTACCATGACGGTGGCAGGAACAGCTGTCGCACCAGATGGGTCAAGCAACTGGACTTCGAGGTTCTGCGTGAGGAGAGTAGCCGCGGATGCGAAGCCACCGCTGGCAACAAGGAACCCAATGATAGACGTTTTTAGTTTCATTTCTTAATCAGGATGGGAGGTTGATAATTATCTCAGTGGTATGTTAGAATACTGGACGATCGGGCGATCACTCGGCAATATCAACAGCCGGAACGCTCCACGTAAACGATGCCCCACTCTTTCTTTGAATTAGAAGAGCCCGCTCTGATGGAATCACGTAGTTGGCCGGATCGGCAACTCCGCTTGCACGCCAACCCGTGCCACCCAAGCCTGAATCCTTATACCAGAAAGTGGTGTAAGTATTGGTCGTCGCATCAAAAACGAGAACGTTATCTGCGTCGGTGACATTGCCGGCACCCTTCAGTCCAGTGGAATTGTCACCAGTGTAGAGGTTTGAAGCAGCAAATGTAAGCTGATCAACCGGGATAGGAATCGAGACAATATTTAACACCGTACCTGAACCATCGCCTTGAACCATGATATCCGTACCTGTTGTCTTCACGTCTCCAACGATGACCAGAGAGCCATCAGCTGATTGCTTGCGAAGAAACACCAAACCGTCGTTCGGATGGATTGCGGTGCTGGCGACAAGACTATTATCGATCCCAGACGCACGCCAGCCAGTTCCACCAAGACCGCTGCTCTTATACCAAAAGGTGGTGTAGGTATTGGTAGTCGGGTCGAGAATTAGAAGATTGTCCGCATCGGTCACGTTGCCTGCACCCGCGAAAGTAGCAGCCACCGGAGGATTACCCAACAAAGATTCCACGGTGAAGGCAGCGACAACTCGGTAGGAAGCGCCCGCGCCAGCAGCAGAGATATCGTCGGAAAGATAAAGCTTGTTGGCGTCAGACGCTGTAATCCACGTCATTGATCCAACCAAGTTGGCATCACCACCCGCGACCGCCGTGATCTCGACCAAATGCGAGACTTGAGTTCCATTCACGTAATCGCCTGCAGACCATGAGCCCTCCGTGTCAGTGAGGAAAGTGCCACCACCATCGCTGGCAAAGCTCTCAATAACGCCTGATGCCTCCACCCCAGAACTCGGAAGAAGCCCAAGATTTGCGATCTGAAGCTTTTGAGCGGAGCCACCGCCGGTCCCCGGGAGTGGAACCGTAAAGTACCCAACAGGATCAGTAACAGCGCCGTTCGAGACAGCGGCAAAAGCGCAAAGAAGCGCGAATGAGGTGATTGGTTTCATGACGAATTTGGATTTAGGGGTTGATGGGGAAGGCGTCGAGAAAAAATTGCAGGGCTCCGTGACAGTTCGGCCACTTTGCGCGCAATCGTGCTCCCAACGCTGGGTTTCATGGCTACCAAAGCATCTGCCACCGGTTGGCGGCAAGCAGGTTTTTGAGATTCGGCGGGCAAAATCCCGGTGTTTTTTCCAGATTCTGCCAGTTCGCTGGAAAAGGCACCGGGAGTGGACGGACGCGGCCCCTCGGCAGCGTCGCGGAGGCTGGCTTTCAGGCTGGACCTTGAACGAGTAGGGCTCAGGCTTCGCCCGCTCGCGTGGCGGGCACCGTTGCCATGGATCATTCAGCCTCAAATTCCGTTCTTATCGGCGGCACGATCGCCATCGACCATGTGAAAACGCCGGATGCCGAGGGCGCCGACCTCCTCGGGGGCTCGGCGGCCTATGCCGCATTGGCTGGCAGCTTTTTTTGCACAGATGTGCGGTTGGTGGGGATCATTGGCCGGGATTTCCCACCCCACCACCTCGAGATGCTGGCCGGCCGGGGGGTAAGCCTCGATGGCGTCGAGCGCTCCGACGGTGAATCCTTCACCTGGAGCGGGGAGTATCTGGAAAACCTCAATGAGCGGGTGACCCACCGCGTGGGCCTGAACGTGCTCGAAGACTGGCAGGTTCGCATTCCTCCGGAAATCGCTGATTCCCAGCTGGTGGTGTTGGCGAACATGTCCCCCGACAACCAGCTCCAGATGCTGGCTCAATGCACGAACAAGAACCGCTTCGTCATCGCCGACACGATGGATTTGTGGATTTCCATCGCCAACGAGCGCCTGCACGAGGTACTGAAAGAGCTCGACCTGTTCGTGATCAATGAAAGCGAGGCCCGGGACTTTGCGGGAACCGCGAATCTGGTGGAGGCCGGCAGGATTCTTCTCGGAAAAGGCCCGAAGTTCGTGGTGATCAAGCTTGGTGAGTTCGGCGCGATGTTGTTTTCCAACGCGGGTCAGGAGTCCGATTTCCCCTGCCCGGACAGTTTTTTCCGCTGTGCGGCCTTCCCGTTGCGGGGGATCGCGGACCCCACCGGAGCGGGAGACAGTTTCCTGGGCGGATTGGCGGGTTTCCTGGCCGCCCGCGCCGGCGGCGACTTTTCGTTCGAAAACATCCGTCGAGCCGTGGCTCATGGGTCGGTGGTGGCGTCCTACACCTGCGAGGCATTTTCGACGCGCCGGTTGGAGGAAATCTCGGCTGCGGACGTGGAGGCGCGCCTGGAGAAGTTCCGGCGGATGAGTGCTTGGTGACTTCGAATAGGGTTGCGGGGCTGCCTATCGGGAAGGAGCAAGCGGCGGGGTGAGGCGATGCCGATTTCATCATCGGCGCTCCTTTTCGGGGGCTGCGGGGCTGCCTATCGGGAAGGAGCAAGCCGCGGGGGTAAGGCGTGCCGATTTTATGATCGGCACGCCTTTTCGTAAGCCCCCGAGCGACCGCCGTTGGGACGATCTCGGCGGACTCCGCTGACGTGTCAGGATCGCCGGATGTCACGGACACGTTACACCGATGAGGACAAGGCCCGCTTGCTCGGGGAGTTCGTAGCC
>NZ_BAABRI010000042.1:0-2900 GCF_040362925.1 Haloferula sargassicola
AAAGGGGCTCTGACACCTTGTAGGCACAGGGTTTCAGGTTCTATTTCACTCCGCTCACAGCGGTTCTTTTCACCTTTCCCTCACGGTACTGGTTCACTATCGGTCGCCAACGAGTATTTAGCCTTGGAGGGTGGTCCCCCCATCTTCACACACCGTTTCACGTGTGGTGTGTTACTTGCACCTAGCCAGCTCGGATTTCGCGCACGGGGGTCTCACCCTCTATGCCGCGTCGTTCCAAACGCTTACACTATCGTCGCTGGTCACTAATGGTTGGGCTGGTCCGCGTTCGCTCGCCACTACTTACGGAATCTCGGTTGATTTCTTTTCCTCCGGTTACTGAGATGTTTCACTTCACCGGGTATCGCGTGCCCTTCCCTATTTTGTTCAGGAAGGGACGACGGAGCTCTAACTCCGCCAGGTTACCCCATTCGGAAATCTCCGGATCAAAGCCAATTTGCGGCTCCCCGAAGCTTATCGCAGCTTATCACGTCCTTCATCGCCTGTTGGCACCAAGGCATTCACTCTGTGCCCTTTAAAGCTTGATTCCAGTTTCTTTGAAATCAGCTCCTTGGTTCTTTCGTTGGACCTGACGCAAGGTTGTCACGTCAGAGTCCTGCCGTATTCAATTCGCTCGAGCTCGGTCATCGACCTCACTCAAGGAGTTGGGTATAAAATCGAGTATTTCCAAGAACCGCGCAAGAAACACCATATGCTTTCAGTGAAGCGTATTTATTTCTGTCGCAGTCAGGAAAAACTTTAATTTCTCCATGTGGATGTCAAAGAGCGGGAAATTCCTCCCAGTTGAAGCTCTGGTTTCTTCCGGATCGAGGGTCGGAGGGTAAAGATGGTGGGCCAGACAGGACTTGAACCTGTGACCCCACGCTTATCAAGCGTGTGCTCTAACCAACTGAGCTACAGGCCCCTATTGGTGCAAAAGCTGAAACCCTGAAATACTGAAAAGCTGAAACCTCTCTTCGAGGCGCTTTCCGGTATCGCGGGCTTTACGAAATTCCAGCTTTTCAGCTTTTTCGTGTTTCAGCTTTCGCCAGTTGGTGGAGGTAACCGGATTCGAACCGATGACATCCTGCTTGCAAAGCAGGCGCTCTACCAACTGAGCTATACCCCCCGGTCAACCTTGGTCGTGGTGGGCAGGTCTTTCAGACCCACCCGCACAACCGGGAAGGGAACGGAAAAGATCGAATCGCGCGCCGCACGTTCGCACGGCCCCTTTCGGGCCGATCTTGAAATACAAGGGTTGGTGCGAGTGAGCCGAACTCACTCTCACAAGCATCTGATTTACATCGGGGATGCTTGTGCCGACCTTCGGTCAGGGTGTTTCGAAAAACACCTGCCGATTTCTCCTTAGAAAGGAGGTGATCCAGCCGCAGGTTCCCCTACGGCTACCTTGTTACGACTTCATCCCAGTTACCAGCTTCACCTTAGGACCTATACAGATACTTCGGGTGCTACCGGCTTCCATGATGTGACGGGCGGTGTGTACAAGACCCGGGAACGTATTCACGGCGCCGTAGCTGATGCGCCATTACTAGCGATTCCAACTTCATGGAGGCGAGTTGCAGCCTCCAATCCGAACTGGGCCCAGTTTTAACGGATTTCCTCCACCTCACGGTATCGGTTCCAATTGTACTGGGCATTGTAGTACGTGTGCAGCCCTGGGCGTAAGGGCCATACTGACCTGACGTCGTCCCCACCTTCCTCCCAGTTGATCTGGGCAGTCTGATTAGAGTCCCCACCCGAAGTGCTGGCAACTAATCACAGGGGTTGCGCTCGTTGCGGGACTTAACCCAACATCTCACGACACGAGCTGACGACGGCCATGCAGCACCTGTGCAAGGTGTCCGAAGACTCACTGCCTTTCAGCAGCTTAGCAATGCATGTCAAGCCCAGGTAAGGTTCTTCGCGTTGCATCGAATTAAGCCACATACTCCACCGCTTGTGCGGGTCCCCGTCAATTTCTTTGAGTTTTAGTCTTGCGACCGTACTCCCCAGGCGGTGCGCTTAACGCGTTAGCTCCGGCACAAGGGGGGTCGAAACCCCTCACACCAAGCGCACACCGTTTACTGCCAGGACTACAGGGGTATCTAATCCCTTTCGCTCCCCTGGCCTTCGAGCCTCAGCGTCAGTAAATGTCCAGTAGCTTGCCTTCGCCATAAGTGTTCCTCTCGATATCCACGCATTTCACTGCTACACCGAGAATTCCAGCTACCCCTCCATTACTCTAGCAAAGCAGTATCGGGTGCAGTTCCGGGGTTGAGCCCCGGGATTTCACACCTGACTTACCTTGCCGCCTACGCTCCCTTTACGCCCAGTGATTCCGAACAACGCTCGGGACCTTCGTATTACCGCGGCTGCTGGCACGAAGTTAGCCGTCCCTTCCTCTTTCGATACTATCAACCCTGTCGGCTATTCACCGCCAGGTCTTGCTCTCAAATGACAGGAGTTTACAATCCGAAGACCTTCATCCTCCACGCGGCGTTGCACCATCAGGGTTTCCCCCATTGTGAATTATTCTCGACTGCTGCCACCCGTAGGTGTCTGGACCGTGTCTCAGTTCCAGTGTGCCTGATCATCCTCTCAAACCAGGTACCCGTCGTCGCCTTGGTGAGCCGTTACCTCACCAACAAGCTGATAGGACGCGAGCCAATCCTGCAGCGGCAGCTAAAAGCCACCTTTATCCTTGCGGAAACCATGGGGTATTAATCCGCCTTTCGGCGGGCTATCCCCCACTGCAGGGCATGTCACTCACGTGTTACTCACCCGTGCGCCACTAGGAACTTCTCTAGCAAGCTATCAAAGTCCCCCGTACGACTTGCATGTCTTAAACACGCCGCCAGCGTTCGTTCTGAGCCAGAATCAAACTCTCCGTAAAAAACGTAGCT
>NZ_BAABRI010000043.1:0-2702 GCF_040362925.1 Haloferula sargassicola
GTCGTTGACCCACAGACGCGGATTGAAACCGCAAGAGCGATAGCCACACCGCCCGTCCAACCCGCCTGGGCCCGTTCAACAACCGATAGCTTCGGGGCTACCGCCCGAAGCTATCTTTGGGGTTCGCTATTGATTTGGATTCGTGCCCCAGCCGTCGAACTCGCAATCAAACTTGTATCCAATCTCACACATCTCGCCAGTCCACCCCACAACCACTTCGTCGCTCATCGCCATCGGAGGAGTCCACCCCGTAATCACAAACTGGCTCGAATCACTGGCGGCTACGTCGAAGTCGCCGATGTAGCCGCGACCAGCAAGTTCCTTCGCCAAGGATTCGGCCTTCTCTTTGGTATTAGTGTAGAAGAAGTATTCCAGCTTCAGCTTGGACTCGTCTGTAACGCCATATCCACGCAGTTGTTCCATGGTCTGCGGAGACATTGTAGTCTGCTTCGTTCGGATTGCCTGAAACTCGGCTTCCGAAACGAAGGCCGATGGCTCTGCTGCCGACGAATCTCCCTTGGAGTTGTCCGATGACTTGTTGCAGCCGAAGAGTGTTGAAAAGAAGCCCATAGCGAGGATTGGCAGAATGCGGCTCATCATTTTCTAAGCGAACGTCGAAGTCCACACACCCGCTGCCGGGGGCGCGGCTCCGATTCAGGTTGAGGGTGGTAGTGATCCCGAGAAATTCGACTCGGAGCGGGCAGCGGGTTGTGGTGCGACGCCTTGTTCGCTTGGTTTTTTGTTCTGGCGGTGACGACCGATCCACCTCCGAAATACGTCGAAGAGCGCACCTGGTCCCTCCGTCAGCCACCAGTAGGCTCCCAGCGGAATACTGAGGTAGATCGCAAAGTTCTTCAGCACGGTCAACATCGACGGCATTGAGTGAGTCGTGACCATCTCGATATAAGCCCAATAGATCACGTAGCTGAGGAGGAATGCGGCCACGGTGACAATCGGAATAGCAGCAATCCGCGGAAGTCGAAACACTCGGCGAAAGATCTCTCCAATCGCCGAAGCTGGGGCGAAGACTCCCCACCCGAGGAAGCCGCATACAGCCAGCACGGCCATAATGCCTGCCGGAAACGCCAGCGGACCACCGATACCCTGATTGGTGACGACTGCGACGATCAGCATCACAATGTAGGCAATCGTCCATGCAATGCAGCCCACAATCATCGCAAACGCACCGAACAGGAAGTGCCGCGCGAGAAACGTGAGAGCTGGAACCACGGCTTTCATTTTTGAAGCGAACGTCAAAGGTCTGGCACCGGCTACCGGCGGCGCACCTTCGACTGGTGGTTAGAGGTTGTAGCTACGGAAATCATTTCGACTCGGAGCGGGTAGCCGGTTGTCCAGCACCGTCTTGTTCTGCCAGTTTTGGTTTGGCGCGGTGGAGTCGTGATACGACATCCTCAATCCGGCTCGTTGCCTCCTGCCAAACCTTCGGTCGGTCACACCACCATGAAAGATCGAGTGAGAAATACCCCTGACTAAATGAGAATCGGTATCCAACTCCGTCCAAACCTAACACTCCCTCAGTCGGGCGAAGCGACGTAAGGGAAATGGCTGACAAATCCTCAATCACTTTCGATGCATCTTCAGGATCGAGTATCTTACTAGCCTCGTCGATTGTAGGCTTGAGCTCTTTGGGGTGCTTCAGTCGTTCGACCGGGTCACGAAGCTTGTTGAAATCGTCTTCCCGCTTCCACGTGGTGATCGAAACAAATGGATCCTTCCCTGAATCAGGGCGTCTCGGCGTGTAAAGAGTAGTCCGAACATGATCTTCGAACGCTGGTAGACGCCAAAACGAGAAGACGTGGAGAAACGTGCCTGACTCCGCGACCGAATTGAGCGTCTCGTTAGCCGCTTCGGTTAATCGGTTGTATTCTTGTTGTTGCTCCGATTGCACGGCTTCAAATTTTCAGGCAGAACGTCGAAGTCCACACATCCGCTACCGGGGGCGCGGCTTCGACTCAGGTTGGGGGTTGTAGCTACCAGCCACAATCCGACTCGGAACGGGTAGCGGATTGTGGTGCGACGCCTTGTTGTGCCTTGGTTGTTTGGTGCTCATTCTGTGAGGGAATCGATAATCGCCTCCAATGCATCGATCCTCGCATGCTCCTGAGTCTCTTCAAGCTCCGCTCTCACTGCTGCAAAGAGGCCCTCCAATTCCGTGGGTGTCGCCTTGCTGAGTTCGGAAATCACCGATTCAAGCACTCGGACATCATCGTCCTCCCGATCCTCCGAACCCTCGACGACGGCGAGGTAAACAATCGCCTCGATCAATGCTTTGTGTATCGCGCTCATGTTCAGAAGCGGCAAGCCAGCAGCTCGTGGGTGGCGGTGTCCTCGACTTCAGCCCGCCAATAGTGGGGATCATTGATGTCGCGAAAAGTGAGTCCGCCATGCTCCTTCCACGCGGACGTCCGAAATGGCGCATCGAGAATGATCAACCGCTTCATCTTGCCCCAATTGGGAGAGGATGTCCCCTCGACAATCTTCGCTCCCGCATCGAGCTCAGCCATCAAGACAGCCTGTAGTGCTGGAGAGTCGAGAGGCTTCATTTCTTTGGCACAACGTCAAAGTGGTGGCACCCGCTACCGGAGGCGCCAGTCCGATTCAGAATAGAGGCTTCTGGTCACGGTTCAATCTCCGACTCGCGGCGGGGTAGCGGGTTGCCACCCACGCCTTGTTCGGCGTTC
>NZ_BAABRI010000044.1:0-2371 GCF_040362925.1 Haloferula sargassicola
GTAAGCCCCCGAGCGACCGCCGTTGGGACGATCTCGGCGGACTCCGCTGACGTGTCAGGATCGCCGGATGTCACGGACACGTTACACCGATGAGGACAAGGCCCGCTTGCTCGGGGAGTTCGTAGCCTGCGGCGGAAGCGCCGCCGCGTTCTGCCGCGAGCGCGGCATTTCCTACCAAACCTTCATGGCTTGGAGTCGGAAACTCCACAACGCCCGCCTCGCCCGCCGCAAGGCGGGGTCTGCGGTGGAGTTCGTGGAACTCGCCCTTGAGCCCCCCGGCGGTAGCCGGATGGAGTCCGCCCCGCAGGTCGAACTCGACTTCGGCGGCGGCTTCGTCCTGCGCATCCACCTCCCGATCCCGCCCCGATGATCCTCACCCACAGCGTGAAGGTCTGCCTGGCCACCCAACCCTGCGACCTGCGGAAAAGCTTCGACACTTTGAGCGTGGTGGTGCGCAACGAGCTGCGCGAGGACCCGCTGTCACGAAAAGTCTTCGTTTTCCTCAACCGCCAAGGCGACCGCGTGAAGATGCTCTACTGGGATGGCAGCGGCTTGTGGATCCTGATGAAACGGCTCGAGCGTGGCCGCTTCTTCCGCCCTCGTCCCACGGCCGACGGGGAAGTGAAGCTCGCGCTCAAGCCCGAGGCGCTTGAAATGCTCCTCAGCGGCATCGACCTCAAGGACGGCATGCAGCGCGCCTGGTACGAACTACCAGAAAAGTAGTAGCTACAGCACCCGCGGGCTTGCCATCGTCTCCAGACGGTTCATCCTCGCCGCACTTTGGACGACGAGCGGGCACAAGCCAGGATCAAGGAACTCGAGGCGCAGGTGCTCCTGCTCACCCAGCAGCTCGACTGGCTCAAGCGCCAGCTCTTCGGGCGCAAGAGCGAGCGCTTCGAGCACCCCGAACTCTTCGACCCCGCCGAGCCGGGAAAAGCCCCGTCCTCCGGCCACGCGGCCGCACCGGAGGATAAGCCGCAAGCCGCCGAACAAGCACCAGCCAGGCGCGAGCACAAGACCCGCACCCGGCGCCTGCCGCAGCACCTCCCGGTCATTGAGGAAGAAGCCGCCCCGCCCGCCGAAGTGCTTGCCGAGCCCGACGCCTGGCGCAAGACCAGCTGCGAGACCAGCGACCAGCTCGAAAAGGAGCCCGGCTACTTTTACCTCCGCCGCACCGTGCGCTGGCGCTACGTGCCGGTCGACCAGCCCTTTGCCACCCCCGTCATCTCGCCGGCCAAGCCCCGTATCATCGACAACGGCTTCCTCGGCCCCGGCCTGCTCGCCGAGCTGCTCGCCAACAAATACCTCTACCACCTCCCCTTTCACCGCCAGCACCAGCTCAACCTGCGGCGCCATGGCGTGGACATCGCCGAAAACACCATGCACGACGCCGCGGAGAAAGTCGGCGACCAGCTCGGCATCCTCGTCGCCCGCATGAAAGAGCGCATGCTCGCCGGCGGCGTCGTCCGCTCCGATGAGACCCCCGTGCGCTGCCTCGACCGCACCGCGCCCGGCGGCAGCAAGCTCGGCTACTTCTGGGTTTACCGCGGACTGAGCGGCGACGTCATCTTCGACTGGCAGACCACTCGCGAGCATCGCCACCTCGCCCAATGGCTCGGTGAAAACTTCGAAGGCGTCCTGCTAAGCGACGGCTACCAAGCCTATGCCGCCTACTGCGAACTCCAGGCGCGGCGCGGAAAGAACGTCCGCCGAGCCGCCTGCCTCGCCCATATCCGCCGCAAGTTCGAGGCCGCACTGAAAGAGCGGCCCGCCGTCGTCGCCTGGATCCTCAAACAGATCGCCGCGCTTTATCGCATCGAGCGTGATCTCGAAGACCATGGCGCGACCACCGAAGTCCGGGCACGAGTGCGGCACAACCGCAGCCTTCCCCTCATCCGCCTGTTAGGGAAAGCATTCAAACACCTCAGTGCCACCGCCATCCGTCCCAAGAGCCGGCTGGGAGAAGCGCTCCATTATGCCCTCGGCCAATGGAGCGCCATGCACACCTTTCTGGAAGACGGACGCGTGGCCATCGACAACAACGCCACCGAGCGCGACATCCGGTCGACGGCGGTGGGGAAGAAGAACTGGATGTTCATTGGTCATCCCGAAGCTGGAGACCGCAGCGCCGCGCTCTACACCGTATTGATCAGCGCCCTCAACCATGGCGTCGATCCGCAAGCGTATCTCAAGGACGTCATCGAGCGCCTGCCCACGATGAGGCCCAACGACCTCGACGCCCTGTTGCCGGAAGTCTGGGCTGCCGAAAACCGCGCCAAGCATCCCGCCGCCCGCGACCTCAAGCGCGTCGCCTGATCCATCCGACCCTCAGCGTCCACCCCAATCCAACGGCGGTCGCTCGGGGGCTTAC
>NZ_BAABRI010000045.1:0-2095 GCF_040362925.1 Haloferula sargassicola
GGCCGTGGGCTGTAATCCGCGCGAAGGAATCCATCTCGGTGCGGTACTGCGAGCCATCCGCGCCGTAGGTGCCCGCGACCAGCACCAGACGTTCGCCGTTGAAAAAGAACCGGTCGTTGGCATCGAAATCCACACCGTCGACGAAGCCGTCCTTGACCAGCGTGGCACCGCCGCGGGTGATCTGCTGGAGGCCGCTCAGCGACCAGCCGAGGCCAGCGATGCCGTTGGCGCCGTTACTGGAGTAGTCGAGCGAGATCTTCGGCTCCATCCCGGCGGTTCCCTTGGGAAGGTCGATCGGGATCGAGTACGACGCCGAGCCGTCGCCGCCGACGGTGAGCGCCCCCTTGAGCGCACCGATCGGCACGTGCTGGCCGAGGATCGTCAGCGGCGGCACGACGCCGACCGGCGGTGGCGTGAGTTTGGGGATCACGCCCTGCTGACCGGACGGGTTCCAGAGCGAATCCAGATAGTCCTGCAGCCAGCTCTTGCCCGTGACAGGATTGATCTCATCCCGGTCATAGCGGTTGGGATCGGAGCCGTTGGCCGTTTCCCAGGCATCGGGCAGGCCGTCCTGATCGGCATCCGGAAAGAGCATGTTGTCGGGATCCGCGGAAAGCTCGTCGATGAGCACATCGGTGACGTCGCTGCCGAAAAGGTCGAGGCTTTGCAGCAGGCCGACCCGCCCCTCGAAGCCGAGGTTGGCCCCCGCCATCTTTCCATTGATGAACACATCCCACACGCGGCGGATGACGTCGTGCCTCAGAGTCAGGCGCAGGAACGAGGTAGCACGCTCTTCCACCGGATCGAGCGCGAAGGTGGGTGCCAGCGGATACCACACCGGTTCTTCGCCGGGATCGACCGCGTCGTCATCCCCGCTATAGGCCCAGATCTCGCCGAGCGCACCCTGGTCATCGAGTTGAAAGGCGATCTGGCTGCCGTTCAGGTGGAGCGAGGACGGGCTGCCGGCCGGATTCGCCGGCGGCTTGATCCACAGATCGACGAAAGCCACCTGCTCCGCTGGATCCCAATCGAGATCCCGGCGTACGCGCGCCTCGCCGGAGGGGCAGGTTTCCGTTAGCCGCAGGGCCTGCCCGCCGCCGAGACCTTCTCCGACCGGGCTGACTTCCGCCAGACCGGCCAGCAGGTCCCAACCCCCGTAGGTGGTTCCCGACCCGGCGTCCACAAGATCCAGCGGCACGAACTCCGGCGCCTCGAAATCGATCGGAGGAATGTAGGCGACGACCGAGGTCGTGAGTATCGAAACATTCGCGAGGATCGCGCCACTCCAGCGAAGCCAAGTCATTCTCATGCGCGCGGATTCTACCCTCCGCACACTCTACGTCAAAATCGTTCTGATAGATTCTCCGCATTACCTCCCGCTTTCATCCTAACAACGACGGCGAATCCGCCCTTCACGGTGGCGGCGTGGCCGCTTTCAGGACGATTTTGTCGTAGCTGCGCCCGGTTCCATCATTGATCTCGAACATCGTGGCGACCTAGGAACGGGTCGCCAGTGCGGCCCACGAACTTACCAGCCTCATCAGCCGCCAGGTGGCAGTCGGAGTGAACCTCCTGAGGGCAGGTAGTCACATAGCGCTCGCAGGACCGGCAGAAGCCCTGCACGGTGGGGAACGTCAGATAAATAATGGAACCATGCGGCATGGGCCCGTCCATCAAGGCTCTGCGGCCGACCTTGCTGCGAGGGAGCCGCGCCTCGCAGTGCGGACCCCTCGGCCCGGAGCGCTTGTCGAAATCCAGATTGATCTGAGCCCCGATTTCCTCGAATTTGATTTCCATAACTACATACCCCTTGAAGGGAGCCACAGCCTTGATATTTCGGGCTTTCACACCCGTTCAAGGCCATCCCGTCAAGGGGATGTCACCTCCAGAACGACTGGAAACCGTCATGCGCTGATCTCCTCCGAAAAATATGCCGGTCACCAGGTCATCCTCCTCACCCATTCCGTGCTCGATACCCAGGGAAACCTCATCGCCACCTCCCCCTACCGCATGTCTCCCCGCAATGAGGGCGCGGCGCTGATGGAAAAACTCATCAAGCCCTCCACCAACATCAAGCTCGTCATCTGCGGCCACT
>NZ_BAABRI010000046.1:0-2089 GCF_040362925.1 Haloferula sargassicola
CAAGTCGTTGACCCACAGACGCGGATTGAAACCGCAAGAGCGATAGCCACACCGCCCGTCCAACCCGCCTGGGCCCGTTCAACAACCGATAGCTTCGGGGCTACCGCCCGAAGCTATCTTTGGGGTTGGCCTTTTTCTTACCCAGCAAGCTCGCCTCTGCTCTTCCGTCGCCAAAAGGTCGCGCCTCGCGTCAGCTATAGCTGTCCGAATCTACGCCAGTCCGTTGACTGCTCACCTCGCTTCGCGCCTCGCCCTACCGTGTCGCATCACTCTCATCCTGGACCCGACCTTGGCACTCCGAGCGACCATCATGCCGCCCTGCCATCATCGCACTCCACTCGAAGAAGCCGCAGAGCCCTACACAGATCCAGCTCTTATTTCGGGCCAACGTTTGAGGTCTGGCACCGCCTACCGGGAGCGCCACTCCCGCTGCTATCTGCGGGCTGTAGTTACCGAGATGCTTGAATTGGCGGCGGGTAGGCGGTTGTCCAGCACCGTCTTGTTCGCCTCGATATTTTCTGTGTCGTGTGACAGCTTGTCATATACGTGATTCATTACCATTGTCAGTGCCTTGCAATGCACAGATTTGTTCAAAAAGCCGCCTTTCCTACTGTAGCGGTGAATGTAGTGCCCCCCTTTGCAGACTGAAAAGAAGTCACATGTCAGACAATCATTGCAGTGATGGCCATCCAAATTTGATGCCAGCCGGTATGAGGCGGACTCCCTAAACCTTTGGAGAGCACCAGCTCCAACTTGTATCCCGGTATCACGGGCGAATTCTGGGCAGATCCGGAGAACGTCGTGTGGCTCAAGAAGCCCATTCGTCTCTATAATCACTGCACCAAGTCCATCTCGACCTAACGTGTCCACTAGGCTAGGTCCACCAGTCAACTTTGAGAGCAAGCTGTCGAAAAAGCGGCAAGACACACCTCTCCTCGAGTGCGGAAACCAAGCATCAAAGGCACTGATCAGAAACTCGCCAAAGCGAACCTGCAGATCGTCCCAATTATCTGGAATGTCCTCGTATGTGTAGTCAGGCAAGAGGAGATCAAACCACTCAATTCCTAGCTCATTCAAAAAGTATTCAACGGTTTCAGCTCCATCAGCCTCTGGTTGAACTACACACAGAACGCCTGGAAACACGACCTCCGACTCCTGAAGCTTTGCAATTCCAGCGAGCACTCTGGGCGTCGAATCTGAACCGTCGAATCCCTTGCGATTAAGTCCGTTAATGTTCGGTGGCCCATCTAGGCTTACGCCTACCACCACGTTGAACTTCTGGAAGAGATGAATCCAATCGCTGTCGATCAAAATTCCATTTGTTTGAATCGTGTAGCGAACCTTGATTGATGCCAATTCCTGCGTCAGGTAGGCCATGATTCTTGAGAAGTAGTCATGTCCGATCAGCAGCGGTTCCCCGCCATGAAAGACTAGAGAATAGTCATTAGTCGGATTGCAGGCATGATCATCTTTGATCATGCCTGCAACCCCTTCAACGACTTCCCAAGGCACTGATCGAGGCATCCCACGGAACGCCTCGTCTCCCTTGTTGAACATGTAGCAGTAGGTGCAGTTGATATTGCACCTGCTGTGAACCTTGAAAACCATTCGCGTTATGCGGTTCTGCTGAATTCCTTTCCGTGGTCACCGGACTTGTCATGTTCCTTGTCGTGCCCGCCGCCACGCTCATATGACTCGCCGTAGGTGGCAAGGGTCGTTCCAGCGGTTGCCTTTGACACGCGGTCAAGTGCGGCTTTCAAGTCAGGATGTGCACTGAGAAGTTCCGGTGTGATGCTGAGGCGCTTCAGGGTGCCGTCGTCTGTTGTCAGTTGGATGTGTGGCATGGTATGTTTTCTTTCTATTGTTTGGGTTTGGGTGGTCTGAGAGTTTTCTGGCGAACAGTTTAAAGGTTTTCCTAGCTAGAAAAGCGGAGATCCTTGTCGGCGGACAGGAAAAAATAGGCCCTAGGGTAGGTTGTGATTGCTAAAAACGCTCCTAGGGGCTTTTTCGTCTTCGATGGAAGGGGAATCGCAGAAGGGCGAATTGGAGCGGAGGATGCGGGTGGAGGTGAGACGACGGGGGTTGGCAC
>NZ_BAABRI010000047.1:0-1985 GCF_040362925.1 Haloferula sargassicola
CTACGAACTCCCCGAGCAAGCGGGCCTTGTCCTCATCGGTGTAACGTGTCCGTGACATCCGGCGATCCTGACACGTCAGCGGAGTCCGCCGAGATCGTCCCAACGGCGGTCGCTCGGGGGCTTACAACCGTCTTCGGTTTTGCATCTGAGTTGACGCAGATCTGCAGCACGTTGAAGAGCTATGGATACGAGGTGATGAACTCACACTACGGGACCATTCAGAACAGGCCTGGTCAAAGCAACGAGGAGGCCTGTCTGGAAGCGGTGGAAGACTGCCACTTGGTGCTTGCAATCATACGGTCACGATACGGAAGCGGGATCACTCTCAAGGAGATTTGCAGGGCTATCGAAATCGAGAAGCCGGTTTGGAAAATTGCCGAGCAGGACATCGAGAAGTTCCGCCAACTCTTGAAGCCGATTCTCTACGCCACCGACGCAACCACCAACCTGCCAGTGGCACGGGTCTTGGTGCCAAATAGGAAAACCGGCGTTCTCGATGACCTGAGAATAATTGACCTGTATAATCTTTGCATCCAAGACCACCTCCCCGTTTCCGAGAGACGAAGCAACTGGGTGCAGTCTTATGAGGATGTAGACGACGTATTCCGGTTTCTGGAGACGAACCTGAAGGATGTGGACCGCGTTCGGCAGATCATTCAACCCACTCACCCATGATGACTCCAAGCCAGATTTCAGCAATTGTCAGAGCCGGCGAATCGGAAAGTGTCGAGTTCAAGTCTGGGAATGCCTCTCTGGACGATGTTGCGAAGGCTGTATGTGGGTTCCTCAACTCTCAGGGAGGCAGCCTATTCATCGGTCTTGAGCTGGCGGAATCCAAGCGGATGAATTATCCGGGCTCGCAGGAGGAAGCCCGACAATTGCTCCATAAGATTCAAGAGGCCATTTCGCCAAGAGCGATTCTGTCGGGGTCGGTGGAGGAAATCGACGGAGGACGACTGCTCGTGATCGAGTCTCCCGCCGGCTCTGAAGGTCCCTATGTCTTTAAAGGCGACATTTATGTCAGAGTCGGATCACAGACCCACGTGGCTGACAGCGGGCAGGTGAGCCATGTCATACAGACTCGGCTTCAACGCAGAAGCAGCTGGGAGAAGCAGTCTGCGTCCGATTTTTCGTTGGACGACCTCGACTTGGGGGAAGTGGATGAAACAGTTCGGGAAGCACGGAATCGAGATCGTTGGAATTTCACGAATCCCCGCGATACCCAATCCGTGTTGGAGGATCTTGGTCTTATGAATCGCGGCCAACTGACGCAGGCTGCGGTGGTGCTCTTTGGCGGACGTCCCAGTCGGCTACTGACCCAACTCCGTTCACGAGCAACGCGCTTCGCTTCGGACAAGACCGGGGACGAGCTTCTCGTTGATCGTGAGTTTGGGGGAAACCTCTTCTCCCAGTTCTCCAAGCTGGCCGACTTCTGCGAGTCGCAGATTGAACTGTCCTCCGAATTCGTCCCAGGCAAATGGCAACGGAATGACAGACCTCAGTTTCCGTTGGAAGCTGTCCGCGAAGGCCTCTTGAATGCATTGATTCATCAGGACTTCTCAAATCAGTCCGGTGGAGTGACCGTTGGCTTGTATCCAGGCCGCTTGGAAATCTGGAACTATGGTGAGTTGCCCCCCGATCTGTCTCCGAATGATTTGCGAAAAACACACGCTTCTCTCCCGAGAAACCCTCTGATCGCTAGGGTGTTTTTCATTCGCGGCCTAATTGAACGGATTGGACGTGGAACTGCCAAGATTCACGAGAGGTGCGATGCTTTTAAGATGCCGCACCCGACTTGGAGGAAGCATTCAGGTGGGACGCTATTGACGCTGCGTGTTGGCGTAGAAGCGGGTCAGATTGAGCTGGCCCCCAAAGTCCGGCCACTGAGTGGCTAAACTAAGCTATGGTGGAGCGGGTCGGCAGAGAGGTAGGATTGGATTGGATTCTCAAGCAAGGGTGGAGTGGCGAGGGCCCCGAAATGGGGA
>NZ_BAABRI010000048.1:0-1834 GCF_040362925.1 Haloferula sargassicola
CAAGTCGTTGACCCACAGACGCGGATTGAAACCGCAAGAGCGATAGCCACACCGCCCGCCCAACCCGCCTGGGCCCGTTCAACAACCGATAACTTCGGGGCTACCGCCCGAAGCTATCTTTGGGGTTAGGCATTTGGTTTGATGATGACTGTTACTTCAAAAGTATCGTCCTTCTTCGAAAGGTCATTCGTAATTCCCGCCGGATTCTGCACCCTTCCCTCGGGGTCATAGACGAAGCAGATTAAGCGCTTGCAGTCTGGATGCACACTGTAGCGTGCGACATCTTCGATCAGTTGTTTGCCAAGTTCACGGTCACCAAGTCCTTTCCGGGTCATCTTCACCTCAATGACTGTCTGTTCCCGCTTGAGAAGAAAGTCCATGCGCGAGGATCCCCCGGCGTAGCTAGGCGTCCACTCCTCAGCACGAAGATCATCGAAGAACAGTCGGAGAAGCGCAGCCAAGAGATCCTGAACATCATACTCATCTTGGACGTCTAGGGTATCGCGACTAGAATGACGAGAACGAAGACGCCGAGTCACCGCGTGAAATCTATCAAAGATGGTCCCTAAGGCCAAAGTCGGATCAAATGTTCCTCCGGAGGTTCGTGGCTGAATCCGAAGGCAAGCCTGCAGCGAAGCGACAATGATGCTCTTTTGCTTCTCCAGTTCGTCCTCCAAAAAGCCATCAAGATTGCGTCGATTGAATCGCTGGAACACACGCCAAGGGGCGCTATCTCGACCGTAATTGACGACAAGAAAGTCCTCAACACTCGCAATCCAAGCCTCCATCTCGGGGCTCGGTCGGCTATAGAATCCATATTCACTGCGGTATTGATTCTTCGCGAAAGTGTGTTCACTCGCCTCCTTGATAAGCTGGGATGCAATCTCGTCTCGCTTCGCCATATTCTTGCCTAACGTCGAGGTGTGGCACCGGCTACCGGGAGCGCCGCTCCGCAACAGGGTTTAGGGTTGTAGTCAAGAGGGTCATGTCGACTCGGGGCGGGTAGCCGGTTGTCCACCACCGTTTTGTTCGGTGTTGTAGTATTCGCCGCTGTATTCCGTGGTAGGGTTGTCGATGTAGTGAAGCACGTCCGCAATCAAATCCGCCTTCGTGATGGCAACATCACGTTGCGATCCCAGGGACTCGGCTACCATGGCTGATATGTCGTAGAGCAGGTTCCCCCACACCGCCTCCTCTTCTGGAAGCCACATACCGACCAGCACCATCACCCGTATCGAGTCTGGAATCAGGGCGATGCGAACGATCTCAACGCACTTATCGTCACCAGTCACATCTGGATCAGGAAGCTCTGGCAACCTCTTCAATATGTTCTTAAAAGTCCCGTGACGGGTGCCTCGTTCGGAGCGAACGACCTCATCAAACGAATGTCTCAACGAACTCTGCACCTCGTCACGCTCTCGTGCAGTCTCCAGAACGATAGCGTCAACAACGTGGTGGAAAATGTCCGAAATGAGCATTCCCCAGATCTCGGTGGGGTCCTCCTTGTAAGTCTCAGGAAAGAGGTGACATACCGATACTGAGAGCATACCGCCGTCGATCCAAGCGCGGAACACCTCTTGGCGACGCGATGCTGCTTTGACTTCGTCTGGTGGTTCAAGGATGCGCATGGCTTTCTTCACCGAACAGTTTAAAGGTTTTCCTAGCTAGAAAAGCGGAGATCCTTGTCGGCGGACAGGAGAAAATAGCCCCTAGGGTAGGTTGTGATTGCTAAAAACGCTCCTAGGGGCTTTTTCGTCTTCGATGGAAGGGGAATCGCAGAAGGGCGAATTGGAGCGGAGGATGCGGGTGGAGGTGAGACGACGGGGGTTGGCAC
>NZ_BAABRI010000049.1:0-1696 GCF_040362925.1 Haloferula sargassicola
TCGGGGAGCCCGGCAACTCCCGCCGCGGCAAAGACCGCCAGAGCCGCCTGCCCCACGCCCGCGGCGAAGGCTGGGACGCTTGCGCCACCCCGTGGAGCGGGAAGATCGCCGTGCTCGTCACCTCGCTTGATGAGCAAGCCTTTCCCGCCCCCGTCATGCCCAAGCAGTATCGCGACCGTGCCGACGCGGAAAACTGCTTCGACGAACTCAAGAACCAATGGGGCTGGAACGGCTACACCTCGCGCCGACTTACCTCCAGCCGGCTCATGGCCAACCTCATCGCCTTGGTTTACAACTGGTGGTCGCTCTACCTGCGCTTCTACGACGCGGAGCACCACCGCGAGGCCATCCGCACCCGCCCCATGCTGATGTCCGGCGTCGGCCGACAGGTCCGGAGTGGAGGCCAGCGCACCGTCAAGGTCAGCGTCCTGCACGAAAAGGGCGACCTCATCGCCCAAGCGGTCACGCGCATCAGCAACGAGTTGCATCACATTTGCGCCATCACGGAGCGATGGACCGTCGAGCAACGCTGGACCCTGCTGCTGACCCGCCTGCTACGCCGCTGGCTGGGCGGGAAATGGCTGCCCGGCCTTCCGGACGAGGTAGAACTCCTGCTCAGCGGATGACCCAAGCCCCGGATCGCAATCCCCCGGCCCACCCGTCAAGCACCCCGCTTCGTGGTGCCAAACGAACGCGCCCATTTTCCCTTTTAGGTTTACCACTGGGCGTGGGCCGCAGCCGTGCCGAACTCGCCGAGTGCCTTGGCAGGCATTTCCGCGGACACGTAAGTGCGATGCCTACAGCGTCTACGAATCCTACGCCCGCACACATCCCGAGGTGAAACTCATCGCCTGCCTCACCCATATCCGGCGCGATTTCACCGACACGCTGAAATCCGGACCGTGCCGCCACTCGGCGCTCATCATCCACCAGCTCTACCGGATCGACTCCGGGCTGCGCGAAAAGAAAGCCTCTCCGGCCCTGAGATACCACGTGCGCGCTTGGCAGAGCGCACCCGCTGGTGCGGCGCATCGGGCGGTTCATGCGCGGCATGCTGCCCACGCACCGGCCGTCCTCTCCCACCAGCCGGGCATTGGCCTCCGCCCTGAGGCATTGGGAAAAATTCGAGCGCTACCTGGACGACGGCCGCTTCGAGATCGACAACAACGAAACCGAGAACGGCATGCGTCCGTTGAAACTGGGGATGAAAAACTGGCTGTTCTTCGGCAGCGAGGACGCCGGCCACCACGCCGCGGCGATCTACACGGCTGGTGGAGAACTGCAAGCTCCACGACCTCCCGGTCGAAGCCTACCTGAAGGAACTGCTGACCGCCCTCCCTGGCGTCACCGACCCCGAGGTCATCGCCACGCTCACGCCCGCCCGCATCGCGGCGGCCCGCCGGAACCAACCCCGCGAAGACCGGGTTGCTTGAAATCCGTCAAGGGGAGCGAATTTACTGCGCTTACCGTCATGCGCTGACGACGAAGAACCGAAGAGCCAATTTACTGCGCTTACCATCCCTTCGCGGCCCGGCGGTGAATGTCTCCGTTCTCCGCTCCTTGCGGGTAAAAAAAAGAGCCCGGCATCTTCATTGCTGAAGATGCCGGGCATAGACCTGGCGGCGTCCTACTCTCACAAGACCTATCGTCTCACTACCATCGGCGCTGCGGCGTTTCACTTCCGGGTTCGGAATGG
>NZ_BAABRI010000050.1:0-1488 GCF_040362925.1 Haloferula sargassicola
GGGCAGCGACCGACCTAGAGTTGCCATGGCTTGCAAGGTCTCCCATCGCTTCGCCCCGTCCTTTTCCAAGATTCTCCGCCCGGCGGGCACCGCGTCGGGGGCGGCGGGCATCGACCGCCGGGCAGGGTTGTGGCAGCGGGCGTGTTGGTAGGGTGGGTTCGAGTCCCTGAAAGCCATTGCTCCCCGGATCACCAAGCCCGTCCACCTAACCCTCACCGTCGCCGCCCCGCCCGGCGGTCAATGCCCGCCGCCCCGGTCCAGCCACTCTTGGAGCCACGGGGCTTCCCATAGGAGGGCCGTCTTACTCTCTTCGTGGTTCTTCCGTAGATACCTCGCAACCCGACGGAAATGCTCCGGCCCCCGGACCAATCGGTCATGGTAGTCCTTTTGCCAAAACGCTCCCGATCCGCCGGTATGGCGGTGGATTCGTTTTGCGCTGACGCTTTTCCACGATCCGACAACCTGTCCCAAGTCATGACCGTGCCCCAGGGAGAACAGCAGATGAGCGTGGTTCGGCATGATCACAAAAGCGTGCTGGAGATAGCGGTCGCCGTCAAAGTGGAGGAAGACATCGCGGACGATCCCTGATACGCAACGGTCCTTCATCGCGCACCCGCCATATCCTGCGTCGAGCCAATGCTCGATCTGCATGGAGAATCGCCGGTGGTATTCATGTTGGGTCTCCTGGTTCCACGGAGGCAGGTGAAACCGGGTCCATGTCTCGCGTTCATTTCTCCATTTTTCCAAAAGCCGCGCGGGGAGGGAATCCGCCAAGCGAAGGGTCACGAAAAGGCAGCCTTGTTCCTGTTGCCAATGGGGCAGGCGGTTCAAGCTCCGTTGGAGATCCGCTCCGCGCCGGAAGAAATGAAACGCGCTCCAGTCCGGCATGAGGCGAGTCTAACAAGCCGGGAAGTGCATGCCGAGCGAAACCGGGGGGCGGCGGGCATCGACCGCCGGGCAGGGGTTTTGCTGCGGGCGTGTTGGGAGGGTGGGTTCGAGTCCTTGGAAGCCATGGCTTGCAAGGTCACCAAGCCGCTCTGTCCTGTCGTTTTCCAAGATTCTCCTGCCCGGCGGGCACCGCGTCGGGGGCGGCGGGCATCGACCGCCGGATAGGGGTTTTGCAGCGGGCGTGCCGGGAGAGTGGGTTCGAGTCCTTGGAAGCCATGGCTTGCAAGGTCACCAAGCCGCTCTGTCCTGTCGTTTTCCAAGATTCTCCTGCCCGGCGGGCACCGCGTCGGGGGCGGCGGGCATCGACCGCCGGGCAGGGGTTTTGCAGCGGGCGTGCCGGGAGAGTGGGTTCGAGTCCCTGAAAGCCATCGCTCCTCAGGTCACCAAGTCGCTCTCTCCTGTCCCTCACCGTCGCCGCCCCGCCCGGCGGTCAATGCCCGCCGCCCCCCTGTGGGCAGCGACCGACCTAGAGTTGCCATGGCTTGCAAGGTCTCCCATCGCTTCGCCCCGTCCTTTTCCAAGATTCTCCGCCCGGCGGGC
>NZ_BAABRI010000051.1:0-1457 GCF_040362925.1 Haloferula sargassicola
GGGGGCGGTTGACCCGCTCCCTGACATCCACACGGAGAATATCGCTGCCTTTCCTTACTTTTACCTGCCGAAACCCACGCTTCACGTTTCAATTGAAAACGGATGCTCTTTGCTTCGGTTCCTTGGAAACCTGATTTCAAAAGAAAGAAAAAAGGAATCAAGCCATACGGATGATTAGTAGTGCTCGGCTACACACATTGCTGCGCTTCGACCTACACCCTATCAACGTGGTCGTCTTCCACGATCCTTCAGGGAAAACTCATCTTGGGAACTGCTTGGCGCTTAGATGCTTTCAGCGCTTATCAGGACCGCACTTAGCTACCCGGCCATGCCGTTGACACGACAACCGGTGCACCAGAGGTGCGTCAATTCCGGTCCTCTCGTACTAGGAATTGAACCCCTCAGTTTTCCTGCGCCCACAGAGGATAGAGGACCGAACTGTCTCGCGACGTTCTGAACCCAGCTCGCGTGCCGCTTTAACCGGCGAACAGCCGGACCCTTGGGACCTTCTCCAGCCCCAGGATGCGACGAGCCGACATCGAGGTGCCAAACTTCGCCGTCGATATGAACTCTTGGGCGAAATCAGCCTGTTATCCCTAAGGTACCTTTTATCCGTTGAGCGACGGCAATTCCACTTTCTACCGCCGGATCACTTAGGCCTACTTTCGTATCTGCTCGGCTTGTTGGCCTCACAGTTAGGCGGGTTTATGCCTATGCACTCGACACACGGTTGCCAACCGTGCTGAACCCACCTTCGCGCTCCTCCGTTACTCTTTGGGAGGATACCGCCCCAGTAAAACTGACCGGCTGACACTGTTCCCCGGCCGGTTTCACGGCACGAGGTTAGATCCTCCAACACCCAAGGGTGGTATCTCACTGGTGACTCAGACACCCCCTAAAGGGCGCCTTCAACGTCTCCCACTTATGCTGAGCATGAGAATCGAAGAACCAATGACAGCTTACAGTTAAGGTCTATAGGGTCTTTCCGTCCTTCTGCGGGTAGGCGGCATCTTCACCGCCATTACAATTTCACTGAGCACCTGGTTGAGACAGCGCCCAACTCGTTTCACGATTCGTGCAGGTCGGAACTTACCCGACAAGGAATTTCGCTACCTTAGGACCGTTATAGTTACGGCCGACATTCACGGGGACTTGGGTTCGAAGCTTCGCCCAAAAGGGCTAACATCTCACCTTAATCTTTCCGCATTGGTCACGTGTCACATCCTATACTTGGACTTGGCGTCTTGGCAGAATGCTGTGTTTTTGCTAAACAGTCGGTTGGGCCTGGTCACTGCGGCCCCCACGAATGGGGGCACCCCTTCTTCCGAAGTTACGGGGCTAATTTGCCGAGTTCCTTAACCAGGGTTCACTCTTGCGCCTTGGAATACTCATCCCACCCACCTGTGTCGGTTTACGGTACGGGTCGCTTAGCATACGCAGGGGCTTTTCTTGGCACA
>NZ_BAABRI010000052.1:0-1409 GCF_040362925.1 Haloferula sargassicola
ATCGTTAGAATGAGGTGGTGGCTGGTTGGCCTCACGCACAGCGTGAAGGCGTCGAAACCAAAACCAACCAACCACCATGAATCACGAAAGACTGAAGGAGGCGTTCCTGCAAGGCGGAGAGCGCGAGGCGGCGGAATTGTTCCGCGAGATGATGAAGGGAGCAGTCCGTCTCGGCTTGCTCGAAGCGATGGCCGAGGAGGTCGATGTGCTGTGCGGACCGCGCTACCGGCCGGATCCGAACTGCGCCTGTCACCGCGCCGGCTCGGAGCGGGGGGTGGCGTTCCTCGACGGAGGCAAGGAGGAGATCCGTCGACCCCGGGTGCGTCATGAAACCGAGGGCGAGGTGCGTCTGGCGACCTACGAGGCTGCATCGAGTGCGCAAGGAATGTTTGATCAGGTCGTGGCCGCCGTCGCGCAGGGCATGCCGGTGCGCGGGGTGGAGCGGGCTTTGAATGGAGCGGTGAGCAAGAGCGAGGCGTCGCGGATGTGGGTCGAGAAAAGCCGCGAGCAGCTTGCCCTGCTGCGAGAGCGCCGGCTCGACGACGCCGACTGGCTGACTTTGCTGATCGACGGAGTGTGGCTGACGCGCGAGCTGTGCGTGGTGATCGCCGTGGGCATCGATGCAGAGGGAAACAAGCGGGTGCTGGATTTCGGGCTCGGCTCCTCGGAGAGCGCGGCGGTGGTGGCGTCGCTGCTCGACGGCTTGGAAAAGCGCGGTTTCGCGCCCGGATCGGGCCGCCGACTGCTGGTCCTGCGGGACGGGAGCGCGGCGATCGAAAAGGCGGTGTCGCGGCGCTGGCCGGACTCGGTGCGCCAGGAATGCCTGGTCCACGCGCAATCCAACCTGCGTGAGAAGGTCCGTCAGCGCGACCGGGCCGATATTGACCGTCTCTTCAAAACGCTACGGGAAGCCCAAGGGCGGGAGGCAGGCGAGGAGGCCTTTGAGGAGCTGCTGGAGTTTGTCAGCGAGCGTAACGCTGCGGCAGCGGTGGCGCTCAAGGAGAGGCGTGGAGCGCTGTTGGCCTTCCATCAACTCGACGTGCCCGCGACGCTCAACACCACGTTTCTGAGCACGAACCTCATCGAGAACGTGATCCGCAACTGGCGGGCGCAGAGCGGTAACGTGAAGCGTTGGAACGAGAAGGCCGACATGGTGCCTCGTTGGATGGCTTCGGGTCTGCTGTGGGCCGAAGCAGGCTTCCGCAAGGTTAGGCATGCAGGCGACCTCCCCCGTTTGGCGTCCGCGTTGTCGCTCTACGCTCCGTCCTCTGTCGCGGCTGACGCCGCGCCCTCGTCCTCTGCTCCGAGCGACAACGCGGGGCAGAAGCAAGCTTGTCAGAAAGCCACCAACCGATGAATCTCAACCCGACCGGCTCCCACCGATTCTAACGATCTGAGGGACATCCCCG
>NZ_BAABRI010000053.1:0-1241 GCF_040362925.1 Haloferula sargassicola
CCTAGTAGTCCATAAAATTTAATATGACACACACCGGCGTTTTTGAAATTGTACTTTTCCCGGGTTTTGTACACTCGGCGAGGTGCCTGCCAAAATCCACCGAATCAAACTGACCCAAGCCGAACGCCGCGACCTCGAAGTCATCCGCGATCGAGGCAAGGGCAACGCCGTGAGGATCAAACGCGCCATCGCCCTTCTCCTCGCCGACGAAGGCGATCACGGACCGGGGAAGAAAGATGCCGACATCCTTTGGGTCACCGGAATGAGTCCGCGCACGCTGGTGCGTCTGCGGGAAAGGTGTTGCGAAGTCGGCCCGCTCGGCGCGCTGGAGCGCAAGCAGCGTGAGAAACCGCCGCGCGAGATCAAGATCACCGGAGAAGTCGAAGCCCGCATCACCACGCTGGCCTGCTCGCAACCTCCTTCCGGTCATGCCCGCTGGACCCTCCAGCTTCTCGCCGATCACCTCGTTGAAATCGGCGTCATCGAAAGCATCTCCCACACCTCGGTGGCCACCGTCTTAAAAAAAGTCCGCTCAAGCCGTGGCGACAGGAATGCTGGTGCATCCCGCCCAAGGAAGACGCCGCCTTCGTAGCGGCGATGGAAGACGTACTGGAGGTCTATTCGCGACCTCCGACTCCCGCGATCCCGCTGGTTTGCCTCGACGAATTCGCCAAGCAACTCCTCTCCGAAAGTCGCCCGGCGATTCCCGCGGCCCCGGGACGTCCTGCCCGCCACGACTACGAATACGTGCGTGAGGGCAGTGTCACGGGCTTCATGATCGCCATGCCCCACGTGGGCGAAAGGGACGTCTTCATCGGGCGCGACGGACGGCGCACGGCCACGGATTTCGCCGCGTGCCTCGACCACATCGCCCATCGGCTTTTGCCCGGAGCCGACAAGATCCTGCTCGTCATGGACAACCTCAACACCCATACGACGGCATCTCTCTATGAGGCCTTCCCCGCGGAGAAAGCCAGAGCCCTTTGCGAACGCTTCGAGATCCATCACACGCCCAAGCATGGCAGCTGGCTGAACATGGCGGAGATCGAGATCGGCCTGCTCGCCCGACAGTGCCTGAACCGGAGGATCGGCTCGGTCGATGAATTCCGATCCCAGGTTGGGGCGTATCTCAGATGGAAGAACGCCGATCCCAAACCCATCCGATGGCAGTTCGACAATTCCCAGGCCCGCGTGAAACTCAGATCACTATATCCGTCCGTTTAAGGTTTATGGGATACTAG
>NZ_BAABRI010000054.1:0-1140 GCF_040362925.1 Haloferula sargassicola
CGAGCAGAGCTACGTGGAGATCGCCTCCCACCTGAAGAATTTCACCGACCGGCTGGAAGCGCTGGCTACACTCCGCCGGACACCCGCATCGGCATCCCCGCCTTCACCGCGATCCACGCCGAGCTGAACACCGCGCTCCCCGGCCTGGCCCGCCGCTGGCCGACGCCATCGCCGGCCCCCAGAACGCCATCGCCGCGCTCAAGGCCGGCTTCGACGGGGTGAAGATCAGCGTGAAAGGCCAGTACGGGCAGAACTCGGTGCAGTTCGGGGCGATCCACTCCTTTCCGATGCCCCTGCCGGGGCTGGATTTCCTTTGGCCGCTGGTTCGTCTTGGTTGAGTCGGGCGGGGAGGGACTCGAAGTAAGACCTCAGGGGGGCGGAGATCTGGGGGCCTGCCCGGCGGTCGATGCCCGCCGCCCCCATGCACGAGCTGCGGGCCTTCGGCCGCCGATTTCTTGAGGCGGGCAGCCGGTCAAAGATAAATCGGGGTCCGGTGGTTGTCACCACCGGCTCATCTCCCAAGTCCCTCCGGGACGGAAGAAGCCTGATCGGAGCTTCATCCCGTGCCAATCGGGTCGGACCCCCAAAGAGAAAGCGGAAGCGGCAATCGCGGAGGCGCTGAACGAGCCATGACCCCGGGGAGTGGTCTTGAATCCAATTGCAGCATGCCTGTGCCTGTGAACAGGAAGACTTCGTCAGTGATGATTCTTTGAGGGGCTGGCGCGTCATCCAAGCGAAGCGCTCTCAATTTACCAAAAACTCTAAGGACCGCCTGCCTGAGGTGTCATATAACCGATGAGAACCAGGCTTTCCGCCATCGTCCTGCTGACGACCCTGTGCCTGCATGAAAGGGGTCGGTCCTAGAAAACGCGCATTGACGTAGCACGGTTCAGGTTGATAGGAGAGAGCCATGGTCTGAAAGGGGTCGGTCCTAGAAAACGCGCATTGACGTTGCATGGTTCAGGTTGATAGGAGAGAGCCATGGCTCGACCCCTACGCTACGAGGCGGCTGGCGCCGTTTATCATGTGATGGCCCGCGGCGAGGGCGGGAAAGACGTTTTCGAGGATGATACGGATCGGAGGGTCTGGCTGGATCGACTGGCGGAAGTATGCGGGAGCCATGGTTGGCGGGTGCATGCG
>NZ_BAABRI010000055.1:0-1094 GCF_040362925.1 Haloferula sargassicola
CTGCCGGTGGGCACGGGCGTAGCCGGCCCAATGCTCACCGAGCAGCTCTGCGAGTTCGAGAGCCACGCTTTTTCCCGGGAAAGCGGGGCTTCAGGGATCGGCCAGGGTGTCCAGGGCGGCGCGGCCGTCCTTGTCGCTGATCTCGGTGACGTGGAGGTAGCGCAGCGTGTCCTTGAGCGCGCTGTGGCCGAGGTAGGCACCCACCTGTAGGATGGAGGCGCCGCCTTCGAGCATGTGGGTGGCGAAGCTGTGGCGCAGGGTGTGGGTGGAGATATGCCCGTGTTTCTTCGAGAGTCCGCTTTCGGCCACGGCGACCTTGATGGCCTGCCAGACGGCGGCCTCGCTCATGGGCTTGGCGGAGCGGTGCATGGCCTCCTTGAGCGTGATGCCGCTGCCCTTCCAGCCGCGGCCGACGGCAGGAAAGAGCCACTCGGGGTTGCGGTGGCATTGCCAGAAAGTCCGCAGACGTGCCAGCAGGCGCGGGGTGATGGGCACCTCGCGGGCCTTGCGGTTCTTGGTCTTGGGGATGGAAATGACGAGCCGCTCGCCGTTGATGTGCACCGGCTTGATGTGCAGCGCCTCGTTGAGACGCAGGCCGCATTGATAGACGACGGTGCAGAAGGCGCGGTAGCGGCCGTCGCGGAAGGTGCGCAGGAGCAGGACGACCTCGTCGCGCGTCAGGACGTGCGGGAGCGGTTCCTCGAACTTGAACTTGATCTTCTTCCAGATGTCCCAGGCGATGCCGAGGTGGTCGCGGTAGAGGGTGCGCAGGGCGCAGACGGCCTGGTTGAGGGTGCTGGCCTTGAGCTTGCGGTCGTCCTGGAGGTGGACGAGGAAATCCAACACGCGTTCCGGCGGGAGGTCGGGCAGGTGCTCGTCCGGGTAATGCCTGGCAAGCTGGCGGACCCAGCCGTGGTAGGTCTGGCGGGAGCGCTCCGCGAGTCCTTTGAGTTGGACGAAGCGGGTGAAATCCTGATACCAAGCGGCTGAAGTGATCGCGTCATCTTTTTTTCATAGCAGGAACAAGCCTGACAGATCGCTTCAACCCTTTCAACGCCGCAGCGCGGAGTCGCCGCGCAGCGGCTCTGTTCAAC
>NZ_BAABRI010000056.1:0-1090 GCF_040362925.1 Haloferula sargassicola
CACCTTGCCCGCCGAGCTGCGGTCGCTCGGCCTCCACCGGCCCGAAGTCCTCTACCACCTCATGCTACGCGAGAGCGCCGCCGCCCTCCAGGACCTCATCGCCACCCGATACGGCGGCGCGAAAGGAGGCTTCACCAGCGTGCTCCATACCTGGGGCAGGCAGATCCAGCACCACCCGCACGTCCACCTCATCGTCCCCGCCATCGCCATTCATCCGGAGACCGGCCGCATCGCCCGTCCCGCGAAGGATGATTTCCTCGTTCACTTCCGCCCGCTCGCCGCCCGCTTCCGCAGCCGCATGCATGCTGCGCTCCGGCGTGATCATCCCGAGATATGGCATTTGCTTTCCCCGGACCAAAGACATGCCTTGAGTCCACGCAAGACATGGAATGCCCAACTCCAGCCCGTCGGCCGAGGGAAGACCGCCCTGCGCTATCTTGCCCGCTACGTTTGCCGCAGCGCCTTTTCCGCCAAGCGCCTGCTCGGCTACGACGCCGCTGGAAACGTCCGCCTCGCCTGGACCGACAGCACCACCGGCAAGACCGGCGTCCTCACGCTTCATCCCCACGAATTCATCCACCGCTGGCTCATCCATGTTTTGCCCAAGGGCTTTCCGCGCGTGCGGCATTACGGCTTCCAGAGCCCCGCCGCCCGCAAGACCCGGCTGCTTGTCCGCGCCCTGCTCGGAGAGATCGGCGAGCCCGCCGCCGTGCTGCCCGAGATCGAGCCCTTCGCCTGCCCACACTGTGGTGGGCCGCTCACCTACCTTCGCGACATCGCACCCATCCGCATCCCCCGCGGGCCACCGATCCGAACCACCGTGCGGCCATGACCCACATCCTCCCCAGCTTCACCCAAGCACCGCCGCAAGCCGTGCCGTGGGAACGTGCGGCTGCGAACTACGATTTTCACCGTAAAAGCGCCCATGCTTCGCCGCGTTTCCGGAAACCCCGCTCCACCGGTGACTCGCACCTCTCCCGGCGCGGGCGAATCCCGGAGCGATTCGTCCCGCGGCCCCCGCGGAAGTCGTCAAACGGCCATCCGCCGCCGCCCGATCACGGCAAGTCGTTGACCCACAGACGCGGATTGA
>NZ_BAABRI010000057.1:0-1088 GCF_040362925.1 Haloferula sargassicola
TGAGCCGGACCCCGAAAATCGGTCCAATGGTTAAGCTATGATTGTGGAGCGTGGGTTGGTACCGCAAACCGAACCGAACACGCACAAAATGAAAGGCAAACGCAGAAGACACGACCCCGAGTTCAAGGCGCGCGTGGCGCTTGAGGCGCTCAAGGGCGTGAAGACCATCCAGGAGATCGCCAAGGAATTCGATGTCCACCCGGTGCAGGTCTCGGAGTGGAAGAAGACGATGGCTCAGAACGCCGCCAGCGCCTTCGGGGCCGGCGCGGGCAAGACCGACGCCGAGGAGTTCGAACGCGAGCGCGAGCGGCTCCACGCCAAGATCGGCCAGCAAGCCGTCGAGTTGGACTGGCTGACAAAAAAGTCCAAGCAACTCGGTCTGTGAGGGATCGCATCGCGTTGCTGGACAAGGAGCATCCCAAACTGAGCATGAGGAAGCAGTGCGAGCTGTTAGCCGTGGCACGTTCCACCGCCAGCTACCAGCCGGTGCCCGAGGATCCGGAGGATCTTCGAATCAAGCGGCTGTTGGACGAGACTTACCTGATCGACCCGTGCCTGGGCAGCCGCCGGCTGGTGACGGTGCTGGAGCGCGAACACGGCGTGAAGGTCAACCGCAAGCGGCTGGACCGGCTGCGCCGCGAAATGGGCCACGAGGCGATCTGGTGCAAGCCGCGAACCAGCATCCCGGACGACGGCCACCGGAAGTATCCGTATTTGCTGCGCAAGCTCGCCATCGAGCGGCCCGACCAGGTCTGGTGCGCCGACATCACCTACGTGCCGATGCCGCGTGGCCACGCCTACCTGTGCGCGGTGATGGACTGGCACTCGCGCAAGGTGCTTGGCTGGGCGGTTTCCAACACCATGGGCACCGACCTCTGTCTGGAGGCATTGGAGATGGCGCTGGCTTCAAGCGGCACGATCCCGGAGATCTTCAACACCGACCAGGGCTGCCAGTTCACCTCCGCGGAATGGACCGGGCGGCTGACGGAACTCGGCGTGAGAATCAGCATGGATGGCCGCGGGCGCTGGATGGACAACGTGTTCATCGAGCGGCTGTGGCGGAGCGTCAAATACGAGGAGATCTACCT
>NZ_BAABRI010000058.1:0-1053 GCF_040362925.1 Haloferula sargassicola
TCGAAGTCCGCGCTGACGATGTCCCGCGGGTCGGAGCCCGCGGAGCTCTGGCTGATGCCGGAGTTGACGAACGAACTGTCGAAAGCCCCCAGGTCCGGCGCGAGCGAAAGCGAGTCCGCGCTGGCGAAGCTGTCGTTGTCGCGGTCTTCGCTGACGTAGCCGGCCACGTCGGTGATCGAAAAGGTCCGGACGTAGGGCGCGGCGAGGTTGTTGTTGAGCTTGTCGCGGAGGTTGGTGGTGACCGTGAAGCGGTAGTCGTCGGCGAGCAGCGGGCCGTCGGTGATGGTGAAGCCCTGGCTCAGGCCGGAGGCATAGCTGGCCGGGGCGAGGGCATAGATGAGCTCGTTGCCATCGTCGAAAGTGCCGTCGCCGCCGGAGCCGAGGAGCTCGAAGTTTGCGGGCTCGTTGACCGTTTCCGGCAGCATGTCCTCGCTGTAGCCGATGGAAAAGGAGCGGCCGAAGAAGTCGAGCGTGACGCCCTCCGCGGGCAGGCTCACCGAGGTGATGGTCGGCGGGGTGGTGTCGGTCAGCGAGGTGTTGATGAAGTACTCGGCGAGCATCCCGAGACCGGTGCCGGTGAGGCGCAGGTAGTAGGTGTCCTCGTCGCCGGGCTGGAGCAGGTGGGTCAGCGGGCCGTCGGTGCTGGTGGCCACCGGGGTGCCGGCATTGCTGCTGCGGTAGAGCTGCAGCGTGTAGCTGGTGAGCGTGGTGGAGGTCGGCAGGTCGAGCGCGGCGGCGACCTCGGTGCCGGCGGCGATGTTGCCGAGGCCGAAGTAATCGCCCGGACCGTCGTCGGTATCGAGCAGGCCGTAGATGCGGTTGCTGAGCTGGTTGCCGGCCAGCGTGAAGCTCAGCCCGTCGGCCTGGCTGAACTGGTCGTTGGCCTCCGTTTCCATCTGCCCGGATCCGGGCGGCGCGAGCGTGACGCGGAACCGGTATTCGGTGTTGTAGTCGCCGTTCCAGGGTTGGACGCGGACGTAGTAGGTGCCGTCGCGGGGGATGGTGGCCTGGCCGTTGTTGACGTCGCCGCCCTGGACGTCGATGAGCAGGTTG